>NZ_JBMDKF010000005.1:0-276453 GCF_057809575.1 Azospirillum sp. FG154 | reverse complement strand
CCTGTCTGGCGGCGACGACGCGGGGGCTGAATCTGTCGATTGACGAGGGCTTGGCGGTCGAGGCCAGCCAGTTCGCCCGCGTCGCGTCCACCCAGGACATCCGCGAGGGGATGTCCGCCTTCCTGGAAAAGCGCCCGGCCCACTTCACCGGGCGCTGAGCGGGAACGCGCTGGTCAGACATGAAACAGCTCCAGCACGGCGCCGGAGGAATCCAGACCGGCGCACACCAGATGACCGCCAAAGCCGCAACCGCCGTCCAGCGTGACGCCGACGGTTCCGGCGGACACGCCCTGTTGGGCCGGGTCAAAGCCGCGCACCACCCGGTTGAAGGCGCCATAGGGACTGACAAGTCGGGAAAAGCCGCCGCCGCCCCACCAAAAGGCGTCGCCCTGCTCCCCCAACGGACGGGCTGGGTCAAGACCGGCGCTGACCAGCAGCACGCCGCCGTCGCCGCCCGCCGCCGCGTCGGAGCCGTCGGCGTTGCCGGTGTAGGCGGCGCGGCGCAGAGCGTTGAACAGCGCGTCATGGCCAGGATGGGCCTGCATGGCTTGGCGCAGCTCGCGCGTCCAGCGGCCCAGCATCACCGCGCCGCCGCGCGCGGCGGCCATGCCCGCTTCCGGCGTGCCGCCATAGGCGGCCAGCGTCGGGCCAAGCCCCTGCTTCAGCATCCAGTCGAGCACATGGCGGGGATCGGGGGCGAAATGGAGTTGCAGCAGCTTTTGCCACATCTCTTCCTGCGCGCCGCGCAGATAAACGATGTCCGACGCCAACATGCCCGGCACGCCCAACAGGGCGCAGCGGAAAGCCAGCAGTCGGTCCATGGTTTCGATCACCCGGTCGCCGCGACCGATCATGTTGCCGAGATAGACCAGACGGTCGCCGGGGCGGAAACGCTGGGCGATGGCGTGGTGCATCGCGTCCAGATGATCGGGCTGGGCGTGGATGGCCCCGATGGCCCAGATGTGCCGAGGACGCCCGAGAACGGCAAAGCGGGTGTCGGCAACTTTTTGCTGGTCAGCCATGCCTGTGCAAACGCCCACACGTCGCCGGGGAAGATTCCGCAGCGGAGTGTAGGCGCGTTGCATGACAGAAACAAAGCTGAAAAGAGAAACCGGAAGCGCGGCTTAGCGACACAATCCATCGGGTCGGGCCGCGCCGGTTTTCAACGCATTTGACGCAAAGACCGCCTAAGATCAGGCGGCCTTGGAGAGCACCGATTCCAGACGTTCCGTCGCCTTCATCTCGTCGATCATTTCGACGGCGGCGAGTTCACGGGCCAGACGCTCCAGCGCGGCCTGATAGATCTGGCGTTCGCTGTAGGATTGGTCGGACTGGTCGGCGCCACGGTACAGATCGCGCACCACCTCGGCGATGGAGACCGGATCGCCCGAATTGATCTTGGCTTCATACTCCTGGGCGCGGCGGCTCCACATGGTGCGGCGAACGCGCGAACGGCCTTGCAGGGTTTCCAGCGCGACCTTGATCCGGTCCTTGGTGGACAGGCGGCGCAGGCCGGAGTTGCGGGCCTTCGGCACCGGAACCTTGAGCGTCATCCGCTCTTTCTCAAACGTGATCGCGTAAAGCTGAACCTCAAGGCCAGCAATGCTGTGGGTTTCGATCCCTTCGACTCGACCGACGCCATGAGCCGGATAAACGACGAAGTCGCCGGCCTCGAAGTCAAGCTTGTTCGACATGTGGGTTGGCTCTCACTTCTCGCGATCACGCCATTTTGCCGCCCCGGTGGAAGGAGCGAAAAAAGACCTTGAGACGGTTGTGGCGCCGTGGGGATGGGATCCATCCACGACGATCGCAAACATCGGTTCGGTCCTTGGACGTTGGGAAAACCGGCAATGGCGCGAAGGCCGGCTCCGGGCGCGCATTATAGCGATGTTACGCCCAAGTTACAAAGGGAACGCGCAGGTCGCCGGACGGTTTTATCCACCGTCCGGCCATGGCCGACCCGCCCATTTTGCATGGCAACATAATTGGCCAACGGGGGCGAAACCCCCGCGACTCCGTACTTAGGCGCCGGAACCCGGCTTGGGCGACAGCAGGTCGAGCTTGCCGGATTTGCCCTTCCATTCGTCGGCGTCGGGCAAGGCGTCCTTCTTGCGGGTGATGTTCGGCCATTTCGCGGCGTAGTCGCGGTTCAGCTCAAGCCACTTGGTCGCGCGGTCGTCGGTGTCGGGGACAATCGCCTCGGCCGGGCATTCCGGCTCGCACACGCCGCAGTCGATGCATTCGTCCGGGTGGATCACCAGCATGTTCTCACCCTCGTAGAAACAATCCACGGGGCAGACCTCGACGCAGTCGGTGTACTTGCACTTGATGCAATCGTCGGTGACGACGTAAGGCATGATGTTCTCTCTCCGCTGTTCCAGCCGAACGATTCGGATCCGTCTTATCCGAGGAAGCCGCGCCGGATTGCCAACCCGCGCCTCCCTAGCACGCCGCCGCGAGGCTCTTCAACCCTGTGTGTGGTGTGGGCGCTTGCGTCGCGGGATGTTCGGACACCGCGTCCAGGAAGGCGCGCAGGCTGGCCGTCTCGACGCTGTCGACGCGGCGGACGAACAGGGTGGGCATCCGGGCCAGGGCGTCGGGCAGGGGGCGCCAGGCCAGCGTGCGGCGCCAGGGTTCGCGCTCCACCACCGAACGCGGCATGACGGTGACGCCCATGCCCGCCCCCACGCACCCCAATATGGCGTCGAGCGAGCCGAATTCCATGATCCGGTAGGGCACCCGCCCGGCGTCGCGCATCGCCATCTCCGCCCGCCCACGATAGGCGCAGGTCCGCGCGAAGCCGATCAACGTGTGGCGCCCGGACTCGCTGGTCAGGCCCGAGACGGGTTCGACCAGCACCAACTCTTCATCAAAGACCGGAACGGCGATCAGATCGGGGTGATCGACCGCCCCGCCGACGAAGGCCCCGTCGATCCGCCCGGCCAGAACCTCAATCAACAGCGTCTCGGTCGGGCCGGGGGCGATGGTCAACTCAACCGTCGGGTGGTCGGCGTGATAGCGCGCCAAGATCGGCGGCAAACGCACCGCCGCCGTCGATTCCATGGCGCCGATGGTCAGCCGCCCGCCGCGCCCGGCGGCGTCGGCCACCGCGTCGCGCGCCTGGGCGACCAGCCGCAGCACGCGGTCGGCGTAATCGGCCAGCACCCGCCCCGCCGGGGTCGGGGCCATGCCGCGACTCATCCGAAGGAACAGATCGACGCCCAGATCCTCCTCCAGCCGCTTGATTCGCGCCGTCACGTTCGACTGGACGCAATGCAGCGTTTCCGCCGCGCGGCTGACGCTGCCGGTGTCGGCCACCGCCTTGACGACGCGCAGTCCTGCCAGATCCATGCCCGCTTCCTTTCCGCCGCCCACGCCCCGCCGCCGATGGAATTGCCTGCTTTTTGCGCATGTCTCCCATCACTAAGAGTGGAGTGTATCATCAGAACAATTCATTGGAAATGAGCGACGGGCCGCGATCATGATGGCTGGCGACACCAAGTTTTTCCTTACGGCCACGGGCGGATCCCACCATGTTTCGCGTGCTCATCGGCGGCGTCATCGCGCTCGCCATCGCCATGGGGGTGGCGCGTTTCGCCTTCACCCCGATCCTGCCCGCGATGCAGGCCGCGACCGGCTTGGGGGCCGATGGGGCGGGCTTTCTCGCCTCACTCAACTATTTGGGCTATTTCCTGGGCGCGCTGGGGGCCGGGTTGGTTCCGCGTGGTCCCATCCGCACCGCCGTCTTCCGCGCGGCGTTGGCGTTGAGCGTCGGCAGCACGGCGGCGATGGGGCTGGATTTCGGCGACGCGGCGTCCGCGATGCCGCCCTGGAGCGTCTTGCGTTTCGTTTCCGGCGTGTCGAGCGCCGGGATCTTCATTCTGGGCATCGCCATGGTGCTCGACACGCTGGTCCGCGCGCAGGGCGAGCGCTGGGCCGGGTGGCTCTACACTGGGGTCGGGGTGGGCATCGCCGCGTCGGGTCTGTTCGTGGCGCTGATCGGGGGGCGGTTGGACTGGCATGGCGATTGGTTGGCGTTGGGTGGGATCTGCGCGGTGGCCGGGTTGCTGCCCGCGCTGTGGGTGACGGACCCGCCGCCGGTCGCCGCGCCAAAGGTGGCCGAGGCTGGAGCGGACGGCGGCAAGGCGGCGGCGCTGTCGCTTCCCTTGCTGCTGCTGACCGTCGCCTATTTTCTGGAGGGAGGCGGCTACATCGTGTCGGGCACCTTCCTGGTGTCGATCCTCAAGACCATGCCGGAAACCGCCGCCGTCGGTCAGGCCGCCTGGATCGTCGTCGGGTTGGGCGCCATGGGGGCGGGGGTGTTCTGGGCGGCGGTGGCCCGCCGTTTCGGCTCCTGGTGGGCGCTGATCCTGGCTCATCTGGCGCAGACCGTCGGCATCCTGCTGCCGATGACCGGATCGCCAGCGGCGGCGGTGGTCTCGGCCCTGCTGTTCGGCGGCACCTTCGTCGGCATCGTTTCGCAAGCCTTCGCGCTGGGCCGTTCGCTGTCGAGCGGCGGGTCGGCGCGGGTGGTCGGGGCGCTGACCGCCGTCTATGGGGTCGGGCAGATCATCGGACCGCTGCCCGCCGGGCTGGTGGTGGCGCGCACCGGCAGCTTTGACTCCGCCTTGCTGGGGGCCGCCGCCGCCGTGGTTTTGGGCGCGCTGCTGTTGGCGCTGGGGGCCTGGATCGCCGGACGGCAAGCGCGGGTGAGGGCGGTGGCGTCAATGGGCGCGGCGTCGTAACGGGGCAGGCGCGGACCTGCGACAATACGCGTCCATTTCCATAACCGGCCGTCGCTTCCGCCGATCATCCGCTTTGGTTACAGTTCCCCCGCACCGCACAACCGACTGTGCGGGACAACAAAATGGGGGAATCATGAAGCGCAAACTCGTCCCGGACGTCGTCAAATCGCAGGAACTAATTTTGGTGTCGGAAGACACCTCGGTCGCCACCGTGTCGAAGATGATGGCCGACAACAACATCGGCGCGGTGCTGGTGGTCAATCACGGCGCGCTGGTCGGCATCGTCACCGAGCGCGACCTGAACAACAAGGTTCTGTCAAAGGATCTGGATCCGGCGACGGTCGAGGTCGCCAGCGTGATGACCCGCAACCCCGACACCCTGCCGCCCGACGCCGACGCGGACGAGGCGTTGAGTCTGATGCATTCCAAGCATTACCGGCATCTGCCGATCACCCAGGGCAAACGCGCGGTCGGCATCGTGTCGATCCGCGACCTGTTCAAGGTGGCGTATGAGCATCTGATGGCCGAACAGGCGACGGCCTGAACCGTCGCCTGCTTTTGACGGGATTGGATCGAAACCCGGCGGGGCCTCAGTGCCCCGCCGCTTTCTTTCGGCGGGTCAACGCCATCAGGTTGAGCGATTCGACCAGCGCCGAGAAGGCGATGGCGAAATACAGATAGCCCTTGGGGATGTGGAAGCCGATGCCGTCGGCGACCAGCGCGACGCCGACCAGCAGCAGGAAGGACAGCGCCAGCATCTTCACCGTGGTGTGGCGGTTGACGAAATCGCCGACTGGGCCGGAGGCGAACAGCATCACCGCCATGGCGATGATGACCGCCGCGATCATCACCGGCAGATGATCGGACATGCCGACCGCCGTGATGACGCTGTCCAGCGAGAACACGATGTCCAGAAACATGATCTGGATGACGACGGAGCGGAAGCTGGCGATTTTGGGCGCCGCCCCCGCCTCCTCATGACCTTCGACCGTGTGGTGAATCTCCAGCGTGCCTTTGGCCAGCAGGAACAGGCCGCCGCCAATCAGGATCAGGTCACGCCCCGACACCGCCCAGCCCAGAATGGTGAACAGCGGTTGGGTCAGTTGCGCCACCCAGGCGATGGAGGCCAGCAGCATCAGGCGGGTCAGCAGCGCCAGCGCCAGACCGACCTGACGGGCCTTGTGCTGCTGGTGGGCGGGCAGCTTCGACGCCATGATCGAGATGAAGATGATGTTGTCGATGCCCAGCACGATTTCCAACGCGGTCAGCGTCAGAAGGCTGGCCCAGACATTCGGGTCGGCGAGCAGGTCGAACATGGGGCGGGCAGCTCCGGGAAACGCGGGAGGATGGTGAGCGGGCGCCGAAGGGCGTTCCCAGACCGCGACCAGATGAGGGCGCGTTGGCCGTCCTGCAAGAGGGCGCGGAAGAATTTCCGCGATCACCCGACAGATTCAGACCGACGGCCTTCTCACGCGATGGCGCTCTGCGCAGGCAATTTTAACCGTGGCGCGTTTTCAATCAAGCGCGACGGGGCGCCGCTGGTTTGGGCAAAAGCGCTGCCGCCTCTTTTTGCGGCGCAATCCCTGCGCACAAAAAAACCGCCGCTAAGCCGGGTGGCCTAGCGGCGAGTTGAACAGGGAGGCTTCACGTCTGGGAGACTTGAAAGATGTGTACCGGCGACGCCTCGCCCGCATTCCCGTGTTCTTCTCAACAGATTGAAATCAATATTGGTTCTTGGATGACGCTTGTGCGATACAGGTGTGGAATGCGACCGTGTGCGTGGCTCTGATGTGCCACAACCTGTGCCACGGAGCTTCTACCCTGGCAGGTTCGGACAAAACACATGCAGAGCAGCGATCTCCCGGTGGACGACGACACGATGCAATCCCCAGCCGGTATCGATGGAGCGAACGGGACGAAAGCGTTGACGCCGGGCGGGCTTCCACGGATGGAGAGGAAAACCAACCTGACGGATCGCAAGCTGGATGATCTTGCAGCCAAGCATTTGGTCAGCCCAGTTGACATTACGGATTCCAAACAGGCAGGTCTGGTCGCTCGGGTGTTTCCGAATGGGCGCCGGTCTTTCTACTTCAAGTGGCGTCCCAAGTCGGAGGCCGGAGGGAAACGCCGCTTCCGTTCGATGCGGCTTGATGCGTCGAACGTGGCCGAGGCTCGGCGGAAAGCGACGGAGGCGGCGGCACAGGTCAGCATCGGTCGCGATCCCACCGTGACGAGTGCGGCGTTCACCCCGATGTCCACGACCACCGTCGCCGAGGCGGTGAAGCAGTTCGTGGACCATCTTACCGGGATCGGTCGGAAAGCGGCCTACGTGAAGAACGTGGAAGGCATGTTCCGCAATCACGTATTGCCGGTGCTTGGTCAGCACCGCTTGATCGATGTGACGCAGAAGGATCTGTCTGAGTTGCTTGCGTCCCTGAAGAAGAAGGCTTCGGCCAAAGCGGACGGGCCTGTGGTCGAGCGCAGGTCATCAAAAGCACCGAACGGGCGCAACAGGCAGCATGATGGGACGAAACGGCGCGTGTCGGTGATGCCGAACCGCGTCTACACACAGATCAACAGCCTTCTGCGATGGGCAACGGAAGAAGGGGTGTTGCCCTCTGGTGCCGCACCGCTGGTCAGGCGCCCAATTCCCGTCGAACCGAGCAAAGTGCGCTTGAATGCCGGGACCAAGCGCGTGCTGAGGGTCGGGCATCTTGCGCGCATCTGGATTGCGGTTACTGACGAGCCACCGCATGTGCGGAATTTGACCCGTCTGCTCGTGCTGTTGCCGCTTCGGCGGGAAGAGATGACTGGTTTGCGTTGGCCCGAAGTGAACGGATTGGATACCGGGTCGAATGTCGTTCAGTTCGACGTCACGGCGTTCACCGGGCCAAGGCTGGATATCCCGGCGGAGCGTATGAAAGGAGGCAAGAGACCGCAGATGATGCCTCTGCCACTGTCGGCGGTCGCGATGTTGGAAGAAATGAAGACGTTCAAGGGCGTGGGCGGAGAGTTCGTGTTTTCCGTCACCGCCGGGCGCACGTCTTTCGCGGGTTGGCAATCGCTGATGGTGCGGCTTCGAGAGCGGTGTCAGGGCTTGCCGGAAAACTGGAACATCCACGACTTCCGGACGGCGTTCGCAACGGAGGTCGGTGATCGCCTGAACGCCGAACCGAGCATCGTCAGCCGTCTTCTGTCGCATGCCTTGGAGAACCAGCTTGGCGTGACGTGGCGGTATGACCAGAGCCGCCGGATTGAGCCAATGCTGGCTCTGCTGACACAGTGGCAGGATCTGATCCTTGAGGAGGTTGAGACTGAACTGCGGCGTCGAAGACAAGAATCGGGCGGCTCAGTCGAGGCGAGCATCTTGGGGCTTCGGGTAAGCGAATGATTTTGTGTTTTAGGGATGGAGGGTGATACAGTCCACTTGCGTTCCACCCCCAGCGACCCCCGTGGCCGCTGTGAGTCCTCCTCGGTTGGAAGACGAAGCTGCCGAATGGCGGCGGACAGGCCAGAAATGCTTTCGCTCCATTGGAGGAGGGCGGCCGCAGACGCCGGAGCCGCGAGGCACCGAAACCCTGATGCGGTACATTGCCGCCGGGATTTGACATGAGCATGAACCAGACCATCCAAGCGGAGAGCGGATGGGTTGACAGCACCGAACTGAAGTTGCGTGGCATCGTGGCCAGCCGCACCACGCTCCACCGGTACCTGAACCGACCGATGTCGGAGAACCCGTTTCCGCGCCCTCACCGGCACACCAAAACAGGCCGCCGGTATTGGCCTTTTCAAGAGGTGGCGGCGTGGCATGAACGCGAACTGGCGCGCAAGACCATCTCTCCAGATGTCGCGCCGCTGGTTCCAGATCGGGATCCCTCCGCGTGGCGTCCTGGTGGATCGCGCCGGTCCAGCGGAGATGTGGAGGCGCACGCAGCACGCCATTGACGTGCATCGGGCATGGGGTGTTTCCAGCGCTCCATGCCCAGATCGCCGAATGATGTCGCGGACGGAGCGATCTCTCATTGGTTTCTGATCTGGTGGATCAGATCACCACATGATGACCACATCTGCATGTCAAGGAGGCGTCCACTCGCTCGCACGCTCGCTCGCGTCCACCTACAATTCACGCTTCGTCTTCGCGGAATGCTCGCGATGCTCGCATTCGCTCGACGTCGCGTGAATTGTCTTGTTTGGCATTCTGTGTAATAAATCTCTCCTGTCACCCTAGATTTATGTTGCATTCTATCCCCCCGCGCTGAACGCACTCGTCATGGTTCAGCAGCGGGGGAGAACTTTGCACCCTGAGTTTGTCAGTTGTTCCATCAGCCGCGACCGCGTTTATGGCGGTGCTGGTGGTTTCCCGGTACCAGCGTGTGACGGCCCGCTCTCGGCACGTTCCAGGTTGTCGTGGAGGCTCGGGGCTGATCGGCCGGGCGGTCGGACCATGGAAATGGTGGACGCCGCTCGTCGGCCGGGGCCTTGCGCCTCGGTGAACGTTGTTGCCAAACGGTAATGCGATTGGATCGCAAGCTCATGCGCGCAGCGATGGAAGGACCACGCGCATGCGGATAGTTGTCAAAGCGAAGACAGAACTATCCTCTTGATTTCTTGCCTTTCGCGAAAATTGCTTCGCCAAGCGGCCGTTTCTTACCTCGGATGTCATGACCCGTGTAAGTCCGACTTGTCGGCTGTCCTGCCTCATACTCGCCGGTCCAACAACCCGGTCTGCGTTTTACCGCTGGGATGCGGTCATTTCCCATGGACACAAGTATTTATACTCAACACGTCGTCGATTGGTCAATTTACTTCGCAAGAGCATTGACCGGCCAAGATCAGACGCATGCGAAAGCGCCTGCCGTTCGATGAACATACTCGACCTGCTCCGCCGATTGCAGCGCGCCGGGGCGTGCGGCTCGGACGGCGGCGACGGCGTCATCAGCTTGCATTCCAAGGTCGGTCAGAAGGCAGGCGGCACTCATCGCGCTGCGGCTGCGTCCAGCACGGCAGAAGAACAGCACCCGGCCGCCATGGCCCAAATGCCGCCGGGAGCGCTCCGCAATGTGGGACCATTGCGGTTCGTCGTCCTGGGGGATGCCTCCGTCGGGGACCGGCCGCCAAAGGAAGGCGATCCCTGCCCGTTCGGCCAAATCCGGTATGCGCCCAACCCCGAGGCATCGGACCTCGCGGGTTTCCAAAAGGCCGATTGCCATGGTCGCACCCCAATGGGTGATCTGCGCCAGATCCAAGTCGATATCCCGGTTCCAACCGCCGTTGATCGGGTCGCGGTCCTGGCGGCCTGGACACATCGAAAAACCGACGGCACCCCCATTCGGTGCGACAACTGTCGCGATTTCCAGTGGATGAGACGTGCTGGTGCGCGGCGTGACGATCATCACAGTCAACCTTCTGATTGAAGGTCACGCCGACAGCAGGATGGCGTGCCGCTCGCTCCATGCCTTGGTGATCCCGCACGCAAGCGGCTGGATTGGCCGCATTCCCGGCTCGCGGTGCAGCAGCACGTAGATCCAGGCTCGCAGGGTGCCCCGTTCCTCAATGGAAACCTCCGTCGCCTTGCGCTTGTACAGGGTGCCTTCCCCCTCCAGCAGGTCGAGTTCGGACAGCGTGTCGCGGTCGACGCCATACAACTCGCCGGTAACGTGGAACCGACCCGGCTGCGTCACCGCCGGGAAGGCTCCCAAAGACCACAGGTCGAAGCTGCGCGCCGTCGTGGCCCCGCCCAGGAAGGTCGCCTCCTCAAGGAAATGGTGGTTGTGGAAGTCTCGCTTCAACGAGCCGTAGACGAACACCCGTTCAATCTGAGCGGTCATGCTGGTTCTCCGTCGGAAGGCTTCCCGTTCACCGCGCCGTCGCCACCCTCGGAGAGCCGAATTCCGTGCAGTTCCAGATACTCGTCAAAGCGCCGGTGGGCGATGAGCGACACGAGGTAGTGCGCGCCGAAACTGTCACCAAACCGGGGGCCGCGCTCACGGCGAAACTCGGCGAGCGTATCGCGCATGAACTGATCGAGGACCGGACGATGAGCCTCCTTCACCCCCTCGAACTCCTGTCGCCGCATCACCGCTTGCGCCCGAGCGATCTCGGTCTGCTCATCGAGCAATGGGAGAACACCCCGACGAAGATCGTTGCGAGCCTTAACCGCCTGCTCGATCCGGTCGTCGGGGGCCGATGCCTTTGGTGAAGAGGGGGGATATTGAAGTGGGCCGGAAGGTATCATGGCGATGAGTGTACCATATCGTGCCTAATCCTTCAATATTCGTCGGGAAAGGCATCCGGGCGTTGCGCTATATCACTTCAATGCCAAAACAGAGAATGCGTCTCCGCGTGGTGACAGTTCAACGACATGCCGCCGGTGTGGCGTCAGGCATTGTAAGGAGGGGAAATCGGCGACGAAAGCGTTGCGCATCCTCTTCACGCTCGAAGCGGAAGCGGCGGCCAACGTCCTCCCCATGGACACGCTTGAGCGGTTCGACGTGCCATTCGGCGTCGATGAATGTCCGGCACCAGCCCAGCCGCGCGCCATGCGCTCGCGCGAAACGGTATCCCATCGCGTCGAAGGACAGGCCGATCTGATCGACCGTGTGCGGCGTTGCCTGCCGATCCAGGTCGTTGACGAACCCTCGACGGAGGCCGTGTCGGGTGGCGATGTGGCGGGTGATTTCGGAAAGAGTCATGGGCGGTGTCCCGGTGGCTGTTTCCGGTATTTATCCGAGCGTGTCCTGCACTCCGCCGCCATAGGTTGGCGCAGACAGCCCATCCACCGGATCAGGCGGCCATGCCGACGCGCGCCGCAACGACCGAGGCGCGAACTGCACCAGCCGGTTGCACTTGCTCTTGCAGTTCCTGCGGTGGCATGCTCCAGCCGCAATTTTGGCTAATCCGGTGGCAAGGGCATGAGCGAAGCGTTTTTCGAGCGGCCGATCCTGAACTCGCCCTACGCCTACCCTGCCCGCCATTGGGAGTTGAACGCCGACGGCCAGCCGACGAACCGGATCGTCGAGCATCGCCGCCGCTCGGAACTCATCAGCCCGATCCCGAAGACCAAAAAGCGTCGCAGCCCGACCCAGGCGAACCTTGACCTCGACCGCACCGCCGACCTGACCCATGACGGGCAGGAGTACAATCCGACCCCCTACATCAACAAGATCCGCAGCGAGGTCGAATCCTGGCGGCGGCTGCCCAACCCCAACGACTGGGGCGTGACGCCGGAAACCGCCCGCCTGCTCCAGCACTGGCGCCACCATCCATTCCAGGGCGTCCGTCCCTTCTTCTGCCAGATCGAGGCGGTCGAGACCGCGATCTGGCTGACCGAGGTCGCCCCGCAGCGCGGCGAGATCTGGCAGCACATCAAGGGCGCCAACCAGCAGGCGAACCCGGACCTGCTGCGGCTGGCGTTGAAGCTCGCCACCGGCGCGGGCAAGACCACCGTCATGGCGATGCTGATCGCGTGGCAGACTGTCAACGCCGTCCGACACCCGAACGCCAAGTCCTTCTCGCGCGGCTTCCTGATCGTCGCCCCCGGCATCACCATCCGTGACCGGCTGCGCGTGCTGCTGCCGAACGACCCGGAGAGCTATTACCGCAATCGTGAGATCGTACCCGGCGACATGCTGGCCGACATCGAGCGGGCCAAGATCGTTATTACGAACTACCACGCCTTCAAGCGGCGTGAGCGCCTGGACGTCTCCAAGGTCGGTCGCGCGCTGCTGAAGGGGCGCGGCCCCGATCTGGACACGCTGGAAACCGAAGGCCAGATGATCCAGCGCGTGATGCCGGACCTGATGGGCCTGAAATCCATCGTCGTGCTGAACGACGAGGCCCACCACTGCTACCGCGAGAAACCCCCGGAAGAGGGCGGCACCGATGGCGTCGCCGCGCTGAAAGGCGACGAGAAGGACGAGGCCAAGCGCAACAACGAGGCCGCCCGTCTGTGGATTTCCGGGCTGGAGACGGTCAAGCGCAAGCTGGGCCTGCGCGCCGTCTACGACCTGTCGGCCACGCCCTTTTTCCTGAATGGCTCCGGGTATGCCGAGGGAACCCTGTTCCCCTGGACGGTCAGCGACTTTTCGCTGATGGACGCCATCGAGTCCGGCATCGTCAAGCTGCCCCGCGTGCCGGTGGCCGACAACATCCCCGGCGCCGACGTGCCGAAGTTCCGCGACCTGTGGACCCACATCGGCAAGCGCATGCCCAAGGCCGGGCGCGGCGCTGGCAAGACGCTCGACCCGCTGGCGATCCCGGTGGAGCTTCAGACCGCGCTGGAAGCGCTCTACGGCCATTACGCCAAGACCTTCGATTTGTGGGAACAGGCGGGGATCGGCGTGCCGCCGGTCTTCATCGTCGTTTGCAACAACACCGCCACCTCGAAGCTGGTGCATGATTACATCTCCGGCTTCCACCGGCCCAACCCCGATGGTTCGGAGGCGTTGGAGAACGGGCGTCTGCCCCTGTTCCGCAATTTCGACGAGTTCGGCAACCGGCTGGCCCGGCCACGCACCCTGCTGATCGACAGCGAGCAGTTGGAATCGGGCGAGGCGCTGGACAAGGATTTTCGCGCCATGGCGGGCGACGAGATCGAGCGGTTCCGCCGCGAGATCGTCGAACGCACCGGCGACATCCGTAGGGGGGAGGCGATCACCGACCAAGACCTTCTGCGCGAGGTGATGAACACCGTCGGCAAGAAGGGCAAGCTCGGCGAGTCGATCCGCTGCGTCGTCTCCGTCTCCATGCTGACCGAGGGGTGGGACACCAACACCGTCACCCATGTTTTGGGCGTGCGCGCCTTCGGCACGCAGTTGCTCTGCGAACAGGTGGTCGGCCGCGCCCTGCGGCGCCAGTCCTACGACCTGAACGGCGAAGGGCTGTTCAATGTCGAATACGCCGACGTGCTCGGCGTGCCCTTCAACTTCAACGCCAAGCCGGTCATCGCCCCGCCCGCCAAACCGCGCGAGACGGTGACGGTCCAGGCGGTCCGCCCCGACCGCGACGCGCTGGAAATCACCTTCCCCCGCGTCGAGGGCTACCGCGTCGAACTGCCGGAGGAGCGGCTAACCGCCGCCTTCGGCCCGGACTCGGTGCTCGACCTCAACCCCGATCTGGTTGGCCCGTCCGTCACCAAGAACCAGGGCATCATCGGCGAGGGCGTGGACCTGACCGTCGCCCATCTGGAGGACATGCGCCAGTCCACCATCCTGTTCCATCTGGCCCGCCACCTGCTGTTCCAGAAATTCCGCGATCCGGGCGCCGAGCCGAAGCTCCACCTGTTCGGCCAGTTGAAGCGGATCACCAAGCAGTGGCTCGACGGTGGCTATCTGCGCTGCACCGGCGGCACCTATCCGGCGCAGGTGATCTACCGGGAGATCGCCGACATGGCGGCGGAGCGGATCACCGCCGCCATCACGCTGGCGCATGTCGGCGACCGGCCGGTCAAGGCGGTGCTCGACAGCTACAACCCCAAAGGCTCCACCGCCTTCGTCAGCTTCACAACGTCCAAGACCACGCGCTGGCAGACCGACCCGCGCAAATGTCACATCAATTGGGTGGTCTGCGACAGCGATTGGGAGGCGGAACTGTGTCGGGTGGTGGAAGCCCATCCGCGCGTCCTGTCCTATGTCAAGAACCACGTCCTGGGTTTCGAGGTGCCGTATCGCCACGGCTCCACCCCGCGCCGCTACCTGCCGGACTTCATCGTCCGCATCGACGACGGGCGCGGCGCGCAAGACCCGCTGAACCTGATCGTCGAGGTGAAGGGCTATCGCGGCGAGGACGCCAAGGACAAGGCGGACACCATGCGCGCCTATTGGGTGCCGGGGGTGAACAATTTGGGCAGCTTCGGCCGCTGGGCCTTCGTCGAGTTCACCGCCGTCTATGAGATGGAAACAGCGTTCGCGGCGCTGGTCGAATCGGTCGGCCGGACGGAGATGGCGTAACCATGCAGCACGAAATGGTGGCAATTCGGGCCGAACTTTCACATGGCGAT
The DNA here is from genome assembly GCF_057809575.1 of Azospirillum sp. FG154. Lineage (NCBI taxonomy): Bacteria > Pseudomonadati > Pseudomonadota > Alphaproteobacteria > Rhodospirillales > Azospirillaceae > Azospirillum > Azospirillum sp. FG154. The sequence goes on along the minus strand of NZ_JBMDKF010000005.1, from coordinate 261,711 downwards.
TGCCGCACGCGGATTCCCGCGCTATATGTGACTCACATCCGCCCCTTGGGAGTAGGCCTGCTCGATGATTCAGAGCGTGCGCCGAAACCCTGGGGCTTTTGTTTTTCCGGCATCGTCGGCGCGCTGTCCACCGGAGCTTCCCGGTCATGAGCCTGCGCCGAATCGCCATTCTGATCGACGGCGGCTACTTCTTGAAGCGCCTGCCGAAGATCGTTCCCCCGCACAATTGCGACACGCCGGAACGGGTGCTGACCTGCATCAAATGGATGTGCCGGACCCACATCCGCATGCTGACCGGCTATGACGGAAAGCTGTGGCAGCAGCATCTTTACCGGATCTACTTCTATGATGCCTCTCCGTACACCGGGCAGGCTCACCATCCGCTGATGAACCGCCAGATCGATTTCGGACAGAGCGATCTGGCGACCTTCCGCAAGGGGCTGTTCGACGGGTTGCGCCGTCAGCGCAAGATGGCCCTGCGGTTGGGAAGCGTCATCCGCGACGGCGATTGGACGGTGACCGGCAACAAATCGCGCAAGCTGCTGGCGACGCGCGCGTGGTTAACCTGATGACACCCACCCTAATCCCGGATCATGTCGAACGCATCGCCCGTGAAGTGGTCGACAGTGGATTTCGGGTCCATTCGGCGCTTGGGCCGGGACTTCTGGAATCGGCTTATGAACATTGCCTTGCCCATGAAATCGGAAAGCGTGGCATTACCGTGCGGCGACAGGTTCCTATGCCGATCCGGTACGATGGCGAGGAGTTGGACGCTGGCTATCGGATCGACCTTCTGGTTGGAGACAGCGTCATCGTCGAGGTCAAGGCGGCAGAGGGGCTGTTGCCGATCCACGAGGCGCAGCTTCTCACCTACATGCGTTTGTCTGGCGTCCGGTTGGGACTGCTGATGACCTTCAACGTCAAGCTTTTCAAGAACGGCATCAAGCGTATGGTGCTGTGAAGAGGGGATTAAACACGAAGGCCACAAATATCACAAAGAATGAAAAATCTTAGCGCCCTTCGTGATCTTCGTGTTTCATATCGTAAATGCTGAGTGGGGATTAAACACGAAGGCCACAAAGATCACGAAGAATAAGAAATCTTGGTGCCCTTCGTGGTCTTCGTGTTTCATAACGGGAATCGAACATGGCCGAAAAGAAGATCGAGACCATCCGTCACACCGACGCCAAGCGGCGGCTGATCCCGACGGCGGAGTTGCAGTCGGTGATGGACGAGGCCGACAAGGCGCCCGTGCGCGTCGCCTATGAACGGCGCAACCGCGATCTCGATCCGCAACTGGTGTGGCGCGGCAAGGATGACCAGGATTGGTCGGACCTGATCGTCCAGGCCCCGCCGCTCTACATCCAGGAGAAGGTTCATCCGAAGGTTCTGATCGAAGACCTGAAGCGCGAAACCCGCGCGCGGGCAGACGCGAACAAGCCCAAGGGGAGCAATTTCGACCTGTTCGCCGATTTCAACGGCCTGCCCGCCAAGGATGTGGCGACCGAGTTCTACCGGCACGACTCCAATTGGACCAACCGCATGGTGCTGGGCGACAGCCTTGCCGTGATGGCGAGCCTCGCGGAGCGCGAGGGGCTGCGCGGCAAGGTCCAGTGCATCTATTTCGACCCGCCCTATGGCATCAAGTTCAACAGCAATTTCCAGTGGTCCACCACCAGCCGCGACGTGAAGGACGGCAACAAGGACCACATCACCCGCGAGCCGGAGCAGGTGCGCGCCTTCCGCGACACATGGCGCGACGGCATCCACTCCTACCTGACCTATCTGCGCGACCGCCTGACCGTCGCCCGCGACCTGCTGACCGACAGCGGCTCGATCTTCGTCCAGATCGGCGACGAGAACGTGCATCGCGTGCGGGCGCTGATGGACGAGGTGTTTGGGGATGAGAATTGTGTCACAACAATTATCTACCGCACTACAGGAAATCAAAAAGGCGGCACGCTTGAGCCAATCTGCGATTATATTCTATTTTATTCAAAAAATTCTAGTTCTGTAAAATATAGATCTCTGTTTATAGAAAAAGAAGATGATTACGAAGAAAACGCGAATCCGCTGACTGGGGGTGGTACGTTCGCTACACAGGTATTTACCATTGAATATCAAGGGCGCGAATTCAAACCTGCGAAAAATAATAGCTGGAAGACTGCAAGAATTGGGATTGATCGTCTCATAAAATCTGATAGGCTATTGCCAAAAGAAAGCAGCATTAGATATAGAGCGTTTCGTTCAGATTTCGGGTATGCGCCACAGACTAATGTGTGGCTTGATTCGATGGGTACGCGAGATAAAACTTATGTAGTTCAAACAAACGAGAAAATTATTCAACGCTGCATCCTGATGGCGACCGACCCCGGCGACCTCGTGCTTGATCCCACCTGCGGGTCGGGGACGACGGCCTATGTCGCCGAGCAGTGGGGGCGGCGATGGATCACCATCGACACCTCGCGGGTGGCGCTGGCGCTGGCCCGCGCCCGCATCATGGGCGCGCGCTATCCCTATTACCTGCTGGCCGACAGCCGCGAGGGCCAGATCAAGGAAGGCGAGATCACCCGCACCCCGCCCAAGGACGCCCCCACGCGCGGCGACATCCGCCTGGGCTTCGTCTATGACCGGGTGCCCCACATCACCCTGAAATCCATCGCCAACAACGCCGAGATCGACGTGATCTGGGAGGAGGCGCAGAAGACCATCGCCCCCCTTCTTCGTGATCTTGGTGCGCTTTGTGTTTCAACCAACGCCTCAAACACCAAGACCACAAAGGACACGCAGACGCTCGAAGAATGGGAGGTTCCGCGCGAACCGGATCCCAACTGGCCCGACGCGGCGAAACGGCTGCACGCCGAGTTCTGGGCCGCCCGCATCAAGCGCCAGCGCGACATCGACGCCTCAATCGCCGCCAAGGCGGAGTTCGAGTATCTTTACGACAAGCCCTATGTCGACAAGGACAAGGTCCGCGTCGCCGGTCCCTTCACGGTGGAAAGCCTGTCGCCGCACCGCGTGTTGGCGGTGGATGAGGACGACGAACTGGTCGACCTGCTCGACGCGGCGGAAGGCAAGCGCAAGCCGTCCGACCTCGCACCCGACGACTTCGCGGCGATGATCCTCGACAATCTGCGGGCCGCCGGGGTGCAGCAGGCGCACAAGCAGGACCGCATCGCCTTCACATCGCTGACCCCCTGGCCGGGCGACTTCATCGCCGCCGAGGGCCGCTACATGGAGGGCGAGCGCGAACGCCGCGCGGGCATCCTGATCGGGCCGGAGTTCGGCACGGTGTCGCGCGCCGATCTGGTGGCGGCAGCCCGCGAAGCGGGCGACGCCGGGTTTGACGTGGTGGTGGCCTGCGCCTTCAACTACGACGCCCAATCCGCCGATTTCGAGAAGCTGGGCCGTATCCCGGTGCTGAAGGCGCGGATGAACCCCGACCTGCACATGGGCGGCGACCTCAAGACGACGGGATCGGGCAACCTGTTCGTCGTGTTCGGCGAACCCGACCTTGACATCCTGAAGGACGCCGATGGCCGCCTGCGGGTGAAGATCAAGGGCATCGACGTCTTCCACCCCTCCACCGGCGAGATCGAATCGGGCGGCCCCGACACCATTGCCGTCTGGTTCATCGACACCGATTACAACGAGGAGAGCTTCTTCGTCCGCCACGCCTATTTTTTGGGCGCGTCCGACCCGTACAAATCCCTGCGCACGACCCTGAAGGCGGAAATCGACGCCGAAGCCTGGGCGTCCCTGAACAGCGACACCAGCCGCCCCTTTGACAAACCGTCGTCCGGCCGCATCGCGGTGAAGGTCATCAACCACCTGGGCGACGAGGTGATGAAAGTGTTCTCGGTGGGGTGAGGGGGGTGAAACACGAAGATCACGAAGACCACCAAGATTGTTTTGTTCTTTGTGATCTTCGTGGTCTTGGTGGTTGAACAAGGGAACATCGGCATGACCCGGCAGCCTTGGCGAGACGATCAGGAGGTGGCGGTCTGGCTTCATGCCGCGCGGATCGTCGGCCGGGACGGCTGGCATCTGGAGGAAAGCACCCAGGACGCGGACGGTTTCCGGGCAGCGCTGGCGCAACGCGGCGTGGCGGTGGCCGAACTGGTCGAAATCGAACGCTGGACGCTCCGTGTCCCGGCGGACGAACCGTTCACGCCCAAGAACTGCTTTCATGGCACCGCCTACCGCGCGGGCTGGGGGCATGACGCGGCGGCGGATTGCTGGCACGCCCCCCATGAACGCGACCGGCGCTTTCCCGGCCCGACCATCGCCGTGGACCGGCTGGACGTGACCTATGCGCTGCCCGAATTCGGCTGGATCGACACCACGATCCGGGCCGGGGAGTGCGTCATCGCGTTCTCGATGAGCGAGGTTTTCGATCCCATTCCCGCCCTTCTCGACTGGCTGGAGCGGTTGGCCGGGGGCAGCTTTGGCCGCATCTCCATGGATGTCGAGGGGTGGTATGTGGATTTCCATGGATTCCCCGAGGGCGACCGCGTCCGCTTTGTCGTGGAGGAGGGGGGATATGGTCGGGCGATGACGCTGGACATCCGCATCGACCGCATCGCCCTGCTGGCGGGCCTCTATTGCCCGCTGGTGACGCTGTGGGAAAGCGATGCGTTCGCCTGCGCCCACATGCATTGGACGTTCGCCTCGACCGAACGCGACGCCTGGGATGCCGAGTGGGAAGACCTCACGGACGACACCGACCCGGTGCGTCTCACCCCCACGCCGATCCGCTCCCCCCGCATCGACGCGGTGTTGCGGGCGGCGGGGCGGGACTGGTGACGCGACCGACAGGAAACGTCCTATCCGCTTCCATGGCGGCGAAAGGCCGCAAGAATTAAACCAAAAGGAGTGCATGGCGCAGGGGAAATGACTTAGACGCCGTCGCGCTGTGGATCGCCGAACGTTTGGGGGATGGTGTCGCGGCGGATGAGATCGCAGTCTTCGTGCGCTCGGATGCTGAGTTGAAGCGCGCCCGTGCAGCCGTGGCGGAGGCGGGGGCGGATGTGCTGGTGGGCACCATGCATGAGGCGAAGGGGTTGGAGTTCTGCGCGGTGGTGGTCATGGCCTGCGATGACGAGGTGATCCCCTCGCAGCAGCGCATCGCCGCCGTTGCCGACGCTGCCGATCTGGAGGATGTCTACGACACCGAACGGCACCTGTTGTGCGTCGCCTGCACGCGCGCCTGCGACGAACTGCTGGTCACCGGAGTCGATCCGGCGTCGGAGTTTCTGATGGACATGGTGGGTGACGGTGGCCGGTAGGTAGGGTGCCCATCGGCATATGGGCCGTGGCACGTTCGGCCCTGATGTGCCACGGCGTGTGCCATGGCGTTGGACGCGGGCAAAAAAACCGCCGCTAACCCATTGGATTAGCGGCGAGTTGAACAGGGAGGCTTCACGTCTGGGAGACGCTGGGTCGGGAGACCCAACCCCGGAGGGGATGCCCCCGGGACGAAACATCGAATGCTGCGTCGCAACATCCAATGATCGAAATTTGACCACTTCCCTGCCAAGTTTCCAGGCAAAAATACAGAAAACTACCATGCGCGTCGCGCATGGCTTGCAGAGGTCTGAATCTGCGAACAAAAATGCCGAAACCAACCCGGCGGACGTTGGAAAGACGTCGGCGCTGGGTTGATTTCGGCAATGCTGTTGCCATGGGGGCGAAAAGGCGGAGGATCAGAAGGGCGTCTCTGCCACTTTTTTGACCAGAAAGTCGCGGAAGACCGCGATGCGCTTGGAATGGCGCAATTCTTCGGCATACACGAAATAGGCGTCCACCTTCGGCCCATCCACGTCGGGCAGAACGCGCACCAGATCCTTGGCTTGGCCATCGACCAGGAAGTCGGGCAGGGCGGCGACGCCCAGGCCGCTTTCGACCGCGCGGTAGATGGCGTAGACGCTGTTGACCTGAAGGATCGGGCGGCGGGCCGCCGACGGCTCGCCCACATCCATGATCCAGTTGACGTTCGGGATCGGCGCCCGCACGTCCGGCGGGTAGGCGATGATGTCGTGGCTGTCCAGATCGTTCGGCAGCTTCGGCGTCCCGCGTTTCTTCAGGTAGCTCGGGCTGGCGTAGAGGTGGAAGCGGATCGACATCAGATGACGCTGGATCAGGTCGGGCTGGCGCGGCGTGTTCATGCGGATGGCGATATCCGCCTCGCGCATGGCCAAATCCAGCTCGTCGTCGTCGATCAGCAGCGTCAGTTGGATGTCGGGGTAGATCGACATGAATTCGTTGATGCGCGGCGTCAGCCAGGTCGATCCGAAGGCGACCGTCGTCGTCACCCGCAACGGCCCTTTGGGATGCTCCCGGCTTTCGGTCAGCATCGCCTCGGTCATCGAGAGTTTGGCGAAGACGTCGCGGGCGGTGCGGTGCAGCAACTCGCCCTGTTCGGTGAGGATGAGGCCACGGGCGTGCCGGTGGAACAGGGGAACGCCCAGGCTTTCCTCAAGCGCGCTGATTTGTCGGCTGACGGCCGACTGGCTGAGGTTCAGGGTCTCACCGGCGTGCGTGAAGCTGCCGGCTTCGGCCACCGCATGGAAGACGCGAAGCTTGTCCCAATCCATCATACTGTCCCGCTCTCGCGCGCGATGACGGAGAGCCTCCCATTTTTTGAAGGCGGCGCATAGCCGCCATGCATCTTTATAGCGGGAACGCGCCCGGAACGCACGCTCTACCGCGCGGGATTCGCACGAAAATTAATCATGATCGCCGGAGTTATTCTCATCCGAACCCGCAACCTTTACAGAATTGCCGAGCGTTGGGCCAACTGTCGCCGCGATGAGAAATGTGGGGGCGAAATCCGACCGACTCAGTCCGCCGCGTCGGTCAGGCGGGGTTTGGCGGCGTTGTCGTTGCCGATTCGGTGGCCGCTGATCTCCGCCCCGGCGTCGGCGGGCAGGCGCCAGAAAAACAGGCTGGAGACGCAGGCCAGCGTTCCGACGACGGCGAAGGCGGGAACGAAGGCCGCCGCGTTCAACGGTCCGCCGCTCCACAGCAGGGTCAGATGCAGGGCGCTGGCCCCCACCGCGACGCCCAGGCTGAGCGAGACCTGTTGCATCACCAGGGCCAGCGTGTTGGCGCGGCTGGTCTTGTCGCTGGGAACCTCGGCGTAGGTCAGGCTGTTGATGCCGGTGAATTGCAGGGAGCGGAAAAAGCCGCCCGCCAGCAAGGCCGCCAAAATCAGCGCGTGCGGCGTGTCGGGGCGGAAGGCGCCATAGCCCGCCAGAATGACGCCGCTGACCAGGGCGTTGACCATCAGCACGCGGCGGAACCCGGCGCGGCGCAGGATCGGCCCGGCCAGCGCCTTCATCGTCAAGGCCCCCGCCGCCCCGGCGAAGGTCAGCGCGCCGGATTCAAAGGCGCTGAGGCCAAAGCCGATTTGCAGCATCACCGGCACCAGAAACGGAACCGCGCCGATGCCGACGCGGAACAGCGTCCCGCCGAAGATCGACGCCGCGTAGGTCGGCAGGCGCAGCAGGGAGGGGTCGAGCACCGGGCGCTCCACCCGGCGGGCGTGGCGCAGATAAAGCAGGCTGGCGGTCAACGCCGCCGCCAACAGGGCGGCCACCGCCAACGGCGGCAGCAGGTCGCGCCCGACATTCTCAAAACCAAACAGGAAGGTGGCGAGCGCGACGCCGCTCAAGGCGAAACCAACGCCGTCGAAGGGATCGCGGCGCTCCTCGCGATGGTTGGGAATCAGGCTCAGGACCAGGCCAAGCCCCAACAGGCCGATGGGGATGTTGATGAAGAAGATCCAGCGCCAGGAGGCGTAGGTGCTGATGACCCCGCCCACCAGCGGCCCCAGCGCCGGGCCGATCAGCGCGGGCAACGTCATCCGCGCCATGGCGGCGACCAGTTGGTCTTTCGGCACGCTGCGCAGCAGGATCAACCGCCCGACCGGCACCATCATCGCCCCGCCGATCCCCTGGAGGACGCGGGCGGCGACCAGTTCCGCCAAGCCGTTGGACAGGCCGCACAGCACCGACCCGGCGATGAACACCGCGATGGCCGAGGCGAACACCGTCCGCGCCCCGAAACGGTCCGCCGCCCAGCCGCTGAGCGGCAAGAATACCGCCAAAGCCAGCATGTAGGAGGTCATGGCCAGACTGAGATGCAACGGATCCTCGCCCAGCGACCGCGCGATGTCGGGAAGCGCGGTGGCGATCACCGTCGCGTCCAAATTCTCCATGAACAAGGCGCAGGCGACGATCAGCGGAATGACGCGGGGGGAGGCGGCGCGGGGCATGGCGGGGAGACCGACGGCAACGGAGCGTTGTTTCCCAATCTGAGGCGATTCGCCGCAATGACCATCGCCGATGCCATGACCCAGACATGCGCGCACGCGGTGGATAATGGGGGCGATGCCGCTGGTCGGCGAGGGTGCTTGAGGGAAAACGAGCATGTTCAATTTTAAGAATTTAACCGCAAAATTACACAATTTATATCAACTATGACAACAAAAAACACAATTTAATGCATTGACTATAGGCGCATTATCTCGTCTTTTTGGTAAAACATGACGCATCAATCGACTTTTGATTGGCGATACCGCCAATGAAAATGCCGCAACAATCTTCATCTGGAGCATAATATGCCGCAAGAAATCATCACAACGACCGAAATGACTGAAAAAAGGCCTTCTATTGTTTTTGGTAAAGATCAAAATATCCTGGTTTGGACTGGGATGGACTATGCAATAAACATATCATCTTCTCCGATGGATACGTTTGATTTTAAAAGCTCGCCGACAAAATTTAAAACATACAAAGATCCCACTTTGGTTATGTTTCCAACTGGAGACAGTGGGTACCTGTTCTGGACCGGAACAACAAAAATTGATGATGGCTATCAAATTCTCTACGCAGAGGTGAAGAGAGACGCCAATGGCAAGTTGGTTCTGGATGACCGCAGCACGGAGTTGACGTCCGCCATCAGTCTGGATGGGATCATCGCGGCGACGCTGACCACCCAGAATGGGCAGTTGGTCATCAACCTGGCATGGCGGAACCAGCACAAGCATGTGTGTCTGACCCAGATCCAGCCTTGGAAAAAAATCATGCCCACTTGGTCGCAGACCCAGCTTGACCAGAAGGCAAACGCCGGCCCCGCCCTTGCCACCATCGGCGGTCGTCCAATCATGGCCTATTTTGACGACAACAAGCACCTCAACATCGTGCTCGCGCCAAAGAACACGATCAATTTCGATCTCCATAACAAGGTAATATTCAAAGATATATCAAGCAACTATGCGCCGGCCATCGTCATTCAGTCTGTTGGCATTGGGTATGTTTTTTGGGTTGGCGCTTCTGATGCGAAACTGAACTATCACCAGATTGGCATGGATGCTCGTGGCGAGGTTGTCATGAACACTCAGGTCGAAGGCAGCGGCGTTATCAAGGACGCCAGTGCCGCCGCAGCCCCGTCCGCCAGAATGGTCGCCCGTCAGACGGACGGCCAGCATGCGGCGCTGTTGCAGGTTGTTTGGACACAAAGCGGCTCACGATACATCAAAATCGCGGAGTTCGAGCCGCACTACACCGCGTTGACCTGAGCCAGGGAATCCGTTTGGCCCGGCTTGCGCCGGGTCAAACGGGGGGTGGCCAAACAGGGCGGCGGTCAGCGGCCTTTGAAGACGGGTTTGCGTTTGTCCAGGAAGGCGCGATAGCCCTCGCGGAAATCCTCCGTGCCGAAACACTCGTAACATTCGGCGATCTCGGCCTCGGTCAACGGCGCCGGGTTGGACAGGCGGTGGACGAAGCGTTTGTGCAGCGTGGCGGCCAGCGGCGCGCCAGCGGCGATTCGGTCGCAGGTCGCGACGATTTCGCTTTCAAAATCGTCGTTGGACACGATGCGGTGGACCAGCCGCTTGTCCTTGGCTTCGGCGGCGTCGAACACGCGGCCTTCCAGCAGGATCTCCATCGCGGCGGGGCCACCGGCGATGTCGTGGACCAGCTTCAGTTCCGGCAGGGCCATGGAAATGCCCAACCGGCTGACCGGCACGCCGAAACGGCTGTTGTCGGTGCAAATCCGCAGATCGCAGGCCAACGCCAGAGCCAGCCCGATGCCGCAGCACGGCCCGTTGATCGCGGCGATCACGGGATGGCGCAAGCGGCGCAGCCCGTCCAACCCCTCGTCCATCAAAACGCCGTAGGCGGCGCCCTGCTCCGGGCTGTTGCGTTCGCTTTCAAATTCGGAAATGTCGGCGCCGGGACTGAAGGACCGCCCGCCCGTCCCGCGCATCACGACGACACGGACGGACTCGTCGGCCTCCAACGCCGCCAAATGGCCGATCAGGTCATGCCACATCGGCTTGTCGACGGCGTTCAGCTTGTCGGGGTTGGTGAGGGTGAGGGTTGCGACCACGCCCTCGCGGTTCAAGGTGACGGCGCCGACCATGCGGTGTTCCTCCATGCGTTCCCGTATGGACGGCTGACCACACGGGACGGGGCGGCGTCAAGGGGGATGTCGATGCGGTTTGGTTGGGTAAACCTTGCCCCCTCCCTAACCCTCCCCCGCCAAGGCGGGAGAGGGGATGAACGGCGCTTTTCCATAAGGCCCCCTCTCCCGCGAAGCGGGGGAGGGCTGGGGAGGGGGCAAGGCTTGCCCCCTACTTCCTTCGCTGAAACAAAACCTTGCCCTCGGCGCGGGGCAGCAGGCGGATGGCGTAGGGGCTGGTCTGGGTCAGCGCCACCGCCTCGGTTGGGCCGGGCACCCGCTCGTGGTAGCCGACGCGCAGGCCGCCCTCCACCGTCTGGGCGCCGTCGATGACGACGCCGAACCCGGCGCTGTCGCGCGGGCCGAGGAAGACCGCCGCCGCCATGCGGTCGCCGGGCAGGCTGACCGGCGCGGCCTCGCCCACCCGCGCCCACAGGTCGTTCCACTCCTGGGCGGTGCGGGCGACGATCTGGGCGCGTTCGGCGGCAAGGCTGCGGTCGCCCCGCCAATAGGTTCCGGCGGGGGCGTCGGCGGGAACGACGAGATCCGCGCCGCGATCCGATCCACTGGTTTGACAGGCGGTCAAGGACAGCGCGCCGAGCAACAGAAGGGGGAAGGAGCGGCGGCGGATCATGCGGGTCAGGCGCTCCGGGGCAGCAGCGTTTCGACCAGGGCAGCCCAATAGCTGGCCCCGGTGGTCAAAATCGCGTCGTTGAAATCATAATGCGGGTTGTGCAGGCGGCAGCCCGGCCCGTTGTGCCCGCCATGGCCAAGCCAGATGTAGGCGCCGGGCCGCTGCTGAAGCATGTAGCCGAAATCCTCCGCCGCCATGGTCGGCGGCGGCGCCCAGACGACGTTGTCCGATCCCACCACCTGGGCGGCGATCTCGGCGGCGCGGCGGGCTTCCGGCTCGGTGTTGATGGTGGCGGGGTAGCCGCCGGGGCGGATGTTCACCACCGCCTTCGCGCCGAACCCCTCGGCGATGCCGCTGGCCAGATGGGCGAGCTGGGTCTTGATGCGGCTGCGCGTCTGTTCGGAAAAGGTCCGCATGGTGCCGCGCAGCGCCGCGCTGTCGGGGATGACGTTGTAGGCGGTTCCGGCGTCCACCACGGTGATCGACAAAACGGCGCTGTCGGCGGGGTCGGTGCCCCGGCTGATGAGGCTTTGCGCCGCCGTGACGATGTGGGCGGCGACCAGAACCGGGTCGACGCCCCGGTGCGGCATGGCGGCGTGCGCGCCGTGGCCGCTGACGATGATTTCAAACTGGTCGGCGGCGGCCATCACCGGGCCGGGATGGACGGCGATCTTGCCCGCCGCCAGTTCCGGCCAATTGTGCAGGCCATAGACCTGCTCGCAGTCGAATTGCTCGAACAGCCCGTCCTCGATCATCTTGCGGCCGCCGCCCTGGCCTTCCTCGGCGGGTTGGAAGATGAAGTGGATGGTTCCGTCGAAATTGCGGGTTTCCGCCAGATAGCGGGCCGCCCCCAGCAGCATGGTGGTGTGGCCGTCATGGCCGCAGGCGTGCATCTTGCCGGGATGGCGCGAGGCGTAATCGAACTCGTTCGCCTCCGGCATCGGCAGGGCGTCCATGTCGGCGCGCAGGCCGATGGCGCGCCCGCTGCCGGTTTCCAACCCTTTCAGGGTGCCGACGACGCCGGTTTTGGCCAGACCGCGATGCACCGTGATGTTGCCGAACTCCGCCAGCTTGGCGGCGACGATGTCGGAGGTGCGGTTTTCCTCGAACCCCAATTCGGGGTGGGCGTGGATGTCGCGCCGCCATGCGGTCATGTCGGTCTGGAGCGCGGCGATCTTGTCGATGATGGGCATGTCTCGAAACGCTTCTTTTTCGGATTCTTGTGTGGGTAAGGCCCGGTTTTCAGGCGGGCGCAGGTCAGTCGGGGCGCTGGTCAGTCGGGAACCTGCATGCCGCGTTGCACCGCCGGACGCGCGGCGACAAGGTCGTGCCAGCGCTTCAGGTTGGGGAAACGGTCCAGCAGGCTGCCGCCCGCGACCGCCGCCGCCGCGATGAAGGGGAAACAGGCGATGTCGGCGATGGAAAAGCTGTTGGCGAGATACTCGACCGCGCCCAGACGTTCGTCCAACGCGCCGTAACAGCGCATCAGCTCGCCCTTGTAGAGGTCGATGGCGTAGGGGATCTTTTCCGGGGCGCGGACGGAAAAGCGCAGCATGTCCACCGCCGTCGGCCCCAGATCGCTGATGCCCAGCATGAACCAGCTCATCGCTTCGGCCTTGTCGTCCAGATTGTCGGGAATGAGGCGTCCGGTGCGTTCGGCGAAATGCAGCATGATGGCGCCCGATCCGAACATCCGCCGGACCTTGCCGCCGGGAAGTTCCTCGACCAGCGCCGGGATTTTGGTGATCGGGCTGATCGCCAGAAAATCGGGCCGCTTGTTCTCCCCCGCCTGCAAATCGACCCGGTGGACCTTGTAGGTCACGCCGAGTTCTTCCAACAAAATGGACGCCTTGCGCCCGTTGGGCGTGGGGAAGGTGTAGAGCGTAATCATCGGAGCCGGTTCCTCCCGCCGCGAACAGGGTGACGCGGCTGCATGCGTCACTCTGGCCGATTTGTCGGCGCAACGCCAGAGGGCGCCGCTGGGGAATGGACGCGCGTCGGTAAGGATATATTTTCATAAAATGTCGAATAATCCTGTGCGAGAGCGCGCAGGACTCCCCCCGTCCCCTCCGTATGTCTGGATATCAGGGCGCCTTTCGGTCAACGCCGCCGGACGCCAGGCCATTTTCCGGGGGGCATCCGGCCATGATTTCCTCACTCGGCAGTTACGGGAGCGGCGGCACGACGTCGATGCTCCAGAAGTTCTTCTCCAAGGCGGACGCGAACAGCGATTCGTCCCTGTCGAAGGACGAGTTGGTCAGCGCGCTCAGCAAATCGGACAAAACCACGAGCGCCAGCGGCGGCAAGCTGACGTCGGCGGTCGATGATCTGGTCAGCAGCCTGGATTCGGATTCCAATGGCTCGCTCAGTTCGACCGAGTTCAGTTCCTTCGCCAGCCAGTTCGATTACAGCAGCGGCAGCACGCTGCTGGCGGCGCAAGAGGCCAGCGGCCAGCAGCGTTTCCAAAGCTTTTACTCCAGCCTGGACAGCGACAGCAGCGGCGGCGTCAGCCAGGACGAGTTGAGTTCGGCGCTCTCTTCGGCCCTGTCCTCGTCGGGATCGTCCTCCTCCTCCTCCAGCACGGCGGCCTCGGATCTGTTCAGCAGCCTGGACAGCGACAGCGATGGATCGGTGTCGGAGGATGAGTTGAGCAGCGCGATGAAGGCGGCGGAAAGCCAACGCCCGCCGCCGCCCCCGCCGCCCGCGAACGATCAGACCTCGGCGTCGGACACCTCGTCCGATCCGTTCCAGAGCTTTTACTCCAGCCTGGACAGCGACAGCAGCGGCGGAGTCAGCCAGGATGAGCTGAGTTCGGCGGTGTCGTCCTACCTGTCCTCCTCCGAACAATCCTCCTCGACCGACAGCAGCGCGCTGTCGTCCGATCTGTTCAGCAGCCTGGACAGCGACAGCGACGGATCGGTGTCGCAGGATGAGTTGAGCAGCGCCCTGAAGGCCGCCGAGAGCCAGCGTCCGCCGCCGCCGATGGGGCCGCCGCCCGCCAACGACGCCGGATCGTCGAGCGACACGGCGTCGAGCGACTCGTCCTCCACCTCCAGCACGTCGTCCACGTCGAGCGCGTCGTCCACCGCCTCGGCCAGCTCGTCCACCAGCTATGACCCGCTGGACACCAACCAGGATGGTTACGTGTCGGCGGAAGAGCGGTTGGCGGGCGCGACCGGATCGACCAGCCAGCAGAGCGGCGTGAAATCCAGCCGCCTGAGCAGCGACACCCTGCGCTTTCTGATGAACAGCATGAACGAAGTCGCGGCGTAACGCGGTTCGGTTGGTCGGTTTTGGAAGGGCGAACGGAAAAGGGCGGATGGTGCTTCACCATCCGCCCTTGCTGTTCCTTGCGGCGTCAACCGTCCGGCGCCTTGTCCTTACACAGCCCGGCTGTGCCGTCCGGCGCCGCTGGCCAGATGGGCGTCGAAGCGGGCGGCGACGATCCGCATCAGCGGGCGCGCGGCCTCCGGCACATGGACGCGGCGGCCCTCGATCACGGCAACGCCGTCGGCGACCAGATCGGCCATGTCGGCCAATTCGGCGTCGAACAGGCTTTCCTCCTGGCCATGGGCCTTGGCGACGGCCCCGGCGTCGACCGACAGGTCGCACATCAACCGCATAATCAGATCGCGGCGCAGACGGTCGTCGTCGGTCAGCGCGATGCCCTTGGCGGTCGGCAGGCGGCCTTCGTCAATCGCCGTGGCGTATTGATCGAACGGCACGGCGTTCTGGACATAGCCCTGCGGCAGCGCCCCGATGGAGGACGCGCCGAAGCCCAACAGAACCTCCGCGTCGTCGGTGGTGTAGCCCTGGAAATTGCGGCCCAGCCGCCCTTCCTCCTGCTGGATCGCCAGTTCGTTCCCGGGGCGGGCGAAATGGTCCAGCCCGATGGCGCGGTATCCGGCGGCGTCCAGCGTGTCGGCGATGGCGGCGAACTGCTCCCAGCGGCCCAGCGTGTCGGCGAGAACCGATTCGTCGATCTTCTTCTGGTGCGTCTTCATCCACGGGACATGGGCGTAACCGAAGACCGACAGGCGGTCCGGCGCCATCTCCAGCGCGATTTCGGCGGAACGGGCGACGCTTTCCACCGATTGGTGCGGCAGGCCGTACATCAGATCCAGATTGACGTTAGCGATGCCCGCGTCGCGCAGCCAGCCCAACGCCTGTTCAGTGGTTTCGCGCGGCTGCACGCGGTTGATCGCCTCCTGCACCGTCGGGTCGAAATCCTGCACGCCCAGCGAGGCGCGGTTGACCCCGGCGCGGCCCAGCGCCGCCGCCATCGCCGCCGTCAACGTGCGCGGGTCGATTTCGATGGCGAGTTCGGCGTCGTCGGCGACGTCGAAGCGGCTCCGCATCAGGTCGAACAGCGGCCCGACATCCTCCGGCGCCATCATGGTCGGGGTGCCGCCGCCGAAATGGATGTGGCGCACCGCCAGCCGACCGGGGATGCGGTCGGCCACCATGGCGATCTCGCGGCGCAAATGGCCGAGATACTCGGCGATCGGGGCGTAACGCGCGACGATCTTGGTGTGGCAGCCGCAGTACCAGCACATCTGGTGGCAGAAAGGGATGTGCAGATAGAGCGAGCCGGAGCGGCTGAGGTCCATCGCCTCCAGCCAGCCGCCATAGACGTCGGCGTTCACGGCGGGCGTGAAGTGCGGCGCCGTCGGGTAGCTGGTGTAACGCGGCACCCGCAGCCCGTCATATTTGGCGAGCAGGGCGGCGTCCACCGACGCGGCGGAGGAACGGGCCGGGGAGCGGGCGGCGGCGGGGGAGGGGGCGAGTGCGTTCATGGGCGACAGAGTGCCGCAGGCGGGACGGTTCTTTCCTTGATCCACGTCAAGCTTTGGCGGGGAGGATTTTTATGGATCCGGCGGGCGTCCGCCCAGCCGTTCCTCCAGATGCGCGTGCAGCAGATTGACGTTCATCCGGTTGGCCTTGAACGCGACGTCAAAGATCGTGCCGATCACCGGGACCGACCCGAACAGCCAGTCGATCCCGACATTCAGCAGCATCCGCAGGATCAGCGATTTCGGCGCGTCGAAGCGGGTCGCTTCATAGACGATCCACAGCGAGACGAAGGCCGTCAGCGTGTCGCCGACCACCGGGGCCAGACTGGCCAACCCATCCAGGCCGATCCGCACGCGAACGCCGGGAATCCGCCAACGCGTGTCCATCAGGCGGGCCAGCCAACGCAACCGCTCCAGCCGCCGAAAATCGACGGCCATCGGCGGGCGGGGCCGGTCGGCGGGAAAACCGGCGGCGGCGCGGCGGCGGGCGCGGGTGATGTTCATCGGCGACACCGAACGGGGGCGGAGCAACCTGAACAAGATGGCGCGCGCGGGCCGACGCGCCAATGTCGCGCAAGCGCATAGGCGCATAGGCGCATAGGCGCAATGGCGGGGGCGGGGGCGTGGGGCGCGGTCAACGGCGCGCGGCGCCGACCCCCAGCAGCAGCAGATAGCCGACCAGGGCCGAGGCGATGGAGCCGGTCAACACGCCCAACCGCACCGCCACCGTGTGGGCTGGGTCGGGGAAGGCCAGCGTGCCGATGAACAGGCTCATGGTGAAGCCGATGCCGGTCAGCACGGCCACGCCATAGACCTGCGCCCAGGACGCCCCGGCGGGCAAACGGGCGAGACCAGACCGCACCGCCAACCAGACGGCGAGATAAACGCCGACCTGCTTGCCGATGAACAGGCCCAGCGCGATGCCCAGCGGCACCGGGGCCAGCAGGCTCGCCGGGGTGATCCCCGCCAGCGGCACCCCGGCGTTGGCCAGGGCGAAAACCGGCATGATGGCGAAGGCGACCCAGGGGTGCAGCGCGTGCTCCAACCGCAGCAGCGGGGCCTCGCCCAGCGCGCGCGGCGCGCTGCGGACGGGATCGCGCAAGGGAATGGCGAAGGCCAGAGCCACCCCGGCCAGCGTGGCGTGAACGCCCGATTTCAGCACGCAGATCCACAGGATGAATCCCAGCAGCATGTAAGGCGTCAGCGACCGCACCCCGGCCCGGTTCAGCAGATACAGGCCCAGCCCGGCCAGCCCCGCCAGACCCAGCGCGACCGGGACAAAGCCATGGCTGTAGAACACGGCGATAATCACGATGGCGCCCAGATCGTCCATGATCGCCAGCGCCAGCAGGAAGACGCGCAGGCTGGCGGGAACCCGCGCCCCCAGCAGCGCCAGAACGCCGACGGCGAAGGCGATGTCGGTCGCCGCCGGAATGGCCCAGCCCTGCAACGCCCCCGGCTCGTTCTGGGCGAAGGCGCAATAGACCAGGGCCGGGGCCGCCATGCCGCCCAGGGCGGCGATGCCGGGCAGCATCGCCTTGGCCCGGCTCGACAGCTCGCCCTGCAAGACCTCGCGCTTGATCTCCAGCCCGACCAGCAGGAAGAAGATCGCCATCAAGCCGTCGTTGATCCACAGGATCAGCGGCTTGTCCAAGCCCACCCCGCCCGCCGTCACGGTGACGGGCATGGCGAGCGCCGCCTCGTACAGGGGCGCGGCGGACGAGTTCGCCAGGATCAGGGCGAGAGCCGCCGCGATCATCAGAACCACGCCGCTGGCGCTCTCGGTTTTCAGGAAGGCGCCAATGCGCGACAGGCTCATTTTTCGTGCCTCTGGTTGGGAAGGGGCTGATTGGGTGTAAGGTGGATCGCCGTCGGTTGAAAGCGGAACCGGCGCTTTGACGGTGGAACAGGGGGCAGCGTCGAATTGACGCGCGGATCGCTCATGTTGGTTGCTTTTGAAATGATTTCAACGATCAAGCCGACCAGAGCCGTTCATTGTGCGGCTGCGTCTATGCGGTTTGTCGGGTCGCGTCGGCTTTAAAAGAAAATCAGAATATACCGCAACAGCCGAAGAAGACCGCCGCCATGGCCCTTGGCGTTTCGCCGATTGGCTGTGGTGGAGCATCCGGGATGGTTGGGGCGACCGCCGCCTCATGCCTGGGAGGACCATCATGAATGATCTCTATTGCGCCTGTTGTGGGCGTCCGTTTTCTCGCCTGTCTTTGCGCGGGCCGACGCCAAGCTATTGCTCGCGCGATTGCCGTGTGCAGATGGCGGCGCGGCGTCGCGCCTGGTTGGCGGTCGCCCCGCCGTCCGCCCAAACGGTCAACCCGCCGGGCGCGGCCAACGCCAGCCAGCCGTCGGCTGTGTGGGAGTGGGAGCGCGCGAACGCGGGGCGGCGGGTCGCCTGAAACGCGGCGGCGCTGCGGGGCAGGATGAAACGGTCGATCTGAAATGATTCCGTCACTGAGACCATGCTCTTTGGTCCGGCGCCGGAAAATCCGGCATACCCCTCTTCAATGGGCGCCTCGGCATCCCCATGTGCTGACGCATCCCGAGACCTGATGGTTGCTGCGATCATGACTGAGAACACCCGACCTACCACCGTTTCCTCGACGTCTGTCGCGCCGACCAGCGGCGTTTCAGCGTCGGGCGCCCGGCGTTTGACCGCCGTGGCGGTTGCCTTGATGATGGCGCTGTCGGCGGGAAGCGCGGACGCCCGCGCCGCGAAAAGCACGTCGTCCGGCAGCCGTGGAGAGCGCACGACCAGCGCCCCGGCGGCCACCGCGACCGCGCCGACGACGGCCAAGCCGATGGAGCGGACGACCGCCCCGGCCACGCAACCGGGCGCGCCCACTTCGGCGGCGGCTCCGGCCCAATCCGGCGGTTTCTTCCGGGGCGGCGGCTTCATGTCCGGTCTGATGGGCGGCCTGATCGGCGCGGGCATCGGCGCGATGCTGTTTGGCGGCGGCTTCTTCAGCGGCCTGGGCAGCTTCGCCGGGATTCTCGGCTTCATCCTTCAGATCGTTCTGGTCGTCTTCCTGGTCCGTCTGGCCATGCGGTTTTTCCGCAACCGCTCGGCGCAGGCGTCCGGCCCGATCCCGGCCTACGCCGGCGGCCCGCTCAATCGCGACGCGACGGAAGCCGGTTTCAACCCGCAGCAAGGCGGCGGCCCGCTTGGCGGCGGGCTTGGGGCTGGTCCGGCTGGCCGCGCCGCGTCGCGCCAACCCGATGAGATCGGCGTCCAGCCTGCGGATTATGAGGCGTTCGAGCGGCTGCTGGTCGGCGTTCAGACCGCCTATGGCCGCGAGGACGTCGATGGGTTGAGCCGTCTGGCGACGCCGGAAATGCTGTCTTATTTCAGCGGCGATCTGGCCGACAACAAGGCCAAGGGCGTCGTCAACAAGGTGTCGGACGTCACGCTGTTGCAGGGCGATCTGTCGGAAGCCTGGCGCGAGGGCAATGTTGAGTACGCCACGGTGGCGATGCGCTTCTCGCTGATCGACGTCACGTTGGACCGCGCGTCGGGCCGCGTGGTGGAGGGCGACGCCAGCCGCCCGACCGAGGCGACGGAGCTGTGGACCTTCATCCGTCCGCTGGGCGGCGCCTGGCATCTGTCGGCGATCCAGCAGACCCGCTGACGCGCGCAGGGATAGGGTTGAAAAAAGAACGCCCCGGCTGTCAGGCCGGGGTGTTTTTTTGTGGTCGGTTTGTTGTCAGGTCGGTTTGTCGGAGACGGAACAAACCGACCGCCGTCCGACGCGCGACGGCGACCGTTCCGACCAAGCGCGGACGTCTGCGGCTCAGTAGCGGCTGGCCCAATCCGGTTCGCGGCGAGCCGCCATGGACTCGTCTTCCGGGTCGGTCAACCATCGGGGATCCTCCGCGTGGAGCGGCAATTGCCGGGCGAACTCCGCAGTGTCCGCGTCGCGGCGCTGCTTCAACAAGCGGTCGGCCAAATGTGCGGGCAGCATGGCAGGTCTCCTTTTGAGCGCCGGGGAAAGTCCGGGATCGACCCTGTGGTCGAGCTTGGTTTTCCCCGTCCTGTTTGCCTGGAACCCTAACTCGCAAGTTCCAGGCCAGCCGTGATGAGCGTCACACGAGTCCATGACACACGAGCAATCCTCTACAAACGGTTTATGCGGACTGGGGGACGTCGCCCCGGCCCGATAAAGGCGATGCTGCGCTTTTGCCGCGCCGGTGATGAGATGTGGTTCCCTTCCGCGCCATTCCAACCCATAGTCGCCTCAGCCCAGACCTGCGGCTGCTCTTGTTCTCAAGGATCCTGTTCGTCCCATGCCCAGCGCCATCGCCCCTGAAACCTGCCCCACTTGCCTAAAACTTCAGCATTTGTGCGTTTGCGAGGCGGTGGAGCCGATCCGGACTCGCACTTTCCTTCTCGTTTTGCAACACCCGCAGGAAAAACGCGAAAATTTGGGAACGGCGCAGATCGCCCATCTCCAATTTCCCAACTCGGCGCTGAAGGTCGGCTTGAGCTGGCCGAATCTGAAACGCATTCTAGGGCGCGAAGTCGATTACAAGCGCTGGGGCGTTTTGTACCTCGGCCCGGTCAAGCCCGACGCGCCGAAGGCGACGCGCGAGGTGGCGGTGGTCGACAAATCCGGCGCGCCGCAAAAAGACAGCGATTCGGTGCTGGGCGGCCTGGAGGGCGTCATCGTGCTGGACGGCACCTGGAGCCAGGCCAAGACCCTGTGGTGGCGCAACGCGTGGCTGTTGAAATGCCGCCGGATCGTGCTGAACCCGAATTTCACCTCGCTGTACGGACAGGCCCGCAAGGAGCCGCGCCGCGACAGCGTGTCCACGCTGGAGGCGAGCGCCTTCCTGCTGTCGCGGCTGGAGGCCGACCCGACGATCATGGACCGGGCGTTGAAGCCCTTCGCCTTGCTGCTGAAGAAGGTGCGCGCGCCGCGCCCGCGTCCAGGTCAGATGGCGCCCGAGGCCGCGCCGGAGGTTGACGAGGGCGGTGAGACGGCGTGAGACCGGGATGAATTGTCTGTGAACGAACGGTTCCCCGGTTGACGGTGGGCGGGCGGGGAGCGCCAAATGTCTTCCCGCCGCCCCGCCCGTTCCGGTTGCGGCGCGCTGTTTCGGATGAGTCTGCAAGAGAGAGCATCATGGCCAGCGATTTTGTTCCCTTCGGTTTGACCGTGTGCGGCCTTGACGAGTTGGACGGCTTCGGCGCCGCCGGGGTCAGCCATGTGCTGTCCATCCTCGACCCCGACCATCCGGAGCCGACGGCCTTCGGCGCCTATGGCGAGCACCAACGGCTGGAACTGCGCTTCCACGACGTCATCGACCTGACGCGTGGCCAGATCGCCCCGGAGAAGGCCGACGTCGAGCGCATCCTGGCCTTTGGCCGCGATCTGTTGGCTGAGCCGGTGGACTGTCGCCATCTGCTGGTCCATTGCCACGCGGGCATTTCCCGCTCCACGGCGGCGCTGACGATGATTCTGGCCCAGGCCCGGCCCGAGCGTCCGGCGGCGGAGGCGATGGCCGTCGTCGCGGCGATCCGCAGCAAGGCGTGGCCGAATCTGCGGATGATTGAGTTCGCCGACGAGCTTCTGGGCCGCGACGGCGATCTGATCGCCGCCGCTCGCGCCCGTCACCAGACCGTGGGACGACAGCGCCCGGAGCTGGTGCAGTTCATGATCGACAACGGTCGGATCCGCGAGGTCGAGGATCTGATCGACTGAGCGCGCGGCGGTTTTCCGTCAGCGCTCCATCGCCGCCAGCCGCAGGCCAAGCCCGATCAACAGCGCCCCCAGCGTCCGGTCCAGCCACAGGGCCAGCCGCTGGCTGTGGCGCAGGCGGGTGGTGACGCGGTCGCCCAACAAAACCAGCGGCGGCTCGATCACGGCGGCGACGGCGATGATGAGCACGCCGTGCAGCAGCAATTGCGCCCACACCGGCCCGGCCCCGGCGACGACGAATTGCGGCAGGAACGCCAAGAAGAAGATGGCGACCTTCGGATTCAACAGGTCGATCAACGCGCCTTGCCGGTAAACCGCCCATAGATCGACGCTGTTCGCCTCTTTCGCTTCCGCCGACTCGGCGAGGAACGCCCCGCCTTTTGACCGCAACGCCTGAAGGCCGATCCAAAACAGATAAGCCACCCCCGCCCATTTGACGACGGCGAAGGCCAGAGCCGACGCCGCGACGACGGCCGACAGGCCCAGCGCGGCGAGCAGGACATGGCCGAAGGCCCCGGTCCAAATCCCCAGCATCGCGGCGGTTCCCGCCCGCGCCCCGCCTTTGACCGTGTGACCCAGAATGAACGCCATGTCCGGTCCCGGCGACAGGTTCAGCATCGCCGCCGCTGCGAGAAAGGCGGACCAATGGGCGATGTCGTAGGCGAACATGGGCGCAGGCTCGGGCTTTCCAGGAGAGCGATCAGCGGATTGGCGCGGTGACGACGTCGGCGGCGGTGCTGACCGCTGAGCCGGTGACGCTGACGGCGGTTCCGGCGACGCTGGCCGCCCCGCTGACGACGCCGCAACCGGCCAGCAGACAGGTTGTGACGACGGCCATGGACAGGGCGACAAGCAAACGGGTCATCAGGGCGGCTCCGAACCAGGGCGTGAGGGAACGCGGGTTTGATTGGACCACGCCAATCGCCACCGATTCGTTAAAGGGGTGGCTGATGCGCCGGGGATGGGAAAGGTTGCGGTGGGGCGGCGATGGCCGCCGCCTCCTCCGCCAACCACGCGCAGAATCGTTCGGTCTTCCGGTTGCGCCGCCGCCATTGGGCGACATAAACGTAACCGCTGGCGTGAAAGCCGCAGGGGGCGAGCAGACGCCCGTTCCGCACGTCGTCGGCGACCAGATGCCAGGGCGCGACGCAGACCCCCAACCCGGCCAGCGCGGCTTCCAGGGTGTAATAATAATGCTCGAACTCGGTGGATATTCGGGCGGGGTCGATTCGGGCGGGGTCGGGCGGCGGGAGGTTGGCGGCGGCGGACCACATGGCCCAGGCGTTGCGCCGGGTCTTGGTGTGCAGAATGGGCAGGGACGGCAGGTCCGCCGCCCCGTCGGGCGACGGGGTGGGGAGCAAGGACGGAGCCGCCACCGGCCCCAACATCTCGGCGAACAGCGTCAGCGTCATGGGCGGCGTGGCGGCGGACGGCGACTCGTCCACCGTGATGACGACGTCGAAGCGTTCGCGGTCGATGTCCACGGCTTGGTCGGCGGCCCGCAGCCGCACGTCGATGGCGGGGTTGGCCGCGTTGAAGCGGTGCAGCCGAGGAATCAACCAGCGCATCAGGAAGGTGCTGAGACAGGACACGTCGAGGGTCGCGCTGTCGGCGTCCACGCAGGCGCGGACGGCGGCGTCCATCCGGTCGAAACCGTCGGTCAAACCGGGCAGAAGCGCCCGACCGGCGTCGGTCAACGCGGGCCTCGCCTTTGAACCGGCGAACAGGGTGACGCCCAAAACCTCTTCCAGATGGCGGATTTGGCGGCTGACCGCGCCGTGGGTGACGGCCAACTCGTCCGCCGCCGCGCTCATCCGCCCCAGGCGGGCGGCGGCCTCGAACGCGCGCAGGGCGTTCAGGGAAGGAAGACGGCGTTTCATTCTGTGAGTTTACCGCACATAGGACGGTCGGGGAAATCGCTTATGCCGATCCGCGATTCTTCCTAAACAGCGAGGGTCAGCGCGGCGGGCGCCGCGCGGTTTTCCCCAAGTCCGTCAAGAGGTCGTCATGCCGTTCGTCCGCACCGCCGTTCACAAAGACACCCCCCAGAGCCGCAAGCAAGCCATCGTCGATGGAATTCACCGGGCCTTGGTGGAGGCCATCGGCATGCCCGCCGACGAGCTGTTCAATCTGGTGTCCAGCTATGACTCCGATGATTTTTTCTATGATCGGCGGTTCAATGGGATCGCCCGTTCCGACCGGCTGGTGGTGGCGGAAATCACCATGCGGCGGGGGCGCGGCGACGCGATGAAGCGGGATTTGTACGCGCGGATCGCCGCCAATCTTGAGGCGGCGGCGGGGGTGTCGCCGCGCGATCTGTTCATTTTCGTCCACGAAAATGATTATTCGGATTGGTCGGTCGGCAATGGCGTCTTCGCCATGGCTCTGGCGCAGCAGCGCGGGCAGGATTCGTAAGAAGCAAACCGCCCTGTCCGCCGGGCGCGGACAAAGGCGTCCGGCGGACAGGGCGGTCGATCAAAACTCCTTCCAATCGTCGTCGTCGCTGACGCTGTGCTTCAGCACCGCGCTTTGGTTGGGCGCGGCGGCGGGACCACTGGCCACGGGGCGCAGGGCGGGGCGAGCGGCGGGCTTGGCGGCGACCGGCTTGGTCGCCGGGGCGGCCTTGGCGGCGCTGCGGACCGGAGCCGGACGGGTGGGGGCCACCGCGCGGTGCAGAGGCGCCGGAGCGTGGTGGTTGGCGGTCCGCGTCGGCGCGGCGGTCGCGCGGGCGGCGCCCGCCAGCTTGAAGAAGCCGATCAACCCCTTCAACTCGCTGGCCTGTCCGCTCATCGCCTGGGCGGCGGCGGTGGTTTCTTCGACCAAGGCGGCGTTCTTTTGGGTCATCTCGTCCATGCTGGCCACGGTCGCGTTGATTTCGTCCAGCGCCGTCGCCTGTTCCGCCGAAGCCGAGGCCATTTCGGAAATCAGCGTCGCCACCTGATGGACGCCCGACACGATGCCGCCCAACGCGTCGCCCGCTTTCTTCACCAGATCGACGCCGTCCTTGACCTGGGCGTCGCTGTCCATAATCAGGCCCTTGATCTCTTTCGAGGCTTGGGCGGAGCGCTGAGCCAGTTGCCGGACCTCTTGCGCCACCACCGCGAAGCCGCGTCCGGCGTCGCCCGCGCGGGCGGCCTCGACAGCGGCGTTCAGGGCCAGCAGGTTGGTTTGGAAGGCGATTTCGTCGATGACGCCGATGATGTCGGTGATTTTGCGGCTGGAACTCTCAATCCGGCGCATCGCCTCGATGGCCGATTCGGCGACGCCGCCGCCCGATTCGGCGGCGGTGCGGGCGTCGGCGGCCATGACGTTGGCGCGTTGAGCGTTCTCGGCGTTCGAGCGCACGGTGGCCCCCAGCTCTTCCATGCTGGCGGCGGTTTCCTCCAGGCTGCTGGCCTGCTGTTCCGTCCGTTCGGCCAGATCCGACGAGCCGAGCGACACCTCGGCGGACGCCGACGCGATGGTCTCGGCGGCGGCGGTGATGTCGCCGACGATCTCCGCCAGCTTGGCCGAGGTGGCGTTGACGTCGGTCTTCACCTGCTGGAAGGCGCCGTGATAGTCGCTGGTGACGCGGCGGTTCAGGTCGCCCTGGG
Organism: Azospirillum sp. FG154; assembly: GCF_057809575.1. Lineage (NCBI taxonomy): Bacteria > Pseudomonadati > Pseudomonadota > Alphaproteobacteria > Rhodospirillales > Azospirillaceae > Azospirillum > Azospirillum sp. FG154. The sequence continues at coordinate 236,513 of NZ_JBMDKF010000005.1, read as the reverse complement.
CCAGCGCGCTCAACACCTCGCCCAGATCGGCGATGACGCTTTGCACGGTGTTGGTCAGACGGTTGATGCCCTCGGACATGGTCCGATAGAAGCCGTCCTTGCCCGCCAGATCGATCCGACGCTCCAGATCGCCTTTCGACACCGCGTCGATCAGGGTGGCGATTTCCTCGCCGATGGCCTGTTCGCGGGCGCGCTGGGCCTCAGCGGCGCGGCGTTCGGCCTCCAGCCGTTCGCGCTCCGCCTCGTCCATCCGCTTTTTCTCGACCGCGTTGTCTTTGAAGACCTGGACGGCTTTGGCCATCTGGCCGATTTCGTCCTGATTGTCCTGGGCTGGAACCGTGACGGTCAGGTTCCCCGCCGCCAGATCGGTCATCGCGCCGGTCATCTGGACCACGGGGCGGACGATGGAGCGCGCGGTCAGGAAGGCGACCAGCAGGCCAAAGGCGAAGGCGCCGCCGGCAATCCCGGTGACGAGCGCGATGGTGCGCTCCATGCTGGTTTGCATGTCGTCCTGAACCTGTTGGCGCGCTTCGGTCTGCGACGCCAGGGTTTTCGCGGCCAGGGTGGCGAACTCCTCGCCTTCGGCGGGCATCACGCCGAAGGCCAGCGCCTGGGCGTCGTTGACGGACGTGACAAGGCGCGTGAAGGCGTCGAGGTACCGACCGCTCTGCTGGGCCGCTTCCTCCGCCAGCTTCCGGCGGGCCGGGTTGGTCTGGCGTTCGGCCAGCGTGGCGACGGTCGTGCGGAGGATGTCGTTCCGGCCTTTCGCCTCGTCGATGAATTTTTGGCTCGGATCATTCAGGAAACGCTGGGCGCTGATCCGCGCCAGCATCAGCTTTTCCATCACCAACCCCGCCGTCGCCGCCGATTCCGGGTCGCTGTCGGTCATGGCGCTGGCGATCATCTGGCTGATCGCCTCCCGCGCCTTGGTGCCAGCCGGGTTCAGTTCCTTGTCGACCAGGGCGTCGCGCCGTTCACGAATCTCGACCAGCTTGGCGAAATTGGCGCTGTAGCCGTCGAGAAGCTGGAGCATCCGCTCGATGTTGGCGCGGCGTCCGGAGTCCGTCGCGGCGTCGCGGTTGCCGCGCAGCTTGACGGCCAGCGTCTTCAACTGGGCGCGGATCGGCTCGATCAACGAATCCTGACCCGTGAGGGAGTAGTTCACCACGTTGCGGCGCATGTCGGAGACGTCGCCGTCCAATTCGCTCAACCGCAGAGAATTGGTGGAGATGCTTGAATAACGGCCAAACCCGGCTTCGACGTCGGTCAAGGCGCGGACGCTGAACACCGCGACCAGCCCCAGAAGAGCGAGGATCAGCAGGAAGCCGCTGTAAATGCGGGTTCCCACCTTGAAGCGTCCAGCGAAATTGGCGTTTTGCATGGTCGGTGATGCCTTGATCTGCGGTTCGGGGCGCGCTGCGATGCGAGGACGACAGTAGGGTAAGAAGGTTTCCAGTTCGTTGCCAAGGGTTGTTCCATGACGATCCGGCAAAACCACTGGGTGGCGGGGGGAATGGCGCCGAGGTGAAACGGACGCGCGGCCTTTGACGATGGGCGTGGGGCGTCTAGGTTAGGGGATGCGCGTCGCCGCGTTCCCGAATCTCCGACCACATGATTGCCGATCCATGCGCCGCAGCCTGCCATCCACACCCGACCAAAGCCCCTTTCAATCCAACAAGCTGGGGGATCTGGGGGTGATCCGCTCCCTGGTTCCTTACATCTGGCCGCGCGACTCGCTGGAAACCCGGCTGCGCGTGGTCGCCGCCATGCTGCTGTTGATCGGGGCCAAGGTCGCCAATATTTTCATCCCGATTTTCTACAAGCAGGCCATCGACGCGCTGACTCCCAGCGTGTCGGCAGGCGGCGCGGCGGCGGGCGGCGGGGCGAACGCGGTTCTGACCATCCCGTTGGGCCTGATTCTCGCTTATGGTCTGGCCCGCGTCGTTTCGCTGGTCTTCGCCGAGTTGCGCGACGCGGTGTTCGCCACCGTGGCGCAGCGGACGATCCGCCGCGTCGCCCTGTCGGTGTTCCGCCATTTGCACGGGCTGTCCCTGCGCTTTCATCTGGAGCGCCAGACCGGCGGGTTGACCCGTTCGCTGGAGCGCGGGACGCGGGCGATTGAGGCGCTGTTGCGCTACACGCTGTTCTCCATCGCGCCGACCCTGGTCGAGATCGCGCTGGTCTGCGGCGTGCTGTGGAGCCTGTTCAGCGGTTGGTTCGCGCTGGCCACCTTCGTGACGGTGGCGGGCTACATCCTTTACACCTTCTTCGTGTCGGAATGGCGGATCAAGTTCCGCCGCCTGATGAACGACACCGACAGCTCCGCCAACACCAAGGCCATCGACAGCCTGCTGAATTTCGAGACGGTCAAATATTTCGGGAATGAGGAGCATGAGGCGCGGCGTTACGACAGCGCCCTGCAATCCTATGAAAAGGCGGCGGTGCGCAGCCAGCAAAGCCTGTCCCTGCTGAATGTCGGCCAATCGGCGATCATCTCCGTCGGGTTGGCCGTGGTCATGGGCATGGCGGCCAATGGGATCGTTCAGGGGACCATGTCGCTGGGCGATTTCGTGCTGGTGAACACCTATCTGTTGCAGCTTTACCAGCCGCTGAACTTCTTCGGCGTCGTCTATCGCGAGATCAAGCAATCGCTGACCGACATCGAATCCCTGGTGACTCTGTTGGGGGTGGACCGCGAGGTGGCCGACGCGCCGGGCGCGCCCGCTCTGGCGGTCGATGGGGCGGAGCTGCGGTTCGAGGGGGTGGAGTTCGGCTATGACCCGCGCCGCCCGATCCTGAAGGGCGTCAGCTTCACGGTTCCAGCGGGCAAGACGGTCGCCATCGTCGGCGCGTCCGGGGCTGGGAAATCGACGATAAGCCGTCTGCTGTTCCGCTTTTACGACGTCAACGCCGGGCGGGTGTTGATCGACGGACAGAACATCCGCGACGTGACGCAGACCTCCTTGCGCGGGGCCATCGGCATCGTTCCGCAGGATACCGTTCTGTTCAACGACACCGTCTTTTACAACATCGCCTATGGCCGCGCCGGCGCCAGCCCGGCGGAGGTGGAGCAGGCGGCCCGGCTCGCCCACATCCACGAGTTCGTCATGGGGTTGCCCGACGGCTATCAGACGATGGTGGGGGAGCGCGGGCTGAAGCTGTCGGGCGGCGAGAAGCAGCGCGTCGCCATCGCCCGCACCATCCTGAAAAACCCGGCGATCCTGCTGTTCGACGAGGCCACCAGCGCGCTGGACACCCACACCGAACGTGAGATCCAAGCCAACCTGCGCGAAGTCAGCCGGGGCCGCACCACGCTGGTCATCGCGCATCGCCTGTCCACCGTGATCGACGCCGACGAAATCCTGGTTCTGGACGGCGGCCAAGTCATCGAGCGCGGTCGCCACGCCGAATTGTTGGCCGCTGGCGGCGCCTACGCCGCGCTGTGGACCCGCCAGCAGGACGCCAGCCAAGGCGTGGTTCCGGTGGCGGAGGCCGTGCCGGAAGTCGTGGCGATGTGAGAGGGGATTTTTTTGACACCGATGAACACAGATAAACACAGATGAACGTGAATGAGCGCTTGGGCTTGCCGTTTCAGCGCGATGCGGAACAAGGCTGTTCTATTAATAAAAAATATCGCGAACACATCCGCGCAGATCACGGCGGACATCACCAGAATCGGCTCCGTTTATCTTTCTTCATCTGTGTCTATCGGTGTTCATCGGTGTCAAAAAAACACCCTTCGCAACTCCCCGCCTCACCCAAGCGGCGCCATTGGTCGCGCCCGCCTGCAAACCCAAGGGCTTTATCGCGGGCGCGGGCGCGGGTAGGGTGGCGGTATGATGACGATCACCGCTGTGGCTGCCGACCCGACCATGTCCGACTTCCGTGACTCCGACCCGATCCAACTCGCCGACGCCGTTCGCGCCGGGGACCGCCGGGCCTTGGCCCGCGCCATCACGTTGATCGAATCGACCCGCGCCGATCACCGCGCCACCGCCGAGGCGCTGTTGGCGGCGTTGCTGCCCTTCACCGGCGATTCGGTGCGGCTGGGCATTTCCGGCGTGCCGGGGGTGGGAAAATCGACCTTCATCGAGGCGTTCGGGCTGCACGTCATTGGTTTGGGCCACAAGGTGGCGGTTTTGGCGGTCGATCCGTCCTCGCAACGCACCGGCGGCTCGATTTTGGGCGACAAGACCCGCATGGTCGATCTGTCGCGCGAGGCGAACGCCTTCATCCGCCCGTCGCCCGCCGGGGCGACGCTGGGCGGGGTGGCGCGGCGCACGCGCGAGGCGATGCTGATTTGCGAGGCGGCGGGCTTTGACGTCATCGTCGTCGAGACGGTGGGCGTCGGCCAATCGGAAACCGCCGTCGCCGACATGGTCGATCTGTTCATGCTGCTGCTGCTGCCCGCTGGCGGCGACGAGTTGCAGGGCATCAAGAAGGGCATCGTCGAACTGGCCGATCTGGTCGTCGTCAACAAGGCCGACGGCGATCTGGCCGCCACCGCGCGCCACACGGTGGCCGACTACCGCCACGCTTTGACCCTGCTGCGCCACGGCGATTGGCGGGTGCCGGTGCTGAGTTGCTCGGCGGTTCACAAGAATGGGGTGGACGCCATTTGGGACACGATTGGCGAGCACAAGGCGATCACCCAGGCCAACGGCCAGCGCGCGACCCGGCGGGCCGACCAAGCGCGCGCCTGGCTGTGGAGCGAGATTCGCGAAACGCTGATCGACCGATTCCGCGCCCACCCGGCGGTGCGCGGCGATCTGGCGCGGCTTGAGGCCGACGTCACGGCGGGGACGATGATCCCGACCACGGCGGCGCGCGCGCTGCTGGGGCGTTTCCTGGGCGAATCGGCGGCCCCTTGACGGCCTCCTGACGATGGAGCGGCTTTAGGTCAAACCGCTTATGTTGCACCGCAACATTTCCGTTGCGCCGCAACGCCCGTGGGGTTAGTTTGGCAAAGGCGGGAAAGGGGCGTCTGCCAAAGACGCTTGGGCGAACGGTTGCCCGCAGTCTCCTGGGGTTTGCCGGAGCGGCCTTTCCGTTTCCGCCACACTGATTCGTCCACGGGAGACAACGCGCCATGACCGCCAATTTCTTCGGCCTGTTCAGCCAAGCCGGTTCGCTCGCCAAAACCAACGCCGAAACCACCGCCGCCAAATCGGCCCGCGTCGCCGGGCTGGTGCAGGACGGCTACCGCCGCTGGTTCGACGGCGTCACCGCCTCGGTCAACGACGCTGGCCGCTTCGCTGGCGAGTTCGGCAAGGTCCGCTCGCCCGCCGATCTGGCGGCGCTGCACCGCGAATGGCTGAACACGACCCAGGCCCGCGTGACCGAAGGCGTCCAGGGCTTCCTGGACGTGTCGGCCAAGATCGCCGCCGAGGTCGCCGCCCTCCCGGTCGCCAACGCGACGGTGGCCGCCAAGGCGCCCGGCCCGGTCCTGGTGAAGCCGGTGGCCGTGGTCGCGAAGGTTGAAGCCCCGGCGAAGGCCAAGGCTCCGGTCGTCGAGACTCCGGTTGTGGAAGCGCCGGTGGTCACGGCTCCAGTCGTTGAGCCTGTCGTTGTTCAAGCGCCCGCGCCGGTCGTCGAGGCCGTCGCTCCGGAGGCTCCGGTCCCGGCGGCGGTTGTCGAAGCGCCGGTTGAAGCGCCCGTCGAAGCCCCGGTGGAAGCCGCTCCGGTGGAGGAGGCCGCTCCGGTCTCCGCCGCTCCGGAGGCCCCGGCTCCCGTCGCCGCCAAGCCGCCGGTCAAGGCTGGCCCGCAGCGTCGCGTCGGCGGTCGTCCGGCGGGTCGTCCCGGCGCCCAACGTTGAACGAAGTCCATCGCGTCGCCGTCTCTTGGCGTTGTTGAGAGACGGCTTGCGGTTCGACTCTGGGGCGTCTTGAGGATTCTCCGGCTTGTTCTCGCGGATCCGTTCTTGACGACCCCTGTTTTGTTCGACTATATAGCGGCCTCCTTCGGGCGGCGTACCGCCCGTCACCGGGTTTCATTTGTTCAAGTAAAGGATTAGTCCGATGGCACGTCGGTGCTCCGTGACTGGCAAAGGCACGCAGTTTGGCAACAACGTCAGCCACGCCAACAACAAGAATCGTCGCCGCTTCCAGCCGAACCTCCAGGACACCTCGCTGCTGAGCGACGCTCTGGGTTCGCTGGTGCGTCTGCGCCTCTCGGTCCACGCGATCCGCTCGATCGAGCACAAGGGCGGCCTCGACGCCTTCCTGCTCGACGCGAAGGACGCGGTGCTGAGCGACGACGCCCGTCGCGCCAAGCGCCGCATCGCCAAGGCCACGGAAAAGGCTCAGGCCGCCGCCTGATCCCCTGATTTTTGGCGGCGCGCTCAGGCGGGTGGTGTTCGCATTACCCGCCGACACAGGTTTTAGGGCGCCTACAGGACGAATCCGACTCCCGGTCGAGAGCGGCGCGCGATTTCCGATAAGGAGATCGCGCGTTTCGTCGTTTCTGAACCGTGGTGTTTGGGATCATTCGTCCAGCAGATCCGCCGGATCCTCGGCGTCGACCACGCGGCGGGCGATATCATAACCGAATCCGGCGCGGCCCAGCGCCGCCATGTCCTTGTCGCGGTGCGCCGCACGGGCTTCGGGCAGCCGGTAGACGCCGAGTCGCCGCCGTTTGGCCAAGGCCAGCGCCGCCGTCAGATCCAAATCCGGCCCAACATCCTCCCGCAGAGTCTCCAGCGCCTTGTCGGCGCCGTCGCGGTCGATTCCCTTGGCCGCCAGCTTTTGCGCGATGGCGCGGGTGGACGCGCCGCGCCGGTGCAGGCTTTCCGTCCGCATCCGGGCGTAGGTGTCGTCGTTCAGCAGATTGGCGCGGACGTAACGTTCGATCAACGCGTCCACCCAAGCCGCGCCCTCTTCGGGATCGTCGCCGTAGGCCTGGGCGGAGCGTTGAACCTTGCGCATCAGCACGTTGCGCAGATTGGCGGTGGAGCTGGCGAATCGCTCCAAATAATGCAGGGCCGAATTTTCCAGATATTGCGGCGTCACCCGCTTGACCGGCTTGGCGGCGGGGCCGGATGGGCGGCGAGACGGATTGTCGCGGGTCATGGCTGTCCTTGCGGTGGTGGCGGTTGCCCGGCGGGCCGGTGGGCCGTAAAGTCCGCCGTCCTTTTGTGAATCGTGAAGCGATGACTCATCCCCTTCCTCCCATGCCGCGCGTCGTCGGTCCCGTCAACTGGATCGGTTTGTGGACCTTGTACGCCCGCGAGGTGCGGCGCTTCGTCAAGGTGCACCAGCAAACCGTCTGGGCGCCGGTGGTGACGACGCTGCTCTATTACGCGGTCTTCGCCCTGTCGCTGGGCGCGGCGGTGCGCACGGTCGGCGAGACGCCTTATCTGGAGTTCCTGGCGCCCGGCCTGATGATGATGGCGATGGTGCAGAACGCCTTCGCCAACACCTCCTCGTCGGTGGTGATCGCCAAGGTGCAGGGCAACATCGTGGACATCCTGATGCCGCCCTTGTCGCCGATGGAGCTGGTCAGCGGCTTTGTCTTTGGCGGCGTCACGCGCGGCCTGCTGGTCGGGCTGGTGACGGGGGTGGCGATCTGGTGTTTCGTGCCGCTGCACATGCCGCATCCGGGATTCGTCCTGTTTCACGCGCTGATGGCGTCGATGCTGCTGTCGTTGCTGGGGCTGATCGGCGGCGTCTGGTCGGAAAAGTTCGACAACATCGCCGCCGTCACCAACTTCGTCGTCACGCCCTTGTCCTTTTTGTCCGGCACCTTCTATTCGGTGGATTCGCTGCCCGGCGTCTTTTGGTGGGTGGCCCACGCCGATCCGTTCTTTTACATGATCGACGGCTTCCGGTACGGCTTCGTCGGGCGGGCCGACGGGGCGCTGTGGCTGGGCGTGATCGTCATGGCCGGGGTCAACGCCGGTCTGTGGTGGTTGGCCTTGAGAATGTTTAAAACAGGTTACAAGTTGAAGGCGTGACGCCGGGGAATTCCAGCCCTGTCGTCGCTGCTATCCGTTGACAGAACCTATCGTTCCCCGGATATTTGCCAGGTTCCCGGCGGGTACGTTGCTCGCCGGGTTTTTCTGTTTTGGGAGGCCAGAGCCGTGATTCCCGTCGTTATGCCCACATACGCGCGCGCCGATGTTGTGTTCGAGCGCGGCGAAGGTCCGTATCTTTACGCGACCGATGGGCGACGATTCCTGGATTTCGCCGCCGGCGTGGCGGTGAACGCTCTGGGCCACGCGCATCCTTACCTGATTAAGGCGCTGACCGAGCAGGCCCACAAGGTGTGGCACACGTCGAACCTGTTCCGGGTCGCCGGGCAGGAAAGCCTTGCCAAGCGTCTGACCGAACTGACCTTCGCCGACACCGTGTTCTTCACGAATTCGGGCGCGGAGGCGTGGGAATGCGGGGCCAAGGTGGTGCGCAAGTATCATTACGAGAACGGCAACCCGCAAAAGACCCGCATCATCACCTTCGAGCAGGCCTTCCATGGCCGCACGCTGGCCTCGATCTCCGCCGCCAAGCAGGACAAGCTGGTGAAGGGATTCGGGCCGCTGCTCGACGGCTTCGATCAGGTGGCGTTCGGCAATCTGAACGAACTGCGCAACGCCATCACCCCGGAAACCGGCGGCATCTGCGTCGAGCCGATCCAGGGCGAGGGCGGCATCCGCGCCGGTTCGGTTGAGTTCCTGCGCGGCCTGCGCGAGGTCTGCGACGAGTTCGGCCTGCTGCTGTTCTTCGACGAAATCCAAACCGGCGTGGGCCGCACCGGCAAGCTGTTCGCCCATGAATGGGCGGGGATCACGCCGGACGTCATGGCGGTGGCCAAGGGCATCGGCGGCGGCTTTCCGCTGGGCGCGTGCCTGGCCACCGAACGCGCGGCGTCGGGCATGACCGCCGGAACGCACGGTTCGACCTATGGCGGGAATCCGCTGGCGACCGCCGTCGGCAACGCCGTGCTGGATCTGGTGACGGCCCCCGGTTTCCTGGACGGCGTGCAGCGCATCGCCGGGATTCTGCAAGGTCGCCTGACGGATCTGATCGCCAAGCATCCGGGATTCTTCCTGGAGCTGCGCGGGCAGGGGCTGTTGCTGGGCCTGAAGGTCGCGCCGCCGGTGGGCGACGTGGTGGCCAAGCTGCGCGCCAACGGCATGCTGTCGGTTCCGGCGGGCGACAACGTCGTGCGTCTGTTGCCGCCGCTCATCATTGGGGAACAGCAGGTGGATGAGGCGATCGCCATCCTCGACCAGACCGCGCGGGAGTGGACGGCATGAGCAAGGTTCGTCACTTCCTTGACGTCAAGGATCTCGATTCGGCCACGTTGCGCCACATCCTGGACCGCGCCGTCGCCATCAAGGCGGACAAGGCGGCCTACCGCAGCCTGTTCCAGGACAAAACCCTGGCGCTGATCTTCGAGAAGCCCTCCACCCGCACCCGCGTGTCGTTCGAGGTCGGGATGCGCCAGTTCGGCGGCAGCGTCGTCGTGTTGAAGCCCGACGACATGCAGCTTGGCCGGGGCGAGACCATCGGCGACACCGCGCGGGTTCTCTCGCGCTACGTTGACGCCGTCATGGTGCGGACGACCGGGGAAGAGCGGGTGCATGAGTTGGCGGCGCACGCCAGCATCCCGATCATCAACGGCCTGACCGACCAGACCCACCCCTGCCAGATCATGGCCGATCTGATGACCTTCGAGGAGCATCGCGGCCCCATCGCCGGGCGTTCGGTGGCGTGGCTGGGCGACTGCAACAATGTGGCGGTCAGTTGGGCGCACGCCGCCGTGCGCTTCGATTTTGAACTGCGTCTGGCCTGCCCGGCGCAGTATGGCCCGTCGCAGGCCTTGCTCGATTGGGCGAAGGCGGAGGGCAAGGGCCGTCTGGTCGTCACCGATTCGCCGGAAGACGCCGTGCGCGGGACCGAATGCGTCGTCACCGACGCCTGGGCCTCAATGCACAACACCGACGTCGAGGAGCGCGCGGCGATCCTGGAACCCTATCAGGTCAACGAAGCCTTGATGGGGCTGGCGCACCAGGACGCGCTGTTCATGCATTGCCTGCCCGCCCATCGCGGCGAGGAGGTGACGGACGGCGTGATCGACGGTCGCCATTCGGTGGTGTGGGACGAGGCGGAAAACCGCCTGCACGCGCAAAAGGCGATTCTCGCCTGGTGCATCGGCGAGTCCGTTTGACATTCTGTTTCCTCCCTCTCCCGTTTCGGGAGAGGGAAGGGGCCTGCCGCGCAGCGGCGGGAAGGGTGAGGGGTTCGTCGGGGGAAGCGGTTGGTTCTTGCCAACCCCTCACCCGGCGCTTCGCGCCACCCTCTCCCGCTTGCGGGAGAGGGAAAGACGGCTTCTCCCGCTTGCGGGAGAGGAAAAGAGGCTTAAAACGGGCTGCGCCGGGCGCGCGTCAGCCCCGCCGCCCTTGATTTGGCGGCGTGCGGCTCCGATCTTGCCGCAGACGTTCGTTTTTCCCGGTCTTTGCTCAAGGAATGCCTTCATGGACGATCCTTCCGTCCGTCCGCTCGCCGACGACTTTGTTCTGCCTTTTCAAATCGAGGCGTCGCGCCTGCGTGGCCGCATGGTCAAGCTTGGCCCGGCCATCGACGAGATTCTGACGCGCCACGATTACCCGTCCAGCGTCGCCCGCATTCTGGCGGAAACCGCGACGCTCGCCGTGCTGCTGTCCAGCATGTTGAAATACGAAGGCATCTTCACCCTTCAGACCAAGGGCGAGGGCGCCGTCAAGGTGCTGGTCGCCGACGTCACTTCGGTCGGCGACGTGCGCGCCTACGCTCAGTATGACGCGGAGGAGGTGGCGAAGGCCGAGCGCGATGTGGACATCGCCCCGGCGGCGGCGTTGATCGGCAAGGGCTACATCGCCTTCACCGTCGATCAAGGGCCGGACACCGACCGTTATCAGGGCATCGTCGAGCTGTATGGCAAGACGCTGACCGATTGCGTCCAGCATTATTTCCGCCAGTCGGAGCAGATCCAGACCGGCCTGTCGGTGTCGGTGGACCGCGCCGTGAACCCGGACGGCACGCCCGGCGTTTGGCGCGCGGGCGGCGTGATGATCCAGCGCTTGCCGCAAGAGCCGGGCGTTCAGGCGTCTGAAAAGGATGAGGATTGGGTGCGCGCCCTGGCGCTGATGTCCAGCGTCACCGGCGACGAGATGCTGGACGTCGATCTGGCCGCGTCCACGCTGCTCTATCGTCTGTTCCACGAGGACGGCGTGCGGATCTACGACGCGCATGGCCTGCGCTTTGGCTGCCGCTGCTCGCGCGAGCGGGTGGAGACGATGCTCGCCAGCCTGCCGCGCGCCGAGGTGCAGGAGTTGAAGATCGACGACGGGCGGGTCGAAGTGACCTGTCAGTTCTGCTCGACCGACTACCATTTCACCGACGCCGACCTTGATCGGGTGTATGGCGCGTAAGGATGATGGGGGAGGGGGCCGTCAGGCTCTCTCCCGAATCCTGTGTTCGGACAGGCCGCAGAGCAAGACGAGAGGGGCTGGCGCCAAAAATCACCGAAGCGCCCACGCGCCAAAACGCAAAAAAGACCGCAGCGTTTCCGCTCGGTCTTCCTGCAAACCTCACCAGACCGAAGTCTTTGAGGGAAAATGGAGCGGGCGAAGGGATTCGAACCCTCGACCCCAACCTTGGCAAGGTTGTGCTCTACCCCTGAGCTACGCCCGCGCTCCGCGTCCGCTGCTTGGTCCGTTCCGTCGCTGTCGCGTCGGCGTCCGGTCCAACCGGCGGCGTGCGGCGGACTATACGGATCGCGGCGCGCAATGCAAGCGTCTTGTTTCACTTTTTTCGGCGGCTGGACGATTTTCCATCGGACGGTTAAAAGGGGGCATGGACACCGTCACGACCCCTGACGCAACGGACGCTCCGTCGCCGGACCTTCCCTTGCCCACCTCGCCGGACGAGTTGCTGGCGCGGCTCGCCGCGCTGGGCATCGCCGCCGCGACCCACAGCCACCCGCCGTTGCGCACGGTGGAGGAAAGCAAGATCCTGCGCGGCGCGTTGCATGGCGGCCATTGCAAGAACCTGTTCCTGAAGGACAAGAAGGACCAGCATTGGCTGGTGGTGGCGCTGGAGGACGCGCGCGTCGATCTGAAGCGGCTGGACAAGGCCATTGGATCGGCCCGGCTGTCCTTCGCCTCGCCGGATCGGCTGTGGAGCCATCTGGGCATCCGCCCCGGCTCGGTCTCGCCGCTGGCGCTGGTCAACGACACCGAACGCCGGGTCAAGGTGGTGTTGCAGGAAGCGATGATGGCGCATGAGATTTTGAACTATCACCCGCTCATCAACGATCGCACCACGGCGATTCACCGCGACGATCTGTTGCGCTTCATCCGCGCCTGCGGCCATGAACCGGCCATCGTCGCCTTTGGCGGGGCGGACGACGCGGCTTAACGCGCCGCGCCGCGCGGAGAGTGCTTGCCTGCCGGGCCGCGCGCGCTCATCTATGACGCAGACTGTCCAGACGACATCAACGGGAATCGACCTGCCATGTTCTCCATTCCGCCCGCCAAAGCCCCGAAGCCCGCCGCCGCGTCCGCCGCAGCCCCCGCGCCCGGCGGCGCTTCCGACGTCGTGAAGGACAGCACCGACCGCGACTTCATGGTCGATGTGATCGAGGCGTCGCGCAACGTTCCCGTCATCGTCGATTTCTGGGCGCCCTGGTGCGGCCCCTGCAAGCAGCTTGGCCCGATCATCGAAAAGCTGGTCCGCGCCGCCAAGGGCGCGGTGCGGCTGGTCAAGATCGACACCGACCAGCACCCGATGATCGCCTCGCAACTGCGCGTGCAGTCGATCCCCGCCGTCTACGCCTTTTTCCAGGGGCGTCCGGTGGACGGTTTCATGGGGGCCAAGCCCGAGTCGGAGCTGAAGGCCTTCATCGAAAAGCTGGTCAAGCTGGCCAAGGCGTCGGGCGTCGGCAGCCCCGACGACATTCTGGAGGAAGCCTTCGCCCAGGCGAAGGGGATGATGGAGGCGGGCGACCTGCAAGGCGCGCTGGACCTCTATGGTGAAATCCTTCATGCCGAACCGGAAAACGCGCAAGCCTACGCCGGGATGGTCCGTTGCCTGATCGCCGCCAAGGATCTGGAAAACGCCAAGGCGATGCTGGCCCAGGCGCCGGAAAGCATGGCCAAGGACAAGGAGCTGGCGAACGTCCGCGCCGCGCTGGAGGTGGCCGAGCAGGCCGCCAACGCCGGGCCGATCCCGGAGTTGCTGGAAAAGGTCGCGCACGACGCCAACGACCACGCATCGCGCTTTGACCTCGCCATGGCGCTGTTCGCCGCTGGCAAGCGTGAAGCGGCGGTGGAGGAGCTGTTGCAGATCGTCCGCCGTGATCGGACCTGGAACGAGGACGCGGCGCGCAAGCAACTGGTCAAATTCTTCGAGGCCTTCGGCCCGACCGACCCGCTGACCGTCCAGACCCGTCGCAAGCTGTCGACGATTCTGTTCAGCTAACCCTCCTGTTTTTGTGGCGACGGGGTTCTATCTGATTGGTCATGACCCGGAACCCCTTCGACCTCAGCTTCGACCGTCTGCCGCCGACGCTGCCGATCTTCCCGCTGGCCGGGGCGCTGCTGCTGCCGCGCGCCCGTCTGCCGCTGAACATCTTTGAACCACGCTATGTGGCGATGGTCGAAGACGCGCTGCGGGCGGATCGGATGATCGGCATGATCCAGCCGGTCAACCCGGATTGCCGGGCGCGGGATCCCGCCGTCTATGACGTCGGGTGCGCCGGGCGGATCTCCAGCTTCAGCGAAACCGAGGATGGACGTTTCCTCATCACCCTGTCCGGCCTGACCCGCTTTGGCGTTGAGCGGGAGATCGAGGGCGTCAACGGCTACCGACGGGTGATTCCCTGCTGGGATTGCTTCGCCGAGGATCTGGAGCCGGAACGCTGCGGCGAGATTGAGCGGGGCCGTCTTCTGGCCCTGCTGAAGACCTATTTCCAGGCCAACAGCCTGTCGGTCGATTGGCAATCCATCGAAACCACGCTGGACGAGCGGCTGGTCAACTCCCTGGCGATGATCTGTCCGTTCAGCGCGGCGGAAAAACAGGGCCTGTTGGAAGCGCCGACCTTGGCCGAACGCGGGAAGCTCTTGATCGGATTGATCGAGATGGCCATTCTCGATTGCCGCGACGGTGACGGTTCCCCCTGTCACTGACCGTTTGTTCCCTCTTCTGTGCGAGATGTTCCGATGACCACGCCCGACGACAAGACCAGCGACTCCAAGGGCGGCGCCCGCGTCGATCCCAAGCTGCTGGAAATCCTGGTCTGCCCGCTGACCAAGGGGCCGCTGCGCTACAACGCCGAACGCGGCGAACTGGTCAGCGAACGCGCCGGGCTGGCCTATCCGATCCGCGACGGCATCCCGATCATGCTGATTGACGAGGCGCGCAGCCTCGACAAGACCGGGGCCGCCTGATGGCGACGGAGGAGCGCTTTGCGTCGGAGTCGTTCGGCACGGCGCATTGGCCGCTGGAAATCCGTCTGAAGAAGGACGAGAAGCGGTTGGAGGTCGATTTCGACGATGGCCGCCGCTTCGCCTACCCGGCGGAGTTTCTGCGGGTGGTCAGCCCGTCCGCCGAGGTGCAGGGCCACAACGCCAGCCAGAAGCAGACGGTGGCGGGCCGCCGCCATGTCGGGATCATGGGCGTGGAGTCGGTCGGCAACTACGCCATCCGCATCCTGTTCGACGATCTGCACGACAGCGGCATCTTCTCCTGGACCTATCTCTATGAGATCGGCGCGGAGCAGGATCGGCTGTGGGCCGACTATCTGGCCGAACTCGACGCCAAGGGGCTGAGCCGGGATCCGGTTCGGCGCGGGTGAGTTTGGCGGCTGGCGGCGGGGCTGTTTCACACCCCTCTTCCGCGTCGGGGTTGTGTGGCGCGACGGCTTCGCGCTCGTCCTCTCTCTATCTGCGTCACCCCGCCGCAGATTCCTCCCTTGCGCATTTACGTAAAATTTTATACAAAAGCTTATCGAATTGATGCGGTGGCGGCGGGGGTTGTCATGACGGCGACGGGATGGATCGAAAAGCGTCTGGAAGGCCGTCGTCAGTCCGCTCGCGCTCGGATGATCCGCCAACACCGCCGGGTCAACGCCAAAAAGCGGGCATGGTCGCGCGACATCGCCCGCGTGATGCTGGTCGGGTCGATGCTGATGCTGGGGGTTTTGGCGGTCGAGATCGGGCGCAAGGCCGTGACCGTCCTGCACCACGCCAGCGTGACGAGTTCCGTGTCCGTCGGCTGACCTGAAGGGGCGCCGCCCCCGCAGACCAACCTCTCTCCCGTCCGGTTGGGACGGGTTCCTCCTTTGGCCAGGCTCCGAATCGCGGGCCAGCCGCAGCGGGGGAGAGGGTGGCGTGCGGGGGCTTTTCCTTTGGCCGAATCGGCGAATCAGTCGAGGACGACGACGTAGCGTTTGGTGGTCGTGGCGACCACGGTCCAGCGTCCTTCAAAACCCGGCTCGATGACGAAGCGGTCGCCGGGTTTCAGCGTCCAACTCCGGCCATCGGCGTGGGCGACGACGCTTTCGCCCTCCAGTATTTCGCAATATTCCCACTCGTCGTAGACGATCCGCCACGCGCCGGGGGTGGAGCGCCAGATCCCGGCGAAGCGCTTGCCGTTGGCCGATTCGTAGCTGTTCCAGGTGGTGAAGACCGGCGATCCGCTCAGCAGGCGGTCGGGGGCGGGCGCGCCGGTTTCAGGGATGGCGTCGCCCAGGACGGACAGCGGCGGGGCGGCGGTGGTCATGTCGGCGGGTTCCTTTCCTGTGGGGACGGCTTACCAAGCCGCCAGCAGCGGCGGCAGGTCCAGCACGGAGTCGATGCGGCGGTAATGCTCGTCCGGCGGCTCGGCCTCTTCATGCGCCCAGGTGATGGCGTAGGGGATGTGGACGGCGTGGCCGCCGATGGCGAGAACCGGCAGAATGTCGGAGCGCACCGAGTTGCCGACCATGACGAAGCGTTTGGGATCGACGCTGTGGCGTTCCAGAACGCGGCGGTAGCTGGCCGGATCCTTTTCGCTGACGATCTCCACCGCGTCGAAGCGCCCGGCCAGCCCGGAGCGGGCGACCTTGCTCTCCTGGTCGAACAGATCGCCCTTGGTGATGAGGATCAGGCGATAACGGTAGGACAGCGCCTCGACCACATCGGCGATGTCGGGCAGCAGTTCGACCGGATGCTCCAGCATCGCCTTGCCGAAATCGATCAGGCTCTGCAAATCGCGGGCGGGAACCCGTCCATCGGTGACGGAGATGGCGGATTCGATCATCGACAGGACGAAGCCCTTGATGCCGTAACCATAGACTTTCAAATTCGCCCGCTCCGCCTCCAGCAGGCGGCGGTCGAGGTCTTCGGGATCGGCGGCGTGGGCCAGCAGGGCGCGGAACCGCTCCTGCGTCATCGAAAACAGCGATTCATTGTGCCAGAGCGTGTCGTCGCCGTCGAAGCCGATGGTGTCAATCATGATGAGGCCGTATGGTCCGTAAGTAAAACAAAGATGACGGAAGAAAGGGCGAGTGTCCAGTCAGGGTATTTTGTGGGGGGCACGGACGATAAGTCCCCGAAATGACAGTTCCGCCACAGTTTGAAAACATTCCCTACTCAGTCCCTCGTTGCCTGCAAAGCGGGCATGTTGCCGAAGGGGGTGGCAGAGTGGGGCAAACAGGCGTAACTATCTTTCCACAGACAGAGGACGTGGTCGCCGCACTGGCGGACCCCTCGCACAACAAAACATTAGGAATCACACCATGGCCACCCTTCTGCATTCGGCGCAGGCCGATCGCGGCTCCCTCTCTTTGGCTCATCTGTTCGAGACGGGCTTCAGCATGCTCGGTTTGTGGCGCCAGCGCGTCGTGACCCGTCGTGAGCTGAGCCGCCTGGACGAACGCATGCTCCAGGACATCGGTTTCAGCCGCACCGACGCTGACGAAGAAATGTCCAAGCCGTTCTGGCGCGAATGAGCGCCCTTGGCGCGAAAAGGGCCGCCTCCGGTAAGGAGAGCGGCCCTTTTTCATGTCCAGAATTTGCTTGGAGTCTTGGGGCCGCTGGTTTTCATCCCGTTGATCCGCCGACCGGGATGGATCGGTCGGCGGATCGCAGGACGCTGAACCGTCGCGAGAGGGAACGCCCCCCGCGCGCTCTTCAGATGCAGTAATGCTTGAGCGGCTCGAAGCCGTTGAAGCAGACGGCCGAATAGGTCGTCGTGTAGGCGCCGGTGGCGTGGATGCGAACGCGGTCGCCCGCCTTCAGAGCCATCGGCATCTTGTAGTCGGCCCGTTCATACATCACGTCGGCGGAATCGCAGGTCGGTCCAGCGAGGATGACGGCCTCGCGGTCGCCGTCCTGGTCGTCGCCCAGCACCTCAATCGGGTACTGGATGGCCTCGTCCATGGTTTCGGCCAAGCCGCTGAACTTGCCGATGTCGAGATAGACCCAACGCTTGTCGTCGTTCGCCGACTTGCGCGAGACCAGCACGACTTCGCTTTCGATGATGCCGGCGCTGCCGACCATGCCGCGCCCCGGCTCGACGATGGTTTCCGGCAGATGGTTGCCGAAATGGGTGCGCAGCGAGTCGAAGATCGCCTGACCATAGGCGGTGGATTCCGGCACGTCGGTGCGGTAGCGGGTGGGGAAGCCGCCGCCCAAGTTAATCATGCCCAGATCGACGCCGAGGATTTCAAGCTCGCGGAACAACTGCGCCACCTGGAAGATGGCGTGGTCCCACTGCATCAGATCCTTTTGCTGCGAGCCGACATGGAACGACACGCCATAGGGCTGCACGTTCATGTCGCGGGCCTTCAGCAGCAGCTCGCGCGCCATGGTCAGGTCGCAGCCGAACTTGCGCGACAGCGGCCATTCGGCGCCCTCGCCCGAGGTCAGGATGCGGCAGAAGACGCGGGCGCCGGGGGCGGCGCGCTCGATCTTTTCCAACTCCGGCTCGCTGTCAAAGGCGAACAGGCGGACGCCCAGCTCGAAGGCGCGGCGGATGTCGCCTTCCTTCTTGATGGTGTTGCCGAAGGAAATCCGCTCCGGCGTGGCCCCGGCGGCCAGCGCCATCTGGATTTCCGGGACCGAGGCGCAATCGAAGGCCGAGCCGAGGCGGGCCAACAGGGCCAGAATTTCCGCCGCCGGGTTGGCCTTCACCGCGTAGAAAATGCGGGCGTCGGGCAACGCGTCGTGCAGATCGTTGTAATTCTGCTCAACCACGTCCAGATCGACGACGAGGCACGGGGTCTGCGGGCGCTGCTCTTCAAAAAAGCGCGCAATCTTCTGGGTCATCTCAGTCTCCTGGGACGCAAGATGATGGATCGGAAAAGGCGGAGTCGGGGGATCGGAGCGGCCTAACGCTCAGCAGACCAACAGCAGATTTTGCAGGTCAGGCGTTAAAGGCCGCTGATACTGGTTTTGCCCGTACACGATCGAATCATGGTGGCGGCGGCCAGGACCGGCAGATTTCGGAGACGGGTGGACACGCGCCCACCCACAACAACATGAACCATCGTAACCTCCAAGACGCCGCCTTGTTTAGGGGACGGTCGGGGATCACGCGTTACGTCGTTGCATAACCACATCTCGGTGAATAGCCGAGGGGCGGGCCAGCGGCACGTGCGCTTGCGAGTTGCCGTTACATAGATCCATAGGGCCGCGATGCAAAGGGAAAAATGCCCAGCCTTCCAAAAAAATCACAGCCCCGAGGTTTGAGAAAAAATCCGTAACAAATTCAATGAATTGGTCATGCTGATCCAGGCGGGCGGTCACGCGCCGCGTCGCGGGAAACGGGGCTTTTCAAGGGCTTGAGGCGCTCTGTTCCGATCCCGGAACGACCAGCAGGCGGTGCGACAGCAACGCCCCCAGCCCAACCAGCCCGATGGCCCCCATCATCGGCAGCGCCGTGCCGTCGTGCAGATGGCCGACTCCAAGCCCGACCAGAGCGGCGATGGTCATCTGGAAAAAGCCCAGCAGCGACGACGCCAATCCGGCCATCGTCGGGTAGGGGCCGACCGCGTTGGCGGTGGCGTTGGGCAGGGTCAACCCGGCCCCCAGAATGAACAGGAAGACCGGCAGAACGACGCTGGCGATCTGAAGCACGCCCGCCAGCGCCAACCCCACCCCCAACGCGCCGCCGCCGACCGACACCAGCGTGCCGACGCGGATCATCCGGGCGCCGCCCAGCCGGCGCGACAGCTTGCCCGCCAGGAAGGATCCCAGCGTGTAGCCGAGGACGACGGTGGCGAAGCTCATCCCATATTGGGCGGGCGACAGATGCATTTGCCCGATCAGCAGAAAGGACGAGCCGGAAATGAAGGAGAAAATCCCGCTGTAAGAACAGGCGACGATCAGGACGTAGCCGACGAAACGGCGGTTGCGCAGCAGCATCAGGTAATTGGCGGCCATCCGTCCGGGGTTCAGCGCCTCGCTGTCGCGAGTCGTGTTGGTTTCGCCCAGCAGGCTCCAGACGGCGGCGAGGATCGCCACGGCGAAGCCGGTCAGCAGGATGAAGTTGGACCGCCAGCCGAACAGCTCGGTCAGCGCGCCGCCCAGCACCGGGCCGACGGCGGGGGCCAGGGTCATCGCCATCGACATGTAGGCCAGCACGGTGGCCGCCCGGTCGCGCCCGAAGACGTCGCGCACCACCGCCCGTCCGACCACCGGGCCGCAGCAGGCCCCAAGCGCCTGGAAGAAGCGGGCGGCGATCAGCCCCTCGACGCTGGTGGTCAGAGCGCAAACGGCGCTGGCCACCAGATAGACGCTGACGCCGACCAGCAGGGTCGGGCGCCGCCCGAATCGGTCGGACATCGGGCCATAGACCAATTGCGACACCGCGAAGCCGATCAGAAAGACCGACAGCGTCAATTGCACCGTGGCGATGTCGGTGTCGAACACCCGCACCAAAATCGGCAAGGAGGGCAGATAGAGGTCGGTGGACAGCGGGCCGAAGGCGACCAGCGCGGTTAACAGGACGCGGATCACCAGGGAATCGGAACGGGGCATGGACGGGGACAACCCAGGAGGCGACAAGGCGCGGCACTGTATCAGATGAAATCAATGGCCGCTTGCGCGGCGCGCGCGCGTCTGCCATCCAGGGGTCGCGCCGAGTCCGGGGGCGCGGGCTTTCAGGTTGCGGTAAACCGTGACGGATGGTTGAGGTCAGGCCGCTGAGGCGGGGATTGCGGCCAAGCGCGTCGGAACCATGGCCGCCAGAATGCTGCGTTGCTCATCCAGCCGGGCCGACAAAACCGCCTGACCGGTCTTCAGATCGACGTGCCCGGCGTCAAGCTTAGCCAGACCAGCTTCCAGTTTGGCCTGTCCGGCTTCCAGCTTGGCTTGGCCCTCTTCGAGTTTGGCCTGTCCGGCCTCCAGTTTGTCGAGCCGCGACGCCATGGCGGTTTGGCCGACCTTCAGGTCGGCGACGTCCTTGGCCAACACCTCCAGCATGGAGACGATGTGGGTCAACAGCTCCTTGGACTCAGCGCTCATGTCGGGTTCTCCTTGACGCCGATCCTAGCGGAATTTCGGGGCGCCCGCCACTCCCTTGGCGTCGGAGGGCGAGCGTTGGGCGGAACGCTCAACCATAGCGCAGCAGCCGGGCGCCGTTGCTTTTCAGCCAGCCGCGCGGGGCGTCGACGTCCGGGTTCAGACCGGCGGTCAGGCTGGCGCACAAGGCCCAAAAGCGGGCGGAGTGGTTCATCTCGCGCAGATGCGCCACCTCATGGCCGACCACATAATCGAGCACCGATTCCGGCGTCAGGATCAGCCGCCAGGAAAAGGACAGCCGCCCGGTGGACGAACAGCTTCCCCAGCGGCTTTTGGTGTCGCGCAGGGTGATGGCGGCGATCCGCGCCCCGATCAGCGTCGCCTTGACGCGCGCCCGCGTTCCGATCTCGCGCCGGGCCTCGTTGACCAGGAAATCGCGGACGCGGCGGGCGACATGCTCGGGCTGGCCGCCGACCAGCAGCGCGCCCTCTTCGATCCGGGTCGGGCCGCGCAGGTCGGGCGTATGGCGGATCCGGTGCTCGACGCCCAGGTACGGAATCGACGCGCCATCCTCGAAGGGCAGGGACGGCGGCAGGGCGGCGATTCGCGCCCGCAACCAGCCGTCATGCCGCCCGACGAAGCGCCGCGCGTCGCTTTCCGACACGCCGACTGGAATCACCACCTGAATCAGACCGCGCCCGGGATCGACCTTCAGCGTCATCCGGGTGGCGCGGGCGCTTTCGCGCAGCTCCAGCGGCGCGGGCAAGCCGGTGATCTCCAGGGCGCGCGGCGGCTTCGGCTTCACAGCCGGGGCGCGTTTGGGACGGCGGGCGGGGGCGGGGCGGCGGGACACCATGCCGTCTTATAGCCGCTCCAACCGCCAAGGCCAACCAGGGCAAGCGAGCGCCGCCCGCGCAAACGTCAAGCGGTCCTTTGGAGAATCTTTCGACCGAGTTCAGCGCGATGCTTGGCGGAAGGTCAGATTTGACAGGATGCCCCCGTCGATCCGATAAATGGAGCAAGGTCGGCCCTGTCCTTTGAAATCTTTCCGCCGATGTCCCCAAGACGTCCATGAGTAGACCATCATGACTCTGACCGATGGGCATAGAACCAAGCGCGAGGATTTTCTCAACACGCTGCTGTCGGCGAATGACGCGCCGCACGCGCTTTTGAATCTCGATGGTCGATGTCTTGCCGCGAACCGGGCGTTTTCTCAGGCTCTCGGACGGGACGCGGCGGAGGTCGAGGGAAAACCGCTCGCCGCCGTCGCGGGCGCGGCGGCGTTGGCCGAGGCGGTTGAGGCGCATCGCGCGCGCGTGGCGGCGACCGGCGAAACGGCGACGCTGGTCGGCGTGTTGGCCGGAAACGACGTCGCGTTGCGCCCGGCGCGGGGGGCGGATGGCGCGGTGACGGCGCTGGCGCTCATCGGCGAGGACGCTCAACTGGCGCTGGCCAGACAGGAAACGGCGCAGGCGCGGGTTTCCTCCGGGCGGTTTCTGGCGAAGGCCAGCCACGATCTGCGCCAGCCCTTCCAGGCGATGCATCTGTTTCACCATCTGCTGGCCGGGCGGCAGAGCGACCCGTCGGGAATCGATCTGGCCAACAAGCTGGGCCAGTCGATCCAGGGGGCGGAAAATCTGCTGAACGCGTTGCTGGAGGTGTCGCGGCTGGAGGCCGGGCTGGTGGTGGCGCAGCCGCGCGCCTTTCCCATCGACGACACCCTGAGCCATCTGTTGCAGGAATTCGCCCCGGAGGCCGAGGCCAAGGGCCTGCGCTTCAACGTCCGCCCGGCGGAGGTCGAGGTGCTGAGCGACCCGCTGCTGCTGGAGCGGCTGTTGCGGCCCATTCTGGCCAACGCCGTGCGCTACACCCGCAAGGGCGGGATCCTGCTGGCGACCCGGCGGCGATCCGATGTTGTGCGGATCGAGGTGTGGGACAGCGGCGTCGGCATCGACCCGGCCAACCACGCGGCGATTTTCGAGGATTTCCACCGAATCACCCACGCCGAGTTGGAACGCCGCGCGCCGCCGGGGCAGGGGGTTGGTTTGGGGTTGGGCGTGGTGCGTCGGCTGGCGCGGGTGCTCGATCTCCCGGTAACGGTGCGTTCCAGGCCGGGACGCGGGGCGATTTTCGCGGTGGACGTGCCGCGTGCGCCGCAACACGCATTGGCGGCTCACACGTCCGATTGACAGACGCCCAAACGGGCGCGCACCCTGACGTTAACGGGAGCCAAACAATGGCCCCGGTGAAAGCGTTTTGGGGAGGTCATCGTCATGCCGCATCGGCCCACACCGCCGAGCCGCCCGCCTGTCGCGCCGGGCCGCTCGCCGTCGTCACCTTTCTCTGTGACCCGATCACGTCGTCGCGGCGATCCGGTCAACGGTTCCGCTTTTCAGGGCGGCCCCGTTTTTAAGGGCGGCTGACCGTTTCCGACTGTTCCCGTATGCGCCCGCCACAAAAACTTCATGCGTTCGTCTCGGGATCGCAACCGCTTGCGCTCATCCACATCACCCGAGACACAACCAACCCGGACAGGGAGATGACCCCCATGTTGACCCGTCGCACGCTTGGCCTTTCGACGGCCGCCTTCGCCCTCACCGTCAGCCTGTCGGGCGCGGCCACGGCGCAGAAGACCGTCATCGAATTCTGGCACGGCCTGCCCCAGCCGCTGGGCGGCCAGCTTGAGCAGGTGGTGAAGGGCTTCAACGACAGCCAGGACAAGGTCCAGGTCAACGCGTCCTTCAAGGGCAGCTACCCGGAAACCATGCAGGCCGCCATCGCGGCGTTCCGCGCGGGCAACGCCCCGCACGTCGTCCAGATGTTCGAGGTCGGCACCGCCACCATGATGGCCGCCGGTCCGGCGATCAAGCCGGTGCACGAGCTGATGAAGGAAACCGGCGCGGCGCTGGATCCCAAGGCCTACATCCCGGCGGTCGCCGGTTATTACGCGTCCAAAGACGGCAAGATGATGGCGCTGCCCTTCAACAGCTCCACCTCCATCATGTTCTACAACAAGGATCTGTTCGCCAAGGCGGGCCTGGATCCGAACAAGGCCCCCGCCACCTGGCCGGAGCTGATCGCCGCGACCAAGGCGCTGAAGGCGGCGGGCGTGGCCTGCCCCTTCACCACCTCCTGGCCGACCTGGGTGCAGTTCGAGCAGTTGGGCGCGATCCATGACACGCCCTTCGCCACGCAAGCCAACGGCTTTGGCGGGCTGAACGCCGAGCTGAAGATCAACGCCCCGCTCTATGTGAAGCACATCCAGATGCTGGTCGATCTCCAGAAGGACGGCCAGTTCAAGTATGGCGGTCGCGACAACAAGCCGGACGGCCTGTTCCCGTCGGGCGAATGCGCGATCATCCAAGGCTCGTCCGGCCTGCGCAGCCGCATCGTCAAGGAGGCGACCTTCGCCTGGGGCGCCGCCCCGCTGCCGTACTGGCCCGATATGATTAAGGGCGAGCCGAAGAACGGCATCATCGGCGGCGCGGCTTTCTGGGTGATGACCTCGCCCAAGCGCACCCCCGCCGAATACAAGGCGGTGTCGGAATTCTTCACCTACCTCGCCCAGCCGGAGGTGGACGCCAAATGGCACATGGACACCGGCTATGTCCCGGTGACGTTCAAGGGCGTGGAAAAGGCCAAGGCTGCGGGCTTCTATGAAAAGAACCCGGGCGCCGACGTTCCCGCCGCCCAGTTGACCCGCACGCCGACCACCGAAAACACGATGGGCCTGCGTTTGGGCAACCTGCCGGAAATCCGCAACATCATCCAGGAAGAGCTGGAAAAGGCCTTCCAGGGGCAGGTGACGGTCCAGCAGGCGCTTGATTCCTCGGTCCAGCGCGGCAACGTCGTCCTGCGCAACTTCGAGCGCGCGAACAAGAACTGATGCGGTGATTGAGTCTCCTCCCTCTCCCAAGACGGGAGAGGGATTCAATGGAAAGAGGCCGGAACTTTGCAGCGTCGTGTGATCTTTGACAACAAGCTGTTGCCTTACCTGCTGCTGGCGCCGCAGGTGGCGGTGACGCTGGTGTTTTTCATTTGGCCCGCCGCCCAGGCGATTTGGCAATCGGTCCACATCCAGGACGCCTTCGGTTTGCGCAGCGAGTTCGTGTGGTTTGAGAATTTCGCCGCGATCTTCACCGACCCGAATTACGTCGGCACGCTGCGCATCACCGCGATCTTCAGCGTTTCGGTGACGGTGCTGTCGCTGACGGTGGCGCTGTTGCTGGCGTCGTTGGCGGACAGCAAGATCAAGGGCGCGCCGGTCTACAAGACGCTGCTGATCTGGCCCTACGCGCTGGCCCCCGCCGTGGCGGCGGTGCTGTGGATGTTCATCTTCAACCCGGAAATCGGCTCGCTCGGGCGGCTGCTCAACGGGTGGGGATACCATTGGGATTACCGGCTGAACGGCGATCAGGCGCTGACCATGGTCATCCTGGCGGCCAGTTGGAAACAGGTGTCCTACAACTTCATCTTTTTCCTGGCGGGCTTGCAGGCCATTCCGCGTTCGGTGCTGGAGGCCGCGAGCATCGACGGGGCCGGGCCGGTGCGCCGTTTCTGGTCGATCACCTTTCCGCTGCTGTCGCCGACCACCTTCTTTTTGCTGGTGGTGGACATGGTCTACGCCTTTTGCGAGACGTTCGGCACCATCCACGCTTTGACGCAAGGCGGTCCCGGCAAGGCGACGGAAACCTTGATCTTCCGCGTCTATCAGGACGGCGTGGTCAACAACGATCTGGGCGCGTCCTCGGCCCAATCGGTGCTGCTGATGGTCATTTTGATCGTGCTGACGACCATCCAGTTCCGCTTCGTCGAGCGCAAGGTGCATTACTCATGAGCAACTCGCACAGGATCGGGCGACGTCTGATCGATCTGGTTCCCCACATCGTGCTGATTGTGGGCGTTCTGATCTTCGCCTTTCCGATTTACGTCACGCTGATCGGTTCGACCTGGGACGCCGCCACCATTGGGCGGGGCGCCCTGCCGATGACGCCGGGCGGGGAAGCCTGGACCAACTACAGCCAGGTTTGGAGCGAATCGCACGGCGAGCGGGCGAGCTACACGCCGGTGCGCGTCATGATGATGAACAGCGTCATCATGGCGCTGTCCATCGCCGTCGGCAAAATCGCCATCTCCATCCTGTCGGCCTACGCGGTGGCTTTTTTCCGTTTTCCGCTGCGCATGGTCTTTTTCTGGATGATCTTCATCACCCTGATGCTGCCGGTCGAGGTGCGCATCATCCCGACCTACAAGGTGGTCGCCGATCTGGGGATGATCGACACCTACGCCGGGCTGTCGATTCCGCTGATCGCGTCGGCCACCGCGACGCTGCTGTTCCGCCAGTTCTTTCTGACCATCCCGGATGAGCTGGTGGAGGCGGCGAAGATCGACGGGGCTGGGCCGCTGCGCTTTTTCTTCGACATCCTGCTTCCCTTGTCGAAAACGAACATCGCGGCGCTGTTCGTCATCCTCTTCATTTATGGCTGGAATCAATATCTGTGGCCGTTGCTGGTCACGAACAGCGCCGACATGGAAACCATCGTCATTGGCATCACCAAGATGATCGGCACCGGCGAAGCGGCCAACGACTGGAATCTCATCATGGCGACCACCGTTCTGGCGATGCTGCCGCCGGTCGCCGTCGTGATCTTCATGCAGCGGTGGTTCATCAAGGGCCTTGTGGACAGCGAGAAGTAAACAGACATGGCAACCGTAGAGATCAAAAACGTCCGCAAGTCCTATGGCCCGGTCGAGGCGATCAAGGGCATCGACATCGCCGTTCAGGACGGCGAGTTCCTCGTCCTGCTGGGGCCGAGCGGCTGCGGGAAATCCACCTTGCTGCGCATGGTCGCCGGGCTGGAAAGCATCACCGGCGGTCAGGTCGTCATCGGCGGGCGGGTGGTGAACGAGCTGGATCCCAAGGATCGCGACATCGCGATGGTGTTCCAGAATTACGCGCTCTACCCGCACATGAGCGTGTTCGACAACATGGCCTATGGCCTGAAGATCCGGGGCGTGCCAAAGCCGGAGATCGAAACCCGCGTCGCCAAGGCCGCCGAGATTCTGGAGCTTGGCCGTTTCCTGACCCGCCGTCCCAGCCAATTGTCGGGCGGCCAGCGCCAGCGCGTCGCCATGGGCCGCGCCATCGTGCGCGAACCGGCGGCCTTCCTGTTCGACGAGCCGCTGTCCAACCTGGACGCCAAGCTGCGCACCCAGATGCGCATCGAAATCAAGCGCTTGCAGGACCGGCTTGGCATCACCAGCCTCTACGTCACCCACGATCAGGTGGAGGCGATGACGCTGGCCGACCGCATCCTGGTGATGAATCACGGCGTCGCCGAACAGATCGGCACGCCGCTGGAGGTCTACCAGCGCCCGGCCAGCCTGTTCGTCGCCGGGTTCATCGGCTCGCCGCCGATGAATGTGCTGGACGGCGTCATCGACGCCAGCGGCCAGGGCGTGGTGATGCCGGGCGGCGCGCTGCTGCCGCTGCCCCGCCCGCGCCCCGACGACGCCAGCCGCCCGGTCAAGCTGGGCGTCCGGCCCGAGCATCTGGCGATCAGCGACGGCCTCGCCGCCTCGCCGATCCTGGTCGAGCTGGTGGAGGCGCTGGGGGCCGACACCGTGGTCTATGGCCGCTTGCCCGACGGCGAATCCCTGTTGATCCGCATGGCCGGTCTGCCGTCTTGCAAGGAGGGCGACCGGCTGACGGTCGCCCCGCAACCGGGCGCGCTGCATCTGTTCGACGCGGCGCATGGGCGGCGGCTGGCGGATTGATCGCGACGGGGGCGGGGCTGGAACGCGCCGCGCCCACCTCCTATCTCTGCTAAGCCTGTCATCGGCGTCCACCCATCCAACGCGGATCATCCACGATGAAGCTGTATTACAAGCCCGGCGCCTGCTCCCTCTCCCCGCACATTGTGTTGCGTGAGGCCGGTGCGCCGTTCGATCTGGTCAAGGTCGATTTGGTCACGAAGACCCTGGCGGACGGGAGCGACTTCCGGGCGATCAACCCCAAGGGGCAGGTGCCGACGCTGGCGTTGGACGATGGAACGATCCTGACCGAAGGGGCGGTGATCGTCCAATACATCGCCGACCAAGCGCCCGACAGCGGCCTGTTGCCGCCCGTCGGCAGCCTGGAGCGCTACCGGGTTCAGGAATGGCTGAACCACATCGGCAGCGAACTGCACAAGGGCATGGTCCCGCTGTTTCCGATGTTCCGCGAGATCACGCCGGAGAGCTACCGGGACTTCGCCTGGAAGGTCCTGTCGGGGAAATTCGCGGTCGTGGACCAGCAGCTCAGCGGCAAGAGCCATTTGACCGGCGACGCCTTCACCGTGGCGGACGCCTACCTGTTCGTGGTGCTCAGTTGGTTGCCGCGCATGGGGCTGGATCTGTCGCCCTGGCCCAATCTTCAGGCCTTCTCGGCGCGCGTCGCCGCCCGTCCGGCGGTTCAGGCGGCCTTGGCGGCGGAAGCGCAGGGCTGAAGTCCGTCAGCCAAAGAAAAAGCCCCGTCTCGCGAGAGGCGGGGCTTTTTGCTGGTGGCGACGTCGCCGGTCAGGCGGCGCTGGTCTTCTTTTTCAGGGGCGCGTCGGCGCTGGACGGGCGCGGCGCGGGGGCGGCGTGGGCCGGGGGGCGCCGGTCGTGGCGGTTCTGCGGCGCGCCGGGCTTGGGCGTCTTGCTGGCCTGCGGGTGGCTGGCGGGCTTGGCCCCCTGCGGCGGACGGGCCTGCGCGGGTTTCGGAGTCGCGGGCTTGGGCGCGGCGGCCTTCGGCTGGGCGGACGCCGCCGGGCGGGCCTGGGCGTTGCGGGCGGGCTGTTGCTGACCGCGACCGCCGCCGTTTTGGCCGCCGTTTTGGTTGTTGTTCTGGTTGCGGTTGCTGCCCGGCGCCTTGGGGCGGGGCGGCGGCTTGGACGAGGCGTGGATCTGCGCGACGTCCACCGCGTGGAACGGGTGGGTGTTGTCGATGGGAATCGGCTGGCGGATCGTCTTTTCGATGTCCTTCAGATAGCCGACCTCTTCATGGTCGCAAAAGGACACGGCGCTGCCCTCGGTCCCGGCGCGCGCGGTGCGGCCGATGCGGTGAACGTAGCTTTCCGGCTCGTTCGGCAGGTCGAAATTGATGACGTGGCTGATGCCGTCCACGTCGATGCCGCGCGCCGCGATGTCGGTGGCGACCAGCGCCCGCAGCTCGCCCGCGCGGAAGGCTTCCAGCGCGCGGACGCGGGCCGACTGCGACTTGTCGCCGTGGATGGCGTCGGCGGCGACGCCGGACTTTTTCAGATGCTCCGCCACCCGGTCGGCGCCGTGCTTGGTGCGGGCGAAGACGATGGTCCGCGCCACCTTGCTGTCCAGCAGCAGGTCGGCCAGCAAACGACGCTTGTCGGAACGGTCGACGAACAGGACGCGCTGGTTGATGCGCTCCACCGTCGTCGATTGCGGGGTGACTTCGATCCGCTCCGGGTTGTTCAGAATGCTGTTCGCCAGCTCCGTCACCGCTTCCGGCATGGTGGCCGAGAACAGCAGGGTTTGGCGCTGCTTGGCCATCACCGCCACGACCTTGCGGACGTCGCGGATGAAGCCCATGTCGAGCATCCGGTCGGCCTCGTCGAGGACGAAGAACTCGATGGCGTCGAGCTTGCAGTGATTCTGCGCCATCAGGTCGAGCAGACGGCCCGGCGTGGCGATCAGCACCTCGACCCCACGGGTCAGCGCGGCGATCTGCGGGCTTTGGCCGACGCCGCCATGCACCACCGTGCGGCGGATCGGCAGATGGCGGCCATAGGTGCTGAAGCTGTCGGCGATCTGCAAGGCCAACTCGCGCGTCGGCGTCAGGATCAGCGCGCGCGGCGACTTGGCGGCGACGCGCTTCTTGTTTTCAAACAGATGCTGGAGAATCGGCAGGGTGAAGGCGGCGGTTTTGCCGGTGCCCGTCTGGGCGAGGCCGAGCATGTCGCGCCCCTGCAACAGCAACGGGATGGCGCCGGCCTGAATCGGCGTGGCCGTGGTGTAACCCTCTTCGGCGACGGCGCGCAGAATAGGCTCGATCAGGCCGAGGCCGGAAAAATCAGTCATGGAGGAAATGGTCCTGGTCCACCGGAATGGGGGCCGCGCCACAAGGGAGCAGCCGGGCTTGCGCGCTCCGCGGCGGGATGGCGCGGAGCCGTCGGCGCGGCGCGCGCGTTCCTGGCGATGCCATCGGAACGCGGCTGTGGTGCCGTCCAACCCTGCACACATAAGGCTGATGTCTTGATTTGGCAAGAAAACTCGGCGCGCGGCTGGGCTGCGTCGGGGTGGACGGCGCGCGGCCACCCCGACGGCGCGCTTATTTCTTGGTGATGACGCCGCAGCCGACGCGGTCGCCGGAGTTGCCCGCCGGTTGGCTGAGATAATCGTCAACCTGCGCGTGGACGACGATGGATGTGCCGCCGGTCTTGAACAGGCCGTCGGCGGCGTCGGTCAGGGTGACGCTGTGGGTGATCGCCTCGAACCCGGCCTTGCCCGCCTCGTTCGCCCAGATGTTGGGGAGTTCGCCATAATGGCTGTGGTCGGCCTCCAACCCATGCTTGGCCCCCGCCGCCGCGAAATGGCCGCCCGCCGCCTTGAAATCCGGCGCGCAGGCGCCGTTTTCGTGGATGTGGATTCCGTGCCAACCTGGCGTCAGCCCGCTCAACTCGCCGTGCAGGACGACGCCGTGCGGGTATTTGGTGAAGGTGACGCCGCCCAGCGGCTTGCCTTGCGCGTCGGCCACCGCCGCTGTCGCCAGCGGCGCGGGGGCCAGCGGGGCGGCGGTTTGCGCGGCGGCGGTCAGGGGAAGGGCGGTCAGCGTGGCGAGCGCGAACAGGGTGGGGGCGATGGTGGAGCGGATCATGGGCGTTGTCCTCCGGGTTGGCGGCGCGTCTTTAGACAGTCTGCCGTTGAAATCATGTCGTTGAAACCGTCGCAAACAGCGGGTTGGGATTGCGAACGGTTTGCAGTATGATGGGGCCGTGGGATCAAAAGACCAAGGGTTCGTTCCGATGACGTCGCGGCTTGAAACGTTGTGCCTGGAAAAGGGATTGAAGATGACCGGCCAGCGCCGGGTCATCGCGCAGGTGTTGTCGGACGCCGACGACCACCCCGATGTGGAAGAGGTGCACCGCCGCGCCGCGTTGATCGACGCGCGCATTTCCATCGCCACCGTCTACCGCACCATGCGGCTGCTGGAAGACGTCGAGGTGATCGAACGGGTCGATCTGGGCGATGGGCGCGCGCGGTACGAGGAAGCCTCGGCGGATCATCATCATCACCTGATCGACACCCGCAGCGGGCGCATCATCGAATTCGCCAGCCCGGAGTTGGAGGCGATCAAGGAACGCATCGCCCGCGACCTTGGCTACAAAATCGTCGGCCATCGGCTGGAAATTTACGGCGTTCCCTTGGACGACGCCGGGGCGGACGGCCAGGGGCCGGGTGATACGGGGAAGGAGCAATGAAGGGCGGCTTCGACCCTTGCGAGGGAGATCCCTGCCAGGGTGACGGGATGCCCGCCTGCCGCGACGCGGTTCAGCGCTGTTACACCGGCTTGTGCCAATGCGGCCAACCCGAACGCCACGCGCTGGAAGCGGCGGTGACGGTCTACCGTTACCACCACCCGGACAGCACGCAGGCCCAGGCGGAAACCATCGTCAGCCATTGGGTGGCCGGGCCGGTTCGCCACTGAACGGCGCTGGTTTTGAGCGGCGCTGGATTTATGAAAATAATCCTTTACGTGTTGGGTGGGCTGTCCTAAAAACAGTCCTGTCAAGGCCAGTGGTCCATCCCCCGGACCTCGGGCCGCGACGCCTCCCCAAACGCCTGTCCTGAAAGGGGCTGGCCGGACAACCGAAAGGCCCGGCCAGCCCCTTTTTTGTTTTCGCGTTCCGCCTGCGGCCGACGCCACGCTTTCGCGCGCGCCGACAACCGGGTGGCGGAACGACCTTCCCCTGGACGGGATCCGCAAGGAACGCGAAAGGAACATTCTCGCCATGTCCACCAGCATCGCCCAATCCTTCGTCAAACAATTCGAGCGCGAGGTCCACGAGGCCTACCAGCGCATGGGATCCAAGCTGCGCGGCACGGTGCGCACCAAGAACAACGTGCAGGGCGCCTCCACCGTCTTCCAGAAGGTCGGCAAGGGCGCCGCCTCCACCAAATCGCGCCACGGCGTGGTGCCGGTGATGAATCTCGACCACAGCCCGGTCGAATGCCCGCTGTATGATTTCTACGCCGGTGATTGGGTGGATCGGCTCGACGAGCTGAAGACCAACATCGACGAACGCCAGATCATCGCCAACGCCGGGGCCTACGCGTTGGGCCGCAAAACCGACGAGCTGCTGCTGGCCGAGCTGAACAAATCCACCAACTTCGCGGGCGGCGACACCGACGGGCTGACCAAGGCCAAGGTGCTCGACGCCTTCGAGATGATGGGCGAATCCGACGTGCCCGACGACGGCCAGCGCTTCGCCGTGGTCGGCTGGAAGCAGTGGAGCCAGATGCTGGGCATCGAGGAGTTCGCCAGCGCCGACTATGTCGGGCCGGACGAGCTGCCGTGGCGCGGCACCCAGGCCAAACGCTGGCTCGGCACGCTGTGGATCCCGCATTCCGGGCTGAAGGCGACCGGCAACGTCCGGCTCTGCCACTGGTATCACAAGACGGCGGTCGGCCACGCGGCGGGCGCCGACGTCAAGACCGACATCAGTTGGCACGGCGACCGCGCCGCCCACTTCGTCAACAACATGATGAGCCAGGGCGCCGCCCTGATCGACCCGACCGGCGTCGTCACCCTGCGCTGCCTGGAAAGCTGACGACGAACGCCCCCTCCCGTGTCGGGAGGGGGACGGTCCTCCTCGCTCCCACCCAATCCCCGGAGACTTGATCCATGGCCTACGCGTCCAAGGATTTGAGCGTGCTTGCCTACGCCAACGGCTTCACGCTTTGGCATTACACCACCCACGACCTCGCCGCCGACGTCGACACCATCGGCTATTTCAACGGCGCCGCCGACCTGTTGCGGGTCGGCGACATGGTTCTGGCCAATTGCGCGGTGGGCGCCGCGCCGTCGGGCGGCGTGTTGGTCGTCGCCTCCAACGCGGCGGGGGTGGTGGACGTCGCCAACCTGACCCCGTTCGGCGCCGCCAACAGCGACTGAGGAGCCGGGCCATGAGCGTGCTGACGAACGGGTGCCGGACCAGTCATCCGGCGGATGGCGCGCAGGCCGCCTTCGCCTACGGCTTTCGCATCCTCGACGCCGCCCACCTGACGGTGACGCTGCGCGAGTCTGTGACCGGGGCGGAGACGGCGCAGGTCCTCAACACCCACTACACCGTCACCGGCGTCGGCGCGCCGGGCGGCGGGACCATCGTCTTTCCGGCGCCGCCGCCGCCGGGGCGCAGCGTGGTCATCGCGCGGACCATGCCCGCGCTGGACCATGGCTATCCCGGCGTTCCGGCGGATCAGGCGTTCGACCGGCTGGCGCTGCTGGCCCAACAGGGGCAGGATTCCGCCAGCCGGTCGGTGCGCTTTCCGCTGGGCGACAGCCCGTCCCTGTCGGCGGAATTGCCGTCGAGCCAGGCCCGCGCCGGAAAGGCGCTGGCCTTCGACGGCAACGGCAACGTCGCCTTGGTGTCGTTGGCCTCGCCGACCTTTGAAACCAGCGATGTGGAATGGGCGGAGGTGCGAAACGCCCCGCGCACCCTGTCGGGCTTCGGCATCCTCGACGCCACGCCGCTGTCCCATGTCGGGGCGGGCGGCGCGGCGCACGCGGCGGCGAGCGCGGAGGCCGACGGCTTCATGAGCGCGGCGGACAAGGCCAAGCTCGACCGTTACGGCGCGCTGGGGCCGCTGCGCGGCTGCCTGCTGACCTTGGCCGAGCCGCAAAGCTTCGGGCCGGGCGTCGGCGGGCGGGTGATCTGGACCACGGTGGTGTGGGACAGCGACGGTTGTTTTCAGCCGGTGACGCCAACCCGCGTGGTGACGCCGTCCTGGGCGCGTTTCGCCCGGCTGACCGCCCGGTTGGAGATCGACGCGGCGATGGACGGCTTCCGCGATCTGACCATCCGGCGGAACGGCGGCTTTGAGTATCCGGGCCGGGCCGCGACCCATGGCCATGGCAACATGTCGTCGCGCAACGTCGCGCCGATGACGGCCACCCCCTGGTTGCCGGTGTCGGCGGGGGATTGGTTCGACGTCTATCTCGATCAGACCTCCTTCTCGCCCTTCGACCTGCTGGCCAATGGCGGGACGTGGATGCAGGCGGAGTTTGTCTGAGGGGGGTGCTGTCTCCTTTGTCAACTCTTGCCGCGCCACGCTTGCCCCCTCCCTAACCCTCCCCCGCTCACGCGGGAGAGGGGATGGGCGCCGCTTTTTCCCAAGGCCCCCTCTCCCGCGAAAGCGGGGGAGGGTTGGGGAGGGGGCCGTCGCTTATCCCTCCCCAAAACCCATCTGGAGACTCCCGCCATGGCCCTCACCGCCATCGGTCTGTGCGGACGCGCGCTCATCAAGATCGGCGCGACCGCCATCGCCAGTTTCGACGACGGATCCGCCGAGGCGGAGGTGGCGTCGGCGCTTTATGGTCCGGCGCGCGACGCGCTGCTCTCGGCCAACGCCTGGAGCTTCGCCACCATGCAGGCCAATTTGCCGCGTCTGGCGGTGGAGCCGGTCGCCGATTACGCCAACGCCTTTCAGCTTCCAACCGATTTCCTGCGGGCGTTGGGGGCGGGCGGGACCGGGCGCGGGCGGGGCTTGGCCTATCGCATCGCCGGGCGGGCGCTGCATTGCGATTCCGACCGGGTGACGCTGACCTATGTCGGGCGGCCCGACGAGGAGGATTTTCCGCCCTTCTTCGATCAGGCGTTGATCGCCCGGCTGGCCGCCGAATTCTGCATCCCGCTGACCGAAAGCAGCAGCCGGGCCGAGGCGCTGGTCGGGCTGGCCGAGGCGGAGTTCCGTCGCGCCCGCCAGATCGACGCCCAGCAGGACAACCAGCCGGGATTCGAAGATTTCACCCTGATCGACGCGAGGGCGTGATGGGCCGCTTGCAACAGGTCAAAACCAACTTCACGGCGGGCGAGATCGGCCGCCGTCTGTTGGGGCGGGGCGATCTGCGCGCCTACGACAACGGGGCGCTGGCCCTGCGCAACGTCTTCATCGACCCGACGGGCGGGGTGACGCGGCGATCCGGCTTGGCCTTCACATGGCTGGCGCGCGGCGACGGGCGTCTGGCGGCCTTCGAGTTCAACACCGAACAGACCTATCTGCTGGCCTTTTCGGCGGGGAAAATCGACGTGCTGCGCGGCGGCGTCCATTTGGCCAGCGTGGACGCGCCGTGGAGCGGCGCGCAACTGGCCCAGATCACCTGGACGCAGAGCGCCGACACCCTGCTGATCTGCCACCCCGACGTCAGCCCGCGCAAGCTGACGCGCGGCGACAACGACGCCTGGACCCTGTCGGAGTGGTCCTACGTCGTCCAGAATGAGGTGATCCGGCTGCCCTTTTACCGCTTCGCCGATCCGGCGGTGACGCTGACCCCGTCGGGAACCGGCGGGGCGATCACGGTCACAGCCTCGGCCCCGGTGTTCGACCAGCGCCACGACGGGACGCGCATCCGCATTCAGGACAAGCAACTGCTCGTCACCGGCGTGGCGTCGGCCACCCAGATCAACGCCACCGTCAAGGAAACCCTGGCGGGCGTGGCGGCGACGACCGATTGGGAGGAGCAGGCCTTTTCGACTTTGCGCGGCTGGCCGGTGTCGGCGGCCTTTCATCAGGACCGGCTGGTCATCGGCGGGTCGCGCGATCTGCCCAACCGGCTGTGGCTGTCGCGCTCCGCCAACATCTGGAATTTCGATCTGGGGACCGGGCTGGACGACGAGGCCATCGAGTTCGGCATCCTGTCCGATCAGGTCAACGCCATCCGCGCCGTGTTTTCGGGCCGCCATTTGCAGGTCTTCACCTCGGGCGCCGAATACACGGTGACGGGCGATCCGCTGACGCCGCAGAGCATCCAGGTGCATCGGCAGACCCGCATCGGCTCGCCGCTCGACCGCAGCATCCCGCCGCGCGACGTGGACGGGGCGACGCTGTTCGTGCCGCGCAACCGGCGGGAAATCCGCGAATTCCTCTACACCGACACCGAAGCGGCCTATCAGGCGAACGATCTGGCGCTGCTGGCCCGCCATCTGGTGGTGAACCCGCGCGACCAGGATTACGACCAGACCCGCCGCCTGCTGTTCGTGGCGATGGAGGACGGCTCGCTCTGCACCCTGACCGTCTACCGGACGGAGGACGTCACCGCCTGGACCCGGTTGGAAACCGATGGGCTGGCGCGGTCGGTCGCGGTGGTCGGCGACGACGTGTTCGCGTTGATCGACCGCGCGGGCGTGTGGAGCGTCGAGCGGTTCGACGACGCGCTCAACCTCGACGCGGCGGTGGTGGCCGACAAGGCCGAAGACACAGCCGTGTGGACCGGCTTCGCGCATCTGGAAGGGCGGACGCTGACCGTGCTGGCCGATGGGGTGGTGCGCCCGCCCGTCGCCGTGCAGGCCGGGACCATCACCCTGTCGCCGCCCGCCCGCCATGTCGAAGCCGGTCTGCCCTACAGCCACCGCATCGAACCGCTGCCCGCCAACCTGTTGGGGCAGGCGAGCGGGGCCGATCTGGTGCGGTTGATCGCCGTCACCTTCCGGCTGGAGGACACGGCGGCGCTGCGCGTCGATCTGGGGCGCGGGCTTCAGGATTTGCCGCTGCACCGGCTGGGACCGCAACCCGCAGGCGGCGTGCCGCCGCGCGTGTCGGGCGACCGTCGGCTGCGGGCGTTGGGCTGGCGGCGCGACATCGACGTGCCGCTGTGGCGCATTGAACAGGACGCGCCGCTGCCCTTCACGCTGCTTTCCGTAACCATGGACATGAAGGTGAACGACTGATGGGTGGCATCACGCCTCTGGTGACGTCGGCCCTGCCGTTGGCGGGATCGGTCATCAACACGGTGCGCAGCACCAGCAACTCCACCAGCAACGCGGCGGCGCAGCAGGCCGCCGCCGAGCTTGAGTACAAGCGTCAGCAAGACGCCGCCCGCGCCGCCGCCGAGCAGGCGGCGCTGGAACGCAAATACGCCGAAGACCGGACGGCGGCGGAGCGCGCGGCGGCGGCGGCGGAGGCGGCGCGCCAACAACAGGCGCAATTGTCCGCCGAAGCGCAGGCGCGCGAATGGGCGCGGCAAGACCAGTTGCGTCAACAAGACGCCGAACTCCAGCGCCAGAAGGACGAGGCCGCCCGCGTCGCCGCCGAACAGGCCCGCGCCAACGAGATGAACAGCTACCGCGCCAGCCAGGAACAGACGCTGGCGCAGTTGCGGGCCAGCCAGGAGGCGGCCTATCAGGCGCAGGACAAGGAGGCGCAGGCCCAATCAGCCCAACTCGCCGCCGCCGCCGACGCGGCGGAAAAACGCCGGGTCGAGGCGCTGCGCCAAAATATGAGCAAGACCCGCGCCAGCCTGGGCGCGCGCGGCGTCGCCGCCGGGGACGGGTCGGGCGAGGCCATCCTGTTGGGGCTGACCAAGGACACGCAGACCGAGCGGCAAAACGCCCAGGCGGTGGACCAGCTCAAGCAGCAGGCGATCCAGCAGAATCTCGACGCGATCAAGCGGCGGAACCTGTTGGAACAGGCGCAGCTCGCCGACCGGCAGAAGCTGGAATTCATGAGCAAATATTTCTGACGGTCCGCCGTGACCGGCGCCGGCAACGCGGAGCCTCCCGATGACCAGTTCTCTTCTCATCCCGCGCGGAACGCCGCGCGTGCAATACATCGCCGACGGCGCGTTGCGGGTCTTCACCTACCCGTTTCCCATCTTCGCCGCCGAGGATCTCCAGGTGTTTCTGGGCGCGGCGTCGCAGAGCGCCGGGTACAGCGTCAGCGGGGCCGGGACGACGGCGGGCGGCGCCGTCACCTTCGACGCGGCGCCGACGGCGGGAACGGCGGTGACGTTGCGCCGCCGCTTG
This sequence comes from Azospirillum sp. FG154, assembly GCF_057809575.1. NCBI lineage: Bacteria > Pseudomonadati > Pseudomonadota > Alphaproteobacteria > Rhodospirillales > Azospirillaceae > Azospirillum > Azospirillum sp. FG154. Next base: position 199,016 of record NZ_JBMDKF010000005.1, on the reverse strand, counting down.
ACGGTCGAGCGGACCAGCGATTTCCGCGAGAGCGGGCCGCTGCCCGCCTCCGCCCTCAACCAGGAGTTCAGCCGACTGACCGCGTCGGTGCAGCAGGTGGCGGGCGACCAAGACCTGATGCTGCGCTACGCCGACACCGATCTTCCGGCCTCCACCCAATTGCCGGGCCGCGCGGAGCGGCAGGGCAAGTTGTTGAGCTTCGACAGCGCGGGCAACCCGACCGTCCGCCCGCCGGTGGACGAGGAGGCGCTGTCCACCTATGCGCCGCCGGGCGCGGGGGCGGTCAGCCGCCCGGTGCGCGACAAGCTGGCGGACGTCGTGTCGATCAAGGATTTCGGCGCGGTCGGCGACGGCACGGTGGACGACACGTTGGCGATCCAGGCGGCCTTGACCACGGCCAAGGCGGTGCATGTGCCGCCGGGAACCTACCGGATCACCAACACGCTGACGCTTGGCCATGGCAAATCGCTGATTGGGGCCGGGCAAAGCGCGGTCATCAAGGGGGCGTCCACCACCTTCGACCTGATCCAGATCCCCGACGGCTACGCCACCCTGTCCAATCTGCGGCTGGAGCAGGGCAAGGCCGGGGTGCGGCTGTTTGGCCGTGACGGGCCGTGCGTGCAGAACAGCCTGAGCGATCTGACCCTGTGGGATCCGCAGGTCGGGCTGGTCTTCGACGGTTACACGGATCCGAATTTCCCCTGCTACTGGAACAACGTCGCGCGGGTTCTGGTGGCGCGTCCGTCGCTGCACGGGGTGTGGTTGACGCGGACGGGGGCGGGCGACACGCCGAACGCCAACCGCTTTCACAGCGTGCGCGTCTATTCGCTGTCGGCCCCGATTTCGGGCAGCGGCTTCTATGTCGAACAGGGCAAATACAACAACAGCTTCTTCGATTGCGAAGCCAATCTGTCGAGCATGGCCGAGTCCTGCTTTCGGGTCGGGGCCGACACCGACAAGACGTTGATCGTCAATTTCTATGCCGAATCGCTGGGAGCCGTGCCCAATGTGCGGCTGGACGCCGGGTCGGTGGAAACCGCGATCGTCAATCTGTTCTCCGCCGCCGCCGGTCCGGCGATTCAGGATCTGTCGGGCGGGCAATTCACGGCGGTCAACGCGGGCTATCCCGACAAGAACCGCCTGCAAGCCAGCCGGGTGACGCGATTGACCGTCGAGGCCCTGCGCTTTGACACCGAGTTTGTCGAGCCGGAGCATGGCGGGGTGGTGGAGCTTGACCTGACCAGCTCGATCTATCTGATGAGCGCCTATGGCGGGCCGGTGGAAGCGCGGCTGCCGTCCGCCGGATCGGCCAATGGCCACACGGTGACGATCAAGAAGACCGACGCCTCGGCCAACATCCTGACCATCAGCGAAACCGGCGGGCCGGGGCCGGACGGGCGGCGGGTGGCGCTGGGCAACCGCTATGATTTCGTCACGCTGGTGTCGAACGGGGCCAATTGGTGGATCGTCGCCGCCAACAGCCTGCCCGCCAACGCGCATTATCACGAGGGCGCCGGCCTGTTCGAGCCGGACCTGAACCAGTCGCTTTATCTGGTCAGCGCCTGGGGCGGCGACGTCGAGGCGCGCTTGCCCGCCCCCAGCGCCGCCCACGCGGTGGGCCGCACGGTGACGATCAAGAAGTCCGACACCAGCGGCCACCGCGTCACCGTCACCAGCCAGACCGGAACCGGCCCCGACAACGAGGCGATTCCCCTGACCGGCCAGGGCCACGCGGTGACGGCGATGTCGAACGGCGCGGGTTGGCACATTCTGGGGCGGAATTCATGACGGAGGCCGCCTTAGGGTTTCATGACTTCGTGCAACGCTGGAACAGCCTGTCGGAGCTGGGCACGCCCAAGCATCACCGCGACATCGCCCGCTGGTTGGAGACGCAGAGCCAGAACGGCAACCGCCGCATGCTGCTGATGGCCTTTCGCGGGTCGGGAAAATCGACCCTGGTCGGCCTGTTCGCCGCGTGGCTGCTCTGCCGCGATCCCAACCGCCGCCTTCTGGTGCTGGCCGCCGATCTGCGGCTGGCCAAGAAGATGGTTCGCAACGTCAAACGCATTCTGGAGCGCCATCCCGACACCAAACATCTGAAACCACCGGCCAAGGACCGCGACCAGTGGGGGAACGAGCAATTCACCGTCGTTCGCCCGATGGAACTGCGCGATCCCTCGATGGCGGCGAGCGGCGTCGGCGGCAACATCACCGGCAGCCGCGCCGACGTGGTGATCTGCGACGACGTCGAGGTGCCGCGCAACGCCGACAGCGCCAACAAGCGGGCGGGTTTGCGCGAACGGCTGGCCGAGTTGGAGTATGTGCTGGTCCCCGGCGGCGCCCAGCTTTATGTCGGCACGCCGCACAGCTACTACACCATCTACGCCGACGAGGCGCGGGCGGAGGCGGGGGAGGTCGCGCCCTTTCTCGACGGCTTCGACCGCCTGGTCCTGCCGGTCTACCAGGAGGACGCGACCGGCAAGCGCCGCTACGCCTGGAAGGAGCGGTTTGGCGAGGCTCACGTCAACCGCATCCGCAAGACCACCGGCCCGGCCAAATTCACCAGCCAGATGCTGTTGCAGCCGGTGAACGTCGCCGAGGGGTTCCTCGACGTCGACAAGCTGGGTCGCTACGACGCGGAACTGGAATACCGCGAGGCGCTGGGCCGCGCCGTGCTGACGCTGGACGGCGTGCGCATGGCCTCGGCCAGTTGCTGGTGGGATCCGGCCTTCGCCCGACCACGGGGGGAGGGGGGGCCGCCCGGCGACGGCAGCGTCGTCGCCGCCCTGTTCGGCGGGGACGACGGGCGCTTTTACCTGCACCGCGTGCTGTATCTGCGCGTCGATCCGGCCAACCCCGACAGCGAGGCGGATCAGCAATGCCGACAGGTCTCCGATCTGCTGGCCGCGCTGCATCTGCCCGCGATCCATCTGGAAACCAACGGAATCGGGCGCTTCCTGCCCGGACTGCTGCGCGAACGGCTGCGCAAGGACGCGCTGGCCGCCAGCGTGGTGGAGCGGTCCAGCCACACGCCGAAGGCCCGCCGCATCGCCGAGGCGTTCGACGCGCTGCTGGCCGACCGGCGGCTGTTGGCGCACCGGCTGGTCTGGGACACGCCGCTCATCCGCGAAATGCGGGAATGGCGGCCCGATGGCCGTTACACCGGCCCCGACGACGGGTTGGACGCGGTCGCCGGCTGCCTGTCCGCCGAACCGCACCGCTTCGACCGCAGCGCCCAACCGCCCGAACGCCGCGCCGATTGGCGGGGCGGCGGGTCCGTGGTGGCTCCGTCGGATTGGGATTTGTGACCACATCTTTTCGATCCCCCGCGCCGCTTCGGGCGGGGGTGGCCTCGCATCACTTCATGGGAGACTCGGATGCACGAAACTCTGGATGTCGCGTGGTGGATCACCGCCGTCGAGTTGCCGGTGATGGGCGGCCTGTTCTGGCTGATCGCCCGGCTGCGCAACGACGCCGAAACCGCGCTGGAAAATCTGCGGACCCGCGCCGAAACCGCGCAAGCGCAGGTGCGGGAAAGTCTGGCCGCTTACAAGCTGGAAGTCGCCAAGACCTATGTGTCCTTCGCGACCTTAAAGGATGTCGAGCAGCGTCTGACCGACCATCTGCTGCGCATCGAAAACAAACTGGAATCGGGCTGCGCGCCGTTTGCGGACAGCGGGCGTCGGTGACGGCCCGCTTTTGAACCGCAAGGGAGAGCGACAGCGCATGTCGGCTTCAGTCGGCGTGGTGAATCATCGCCTGATAGATCTTCCAGGCGATTTCGACGGACACGCCGCCCGCCCGCGCGCCCGCCGCCAACATGGTGGCGCTGGGCTTCAGCGGAACGGCGGTGTGTCCCGGTTCGCACAGGGCGCCCATGGCGGTGACGGAGGCGTTCAGGGCGTTGTCGTGGGTCTGGTTGGTCTTGGGCATGTGCAGGGCGATCGCGTTCATGGCTGAGCCTCCGTTGCGTTTGTCTCCTTACAGCAAAAGGGATGCCAACTGTTTTGCGAGGGCGGTGAATCGGGGATTCGCTAAGGTTGCCGCCGCCTTGCCGCCGCCTTGCCCAAGAACGACCTAAGGTTTGTCGGCGTCAATTGGATTGGAATCCTCAAAAATACCCGCAAAATGCTGTTTCATTTCGTCACGCGTTTGCAAAATGCAAAGCGCCCTGGTTGTCCAGCGCCTTGCGTTTTGCATTCCGGGAACCGGCGCGGCGAAGCGTCTGGCCGCTGCCCGGCGGTTGGGCTAGTGTCCGCCCATCATGACCGACCGCATCATCCATCACATGTGCCGCGCGGACGAGTGGGACGCCGCCCGCGCCGCAGGCTCCTATCCTGGCTCCTCGCAGGACGTCCAGGACGGCTTCATCCATTTTTCCACCGCCGGGCAGGTGGTGGAGAGCGCGGCCAAGCACCGCGCCGGGCAGGATGGCCTGATCCTGCTGACCGTGGACGCCGACCGGCTGGGCGCGGCCCTGCGTTGGGAGCCGTCGCGCGGCGGCCAGCTCTTCCCCCATCTCTACGCGGCTTTGCCGGTGTCCGCCGTTCTGCGCGCCGACCCGCTGCCGCTCGGCTCCGACGGGCGGCACGTCTTCCCGGCGGGCTTCCCCTTCGCCATCGAGGATCTCGCGCCGTGATCGACCTGTTCCCCATCGTTGGGCCGCTGCTGTTCCGCTTTGACCCGGAAACCGCGCATGGGCTGACCATCAAGGCGTTGAAGAGCGGGCTGGTTCCGGCCCAGCGCGGCGGCGACGAGCCGTCCTTGCGGACCCGCGTCTGGGGGCTGGACTTCGCCAACCCGGTGGGGCTGGCCGCCGGGTTTGACAAGAACGCCGAGGTGGTGGACGCCATGCTGCGGCTGGGCTTCGGCTTTGTCGAGGCGGGCAGCGTCACCCCGCGCCCGCAGCCCGGCAACCCGCGCCCACGCCTGTTCCGCGCCATCGAGCAGGGCGCGGTGCTCAACCGCATGGGTTTCAACAACGAAGGGCTGGAGGCGTTCGCCGCAAGGCTGGAGCGCCGTCGCGACGATCCGCGCCGCGCCGCCGGTCTGGTCGGGGCCAATCTGGGCAAGAACAAGGACACGGTGGACGCCGCCGACGATTATGTGATCGGCGTGCGCCGTCTGGCCCCGTTGGCCGATTATCTGGTGGTCAACGTCTCCTCCCCCAACACGCCGGGCCTGCGCGCCTTGCAGGGGCGGGAGCCGCTGCGCGACTTGCTGGGCCGGGCGCTTGACGCGCGGGCGGCCTGCAAGCTGACGCGCGATCCGCCCTTGCTGCTGAAAATCGCCCCCGATCTGACCGACGAGGACAAGAGCGACATCGCCGCCGTGGCGTTGGAATCGGGCGTCGATGGGCTGATCGTGTCGAACACCACCATCGCCCGCCCCGCCGACATCCCGGAGCCGCTGCGTTCGGAGGCTGGCGGTCTGTCGGGCCGTCCGCTGTTCGCGCCGTCCACGCTGGTGTTGAAGGAGATGTATGGGCTGACGGGCGGCAAGCTGCCGCTGGTCGGCGCGGGCGGCGTCGCGTCGGGCGCCGACGCCTACGCCAAGATCCGGGCGGGCGCCTCGCTGGTGCAATTCTATTCGGCCATGGTCTATGGCGGCCCGGCCCTGGTTCTGCGCGTCCGCGCGGAACTGGCCGCCCTGCTGCGCCGTGACGGTTTCGCCCATGTGGCCGACGCGGTGGGGGCCGATCACCGCTGAGGTTGACGGAGCCGTTGGCGCAGGACCGGCGGCGGGGGGACGTAGAATTAACGGATCGTCAAGCCGGGGCGACGGACAGTCGTTCGTCCCGGCTTGTTCCGATGTTTCACGTGAAGGCCATGACCGTTCTGACCCACATCGTTTACGCGCTCGCTTACATCGTGGCCGGGGTTTCGGTCGGGGCGACGTTGCCGTTGATGCGGCCCGAGGCTGACCCGCTGTTGGGCTGGTTGACCGGCGCGGTGGTGGTTTTGGCGGGCGGCGTCCTGCACGAGATCATCACCCGGCTGGAGCGCGAACGGAAAGCCGCCCAGCGCGCCCACCGTCTGCATGGCGTGGTCGAGTCGCTGGCCGAAGAGGTGGCGACCTTGCGGTCGGTTCTTGACGACGGCGCCCGCAACCCTGGAACCGCCCGTTACGACGCGGTCATGCAAGAGGTGCGGTTGCTGCAATCGCTGGTCTCCAAGCTGACCGAACGCCGCGCCGCGCCGCGCCCGCCCGTCGCCGCGTCGGAGCGGCGCGGCCCCGGCAGCGGCGAGTCGATCTCCACCACGCCGCCGCCGCCCGCGCCTGCCGCCGCCTTTGGGCCGATGAACGACGCGTCGGTTCTGGAGGCGGTGCGCGACGCGCTGAAGGCCGACCGCATCGACATTTATCTGCAACCCATCGTCAGCCTGCCCCAGCGCAAGCATCGTTTTTACGAGGTGTTTTCGCGGGTGCGCGCGGGCGACGGCCACCAGATCATGCCCGACCGTTATCTGGAGATCGCCGAACGCGAGGGGTTGATCGCCACCATCGACAATCTGCTGCTGGTCCGCTGCATCCAATTGATCCGCGAAACGGAGCGGCGCCAGCATTCCATCGGTTTTTTCGCCAACATTTCCGCCGCCACCCTGTCCGACGGCGATTTCATGCGGCAGTTCCTGCATCTGATGACGTCCAATCAGGCGCTGGTGCCCAAGCTGGTCTTCGAGATGAGCCAAGCAGACTTGCGGGCGGGCGGGGCCGTCACCTTGGGGATCCTGTCGCAACTGGGGCGGCTGGGATTCCATTTCTCGATGGATCAAGTGACGAGCCTGGACATCGACATTGATCTGCTGCTGCGCCACGAGTTCCGTTATGTGAAGCTCGACCGCGCGCTGGTGCTTGACCCGGCGCAGGCCGGACAAATCAAGGATCTGCGCCGCCGCTTCGCGTCCGAAGGCGTCGATTTGATCGTTGAGAAGATTGAAACGGAAAACCAGCTCATCGAGATTCTCGACACCGGCTTTGACTTCGGCCAGGGCTACCTGTTCGGCGAACCAAGATTGAGCCGCAAGCCGGGGTGAGGCGGGGAAGGCGCGGGCGGCGACGCCGACCTCCGCGCGCCAGCCATCCTTACTTGGGCGCCAGCACCATAATCATCTGGCGGCCTTCCAGCTTGGGCGTCTGTTCGACCTTGACGATGTCTTCCAGCGCCTCGCGCACCCGCATCAGCACGCTCATGCCGATGTCCTGGTGGGCCATTTCGCGCCCGCGAAAGCGCATGGTCACTTTGACCTTGTCGCCCTCTTCCAGAAAACGGCGGGCGGCGCGCATCTTCACGTCATAATCGTTGTCATCGATGTTGGGGCGGAGCTTCAGCTCCTTCACCTCGATGATCTTCTGCTTTTTGCGGGCTTCGTTCGCCTTTTTCTGCGCCTCGTATTTGAATTTGCCAAAATCGAGGATCTTGCAGACGGGCGGTTCGGCCTGGGGCGCGACCTCGACCAGATCGAGACCGGCGTCTTCGGCGGCGTAAAGCGCGTCGCGCAGCGACACGACGCCGATCATCTCGCCATCAGCGCCGACGAGACGAACGGAGCGAGCCGTAATCTCCCGGTTCACGCGCGGTCCATCGCGGGTCGGGGCGGCTTCGGACGGTATCCGGGATATGGACGCTTCTCCATCGCTGGAAACCGCGCCCGACCGACCGTTCCCTCGAACGGTCGGCGGTTGAGACGCGGTCGGTTAAAACGGCGAATCGGCAACCAGATCACCGGCAGGCGACCGGGTTTCATCAACAATTTTAGTAAGGGCGGCGTCGAGCGCAAGCATTTCTTGATCCTTGCCGCCCAACACGCGCAACGCCACCGTGCGCTCTTCGGCTTCGCGCTTGCCGACCACCAGCATCAGCGGCACTTTCTTCAGGCTGTGCTCGCGAACCTTCAGGTTGATCTTCTCGTTGCGGACGTCGAGTTCGACGCGAACCCCACGGCGCTTCAACAGCTTGACCACTTCGGCGGCGTAGCCGTCGGCTTCGCTGGTGATCGTCGTCACCACCACCTGGACCGGGGCGAGCCACAGCGGGAACTTCCCGGCGTAATGCTCGATCAGCATGCCGATGAAGCGCTCCATCGACCCGAGAATCGCCCGGTGCAGCATGATCGGGCGGTGGCGCGCGCCATCCTCGCCGATGTAGCTGGCGTCGAGCCGGTTCGGCAGGTTCGGGTCATACTGCAAGGTGCCGCACTGCCAGGTGCGCCCGATGGCGTCGGTCAGGTGGAACTCCACCTTGGGGCCATAGAAAGCGCCCTCGCCCGGCAGTTCTTCATACTCCAGACCGGCGGCGCGCAGCGCCTCGGCCAGAGCGCCCTCGGCGCGGTCCCACAACTCATCCGAGCCGGTGCGCACGTCGGGACGCAGCGCCAGCTTGACCGAAATCTTGTCGAAACCGAGATCCTTGTAGACGCCAAGCTGGAGCTTGAAATACTCCGCCGACTCGCTCGACACTTGATCTTCGGTGCAGAAGATGTGCGCGTCGTCCTGGGTGAAGGCGCGCACGCGCATGATGCCGTGCAGCGCGCCCGACGGCTCGTTGCGGTGGCAGGCGCCGAATTCCGCCATGCGGATCGGCAGATCGCGGTAAGAGCGCAGGCCGTGCTTGAAGATCTGCACATGGCCGGGGCAGTTCATCGGCTTGACGCCAAGGATCTTTTCCCCCTCGTCCGCCTCGACCTTGAACATGTTGTCGCCGTACATGTCCCAGTGGCCCGACGCCTTGAACAGCGAGCTGTCGATCAACTGCGGCGTCTTCACCTCGACGTAACCGGCGGCTTGCAGCTTGGTGCGGATGTAGGTTTCCAGCGTCCGGTACAGCGTCCAGCCCTTGGGGTGCCAGAACACCGAACCGACGGCCTCCTCCTGCACATGGAACAGGTCGAGTTCCTTGCCAAGCTTGCGGTGATCGCGCTTCTCGGCCTCCTCGATCTGGTGCAGATAGGCCTTCAGCTCCTTCTCGTCGCGCCACGCCGTGCCGTAGATGCGCTGAAGCATCGGGTTGCGGCTGTCGCCGCGCCAATAGGCCCCGGCCACCTTCATCAGCTTGAAACCATTGCCGATCTTGCCCGTGGTCGGCGCGTGCGGGCCACGGCACAGATCCAGCCAATCGCCCTGGCGGTAGACCGACACCGGCTCGCCCTGCGGGATCGCCTCGATCAGTTCGGCCTTGTAATGCTCGCCCAGATTCTTGAAATAGGCGATGGCGTCGTCGCGGTCCCACACCTCGCGGACGATGGGAATGTCGGCGGCGACCAGCTCGCGCATCTTCGCTTCGATCTTGTCCAGATCGTCGGGCGTGAACGGCTCCTCACGGGCGAAGTCGTAATAGAAGCCGGTGGCGATCGACGGACCGATCGTCACCTGCGTGCCGGGATAGAGCTTTTGCACCGCGTCGGCCAGCACATGGGCGGCGTCGTGACGGATCACCTCGATGGCGTCGGGGTGGTTGCGCGTGACGATTTCGATCTTCGCGTTGCTGGAGACGGTGGTGGTGAGGTCCAGCACCTGCCCGTCGATCTTGACCGCAAGAGCGTCTTTCGCGAGGCGCGGCCCGATGGAGAAGGCGATCTCCGCCCCCGTCACCGGCCGGTCGAACTCCCGGACGCTGCCGTCGGGCAGCGTGATGGCGATGTTGGACGTCACCGAAGTCACCGTATCATGTGTGTTGGATGGACCCCGGTTTTGGGCCGGGAGCGCGAAACTTCCAATGGGAGACGGGGGGCTGTCAAGCGCGGCGGCGCTCAACGCGCAAGCCTCATCAGGCGGATTGGGATCGTTCATGGGTCAGGACTCGACATTCCGTTTGGAAGAAAGACGGAACGGAGCGCTTGACGGACGCCCCGATCCGATGGTCGGCGGGGCGTCTGGAAACCGGCGCGTCAGCTTAGGCGCGCATCCTCCAACGTCCGCCGGTGGCGGTCGTGGTGGTAGTCGCGGTGCTGCGGAGGGCCGGGCGCGTGCGCATGGTCCGATCATTGCGCGTGGAGCATGCGTTGTCAAACGAAAGGGAAACGGTCATCCCGCTTCCCCGGATCCCGTTTCCCCGCATTCCGCTACCGCATCGGCGTGTCGTTGACCACCGCGACGCGGCAGCCCTTTTGCGTGTGTTTGACGCAATTCTCCAACGCCAATTGCCGGGCCATCGCCTGATCGCGCTGGCCGGATTTCCAGCCATAGGCGCCGTCGGGCGACACCGCGAACGCCTTGTGGTCCGGCGCGGCGAGATACTCAAGGAAGCCTTTGCGGTTGCGCTCCCCCAATTCCGGCGGTGGGGCCAGTTTGGATTCGGGCAGAGCGATCAACGTCTTGCGCGGGGCCAGATTGTGGTCGGACAGAAAGCGGTCCACATAGGGCGTCCACAGCGGGATGGCGGCGGAAAACAGGAAATGGCCGTCCTTGCCGTTGGCCGGGGCGTCGATCAACTCCGCTTTGCCGCCGGACGCGGTGAAGGCGGCGTGGAGGCGGTGGGCCAGTTCCGGGCCGAAAAACAGGTCGTTCTCCGCGTAGACCCACAGATTCGGCGTGCGCGAGGTGCGGCCGAAGACGCCGAAGGCGGCGGCCAGACGGTCGGACTTGCACACGTCATTGTCGCCGCGCGATCCGCGCCCCCCGGCGAAGCTGATGACCGCCGCCAAGCCCGGCGGCGGGTTGGCGCTGAGCGCCACGCTGGCCAAGCCGCCCGCCGACACGCCGACGGCGATGATTCGCGAGGCGTCGGCGAAGGGCTGCTGGGCCATGAAGTGGATCGCCTGCCGGATGTCGTCGGCGCTGCGTTCGCCCGACAGGACATAGTTGGGGTTGTCGCATGGTCCGTTGCTCTCAACGAAGCCGCCGCCCGACCCGCCATAGCCGCGCCGCATGACGATCAGCGTCGCCCAACCGCGCCGGGCGAACTCCATCGCCTGGGGCGCCAACCGCAGCGGCGTCATGGTCGCCCGCTCCGCCGCGTCGCGCGGCGAGCCATGGCTGACGATGGCGATGGGGAAGGGGCCTGGCCCGGTCGGGCGGATCAGCAAGCCTTCCAGCGTCAACGCGGTTCCGTCGCTGTAACGGACGGGGACGGGCTGCAAGGTCTGGGTCAGTCCCTGCGCGCGGGCGGGGGTCTCCGTCGCCATGGCCGCGCAGACAAGCAGAAGAAGGAGCGCAAGGCGGCGCAGGGTCATGAGCGGGCGTCCTGAAGCGGCGTGGTTTCGCGCCCCAGCCTGCGGCGGCGCTCGGCTCCCGTCAATGTCCCTGCGTCATTGTTTGGGCGTCACCGCTCTGGTTTCGCCGCCAGCAGCGCCGCGCCGACGTAACCGATCATCCGGTTCCGCCGCGCCACCCGATACCAGGAGCCGCTGACGCCTTGGATGGTCACGCGCTCGCCCGCGTCCAGCACGTCGAGAACCTTGGCGTCGCAGACGGGGGCGACCCGCAGATTGGCGTCCGCCGTCACGCGGGCGCGGGCGCCGACGGGAAGCGTGGCCCGCTGTTTGGACGGGGGCAGATCGTCGGGCAGCGCGCAGCCCCGGTCGCCGCGCGCGGCCTTGGCGTAGGAGGGCGGGATGTTGGCGGCGGGGGCGGGCGCGCCGCCGTTCGCGGGCGGCTTTGTGGAGGGGGCGTCGGTCAGATAATCGGCTGAGACGTAGCCGATGCTCTTGCCCTTGCGGCCAACCTGCGCCCAACCGTCGGAGGTCGCGCCGATCATCTCCAACCTTTGCCCGCGATCCAAGGCGTCGATCACCCGCCCCTTGCCGCTGGGCGTGGCGCGCAGATAGACCCCGGCGGTGGTCACGACGTCGCGCGGCTTCGTCGGGGTGGGGGCCGTCGGGGTGGAGGCGGGTGCTTTGGCCGTTTCGCTTTGGGGCGGCTCGACCGGCGCGGGCGCCGAATCGGACGCGGGCGCGGCCTCCACCCTGGGGGCGGGTGGTTTGGCGGATGGCTCGGCGACGGGCGTCGGCGGGGCGCTCGCGGGCGGCGGCGGCTCCGCCGGTTTGACCACGGGCGCGGTCGATGGTTTGGCGGCGCTGGCGGTCGGCCTGACCGACGGCGCCTTTGGCGGCGCGCCCGGCGTCCGCACCGGGGACAGCGCAGGGGCTGCCTGCGGCGGAGCGGCTGGGTATGGCTTCGGCGCGACGTCGCCCAGCGGCGCGTTCAGCGGGGTCAGGCGGGGCAAGGCCACCGAGGGCGGCGGCGTCGGGGTGACGCGTTCCTCCGCAGGCGCGGCGGCGTTGGCGATTCCCGGAACGGCTCCCGCGATCGTCCCAAGAATTGCTGACGACAGCGCCAGCAGGACCAGCCGTGTGGGTGTGACCTTCGCCGCCATCATCCTCAATCCAGGGTGATCCGGGCGATCAGCGTCGGCAGAGTCTGGCAGCGCAACAGCCCGTCCAGCGTCTGATGCTCGCTCAGCCGCAGAGACAGCGCGCAGCCGTAGGAGCTGAGGGTCAGTTCGGTCTGGGCCAGCGACCCGATGATGGTGGACATTTTGGCGATGCTGTAGCCGGGCGCGCCCATCCGTCCGGCGATGGCGCCGTTGACCGGGGTGAAGCTGTCGATCTCCACCGTGAACGGCCCCAGATTCTGCAACACGGTTTCCGAGTTGGCGTCTTCCTTGGTGGCGAAGAGTTGCACCGGGATGGCGCGGCGGCGGGCGATCCAGTCCTTCAGCGCCAAATTGCCCAGCAGCGGATCGCGGCTTTGCAACGCCGCCTCGTTCGCCATCTGGCGCAGAGCCGGGTCGTTGCCGCCCAACGCGGCCTCATAGGCGGCGATCTTGACCGCACGGTCCGCCCCCAACAGCTTGGCCCGCAAATCGGTGATCTGGGCGGCGCGCGCCTCGGCGGTTTGACGTTCCTTTTCGGCCCGTTCCGCCGCGATCTTCGCCGCCGCGTCGTGTTGGACCAGCCATTCTTCGTCGCGGTTGCGGCGGGCCGCTTCGTCGGCGGCGCGCTGTTGGGCGTCGCGGTCGATCTGCTCCCGCAAGGTTTTCGCCGCGTCGGTGCCGAGCACGACGGGCTGGCCCGGCCATTCGTCGGCGGGCTTGCCAAGGCCGTCGAGCACCTCGGGGTTTTGCGGGGTGAAACGGACGGTCCAGCCGCTGGCGCTGCGGGTGGCGACCGCCTTGGCGTTCAGGGTCTTTTCCAACCCTTCGGCGGCGACCGGGCGCAGGAACGTCACCGGGCCTTCGCGGCTGTCAATCAGGTAGGTCGGTTTGCCCAGCGTCAACCCAAGCGTCAGCTTGGCGGTGGCGCGTTGGTCGGCGGGCTTGCCGTCCTTGGGCGAGGTTGGCGGCGGCGGCGCCACATCCACCGTGACCGAGTCAAGGCGCCAGAGCGGCGGAACCAGCCGGGCCAGATCGTTGCGGATCGCCTCTTCGGCGGAGATTTCGGCGGCGCGGGCCGGGGGAATCGCGAGGACCGCCGACGTGATCGCCGCCGCGCCGCCGACCATCAGCGCCAGCGCCAGGGTTGCCGCGAATCGTCCGTTCGCCGGTCGCACCATCACCCCATTCCCTCCCGTCGGGTCGTCACCATCAAGCCACTGGTATAGCGAAGCGAAAGGGAAGGGAAGCGGGTTTTGCCGGGGCCGTATCGGACATGTGGCGGGCAGATTTTCGCTGGGCGACGCCGCCGCGCTGATATACCGCGACCAGCGGTCGAAATTGGCTTTGATGGCACACGCCACTTGCAATATCTTCACACAAATGGATGTATGTCCGCCTGAGGGGATGGCGGATTCGCAACGGGTGGGGATCAGGACGTCACATGGCGGGTACAGGCGGGGGTAAGGAAGGGTCGGTCCTGGTCTGCCGCAACGTGAAGGTCAGCGGTCGCCGCACCAGCCTGCGGATGGAGCCGTATATTTGGGACTCGCTGAAGGAAATCTGCGAGCGCGAGCGGCTGACTCTCAACGAAATTTGCACGCAGATCGACGGACGCCGGGGGGACGCCAATCTGACGGCGTCCATCCGCGTCTTCATCGTCAGCTATTACCGCACCGCCATTGGCAACCGGGGCTTTGCGGAAGATGGGCCGTCGCCCATTTTGCGCCGGGCGTTGGATGACGCGGTGCCTTTGGAAGATTGACGGGGACGCCGCCCAAGGGGGGGCGCGTCCATAGCAAACGCTTTTCAATCCGTTCAACCCGCTGGCGTCGGTCTGGCGCCAGCGGGTCAAAAGGATGAGCGGACAGGCCGTCGATCAGGGCTTGTAGTTGCGGAAGGTCGACGTCTTCTTGAACGGAGTCGGCGATTCCGGCGCCTTCACATTGTCACCCAAGGCGAAGCTGAAATCCTGACCGATGGTGGCGGCGAAGGCGTGGCAACCGGCGCACCCGCCCATGCGGATCGGCTTTTCCAGGAAGCCGAGATTGGCGGCCTGGAAGGGCAGCAACTGCGTGTTGTAATACACGCCCGACGTGTCGGTGATGTTTCGCGGCACGCCATGCTTTAGGTCGCCGGTGAACATGCCCAGCGAGTAATCGGTCTCAATGGTCGCGTTGGCCAGATAATAGGACGCGGTGCTGCTGAAGCGGGCGTTGTCCTTCCCGTCGAAATCGACCGGAGTCGCCTGAACGTTGATCAGCTTGTAATAGAGCCAGGGCGAACTGGCCTTTCCGGTTTTGGTAAGATTCTCGCGAATCGCGTTGTGGGCTTTGTCGTTGATGGCGGCGATGCCCTTGGGAATGGCGTGCCAGCGGCTGTTGACGCAGATGGCGCCGTCCGACGGCATGGTGCCGTATTTGGGGTTTTCGCGGAAGAACAGGCGGGCGCCCGGCGTCGCGCAATAGTCGCCGTTCTTGGTGACGGTCGGCTTCAAGACGTTGGGGTTCGAGGTCAGTTCCGGCGAGGTCGGGGTTGGGCCGGAACCGGAAACGATGATGTTTCCGTTGACGTCTTCGGTCGGCTTGCCGTCGGCGGTCAGGATGTTGTCGGCCTGTTCAAAGGTGGACCAGATCCCCCAAGGGGCGGCGGCGGTGAAGGAGATCAGATGCATCCCCACCAGACCCCAACGGTCTTCGCGCCAGCAGGGGGCGTTGTCCTCAACCTCGAAATAGCGGACGGGGGCCTGGAAGAAGCGACCGGAGGCGGCTTCTTTTTCGGTCAGCGGTCGCCACGACATCTTCACCTCGACCGAAGACGTCTTGTTCACGTCGGTCGCGGAGACGTCTTGTTTGGACGGGGCGAACGGGGCGGCGAAATCAACGTAGGGCGGCGTGGGGTTGGGGTGGTTCTTGTCGGCAAGCGCCTTGGTGTAGTTGGCGGCCGCAACGCTCAACGCCGATTTGTCGCCGGAGTACCAATATTGATTTTGCACAATGTTGCTGTAGACGTCCTGATTCATCTTGACGCCGTAACGGATCAGTTGCGGCTGGCTGTTCTTCTTGGTGGGCGTGGCGGGCAGGACGCCAGCGAAGGTCTGGTTGTTGCCGATCTGGGTGGTCTCGTCCAGCACGGTCCAGGCGGGGGTCTTCACCGGCTCCTGACCCTTGCAGGCCCTGACCTGACCGTCGGCGGTCTTCACGCCTTCGGGGGAATAGACGTAGACCGGAGGCTCGTTATAACCAAAGCGCGGCCCGTTGGTGGGTTTGCCGTCCTTGAGCGTCACGCCATGGGGCGCCTGCGTCGGCGAACCGTTGCCGGGGTAAAGCTCGACTTTGGCGCGCATGGTCTCCCACACCCGCGCGCCGGGGTCGCCAAAATTCTTGGTCTTGTCGGGGGCGTCGCGCGTGTCCGATTGCGCGGGCCAACTCAGGGCGATCAGCGCCTTCCAGGCGTAAGCCGCGCCCGCGTCCATATCGACGCCGCCCGTGCTGCCGTCGCCGCAGGGGTAGGGCATCTCGTAGGTGACGGGAATGTCCATCGGACATTTCTTGCTTTCCTGGGCCAAAGCCGGATTGACGGCCAGACAGGCGGTCAACGCGGCGGCGGGCAGGCCGCCATACATCCAAAAGCGTGCGTTCATTGTTGATGTGTCCCCCGTTGCGAAACGTCGCAGAGTTCTGCGCTCTTTGATTTGATTTTTTGCAACGAAGTAGCGTCAAGGTGGTGGCGATATTTGTATCAATGTGAAAAAGAGAAAAACAATTGTTTCCATCAATGAACAATCGAGACAACTTATTGATTGGAATGGAAAAATGGCCCGCGCGTCACCGTGCGGGCCATCGTGTGAACAATTTCGGGTGGCGGCTTGGCCCAACCCTCACCAGCGCAGGCTGGGAACCGCGTAGGTTGGCGTGTGTCCCGCCGCGTCGGCGACGGCTTGCAGCTTGGCTGCGTCGACCGACTCGCCCCAGGCGGCCCCGCCCAACTCCTCCTGGTGGATGCCCGCCGTGACCAGCGCCACGTCCAGACCGGCGGCGTTGGCCCCCGCCACGTCGGTGCGCAGGCTGTCGCCCACCGCCAGGATGCGGCGCTTGTCGGCGATCCCCATCAGCGACAAGCAGCGGTCATAGACGGAGGGGTAGGGCTTGCCGTGCTGCGTCACGTCGCCGCCCATCTCGTCATAGCGCGCGGCCAGCGTTCCGGCGCAGATCACCATTTGCGGGCCGACCATGACGATCAGATCGGGGTTGGCGCAGATCATCGGCAGGCGGGCGCGCAGGCAGGCGTCCAACTGCGGCTGGTAATCGGCCAGCGTTTCCCCGAACACGACGATGCCGGTGTTCAGGACGAAATCGGCCTCCTCCGGCGTTGCGGCGACGCTGTAACCCAACCCCTCATACACGTCGGTGTCGCGCTCCGGCCCGATGTGATACAGCCGCCGCCCCAGCCGGGCGTGCCACGGGTCGGCGCGGTCGCGCAACGCCTCGTACGTCGCCTCGCCCGAGGTCATCACATGATGGTAACGGTCGCGGCCCAGCCCCATGCCCGCCAGCTTGGCGATCACCCCATCGGTGCGGCGCGGCGCGTTGGACAGCAGGCACAGCGTCTTGCCCGCCGCGTTCATGCGGTCCAGGCAATCGGGAACGCCGGGATAGGCGCGTTCCCCGTCATGCAGCACCCCCCAAAGATCGAGGATGACGCCGTCATACTGGTCGATGACGCTGCTGATGCCGGGGATCTGTCGAATGGCGGCCATGATGTCCGGTGAAAGTGAGGATGGAGAGACGGGTTAGAGCAGTTCGGCGTAAACGCCCAGCGTGTCGGCGCACATGCGCTCGCGGGTGTAGCGGTCGGCGACGAAGGCTTGGGCGCGGGCGCCGATGGCGTCGCGCTGCTCGGGCGTCAGCGACAGGGCTTCGCGCAGGGCGTCGGCCAGCGCGTCGGCGTTGTCGGGCGGAACCACCCAGGCGGTTTCCCCCGGCATCACGGTTTCCTGATAGGCGCCGATGGCCGAGACGATCACCGGCTTGCCCATCGCCTGCGCCTCGACGATCACCCGCCCGAAGGCTTCCGGCTCGCGCGAGGCCGACACGACGACGGTGGACAGCAGATAGGCGGCGGCCATGTCGGCGCAATGGTCGGTCATCACCACGGTGTTGCCCAGCCCCGCCCGCGCGATCCGGCTTTCCAACTCGTGCCGGTAGCCGGAACGGCCCTGGTCGGAGCCGACCAGCAGGCAAACGACGTCCTTGCGCCCCAGCTTTTCCAACGCCTCAATCAACACGGTCTGGCCCTTCCAGCGGGTCAGCCGGGCGGGCAGCAGGATCACCGGGCGGTCGGCGGGCAGATGCCATTGCCGCGTCAACTGAATCAGCCGGGCCGAGCTGACCCGGTCGGGGGCGAAGACCGCCCGGTCGATGCCGCGATGGATGGTGCGGATGTTGGCCGGGTCGGTCTCGTAATTCTCCAGAATGTGGCGGCGGACGAAATCGGAAATGGCGATCACCCGCTCACCCCGCGCCATCACCGAATTGTACCAGCGCTTCATCCCGCTGCCGATGTTGTAGGGCGCGTGGAAGGTGGTCATGAAGCGCGCGCCGGTGTCGCGGCAGGCCATCCAGGCGCTCCAGGCTGGCGCGCGCGAGCGGGCGTGAACGATGTCCACCTTACGCTCCGCGATGATCGCCGCCAGCTTGCGGGCGTTCTTGCGGATGGTCAGCGGGTTTTTCGAGGCCAACGGCAAGGTGATGTGGCGGATCCCGGCGCGGTCCAATTCGCGCACCATCGCCCCGCCTTGCGAGGCGACCAGCGGCGTGCCGCCCGCCTCGGCCAGCGCCAGCGCCATGTCGACGCAGCCGCGTTCGGCCCCGCCGGTGATGAGCGTCGGCACGACTTGCAGCACCGTCGGCGCCCGCCCGCCCGGCCAAAAATCGTGGAACGCCGGGGCGTCGTTGGCCTGGGCGTCGTTGAATGCGGGGGCGTCGGTGGTAAATTGCGGTTCGCGTTGCATGGTGCCGGCGCTGGGAAAGAGTCGGCCCGATCCGTCCACGAGAGCTTCGTCCATGGGTGTCCATATGACCGAAACCGCAGCCGCCACGGGCGGCGCGCACCATAGCCTAAGGCGCGGCGCCGCGACCATAGCCTATCATCACACCCCCGCCGCCCATCACGGGCATGGCGGCGATTTGCCGGGAATCGTCTTCCTGGGCGGCTTCATGTCGGACATGACCGGCGGCAAGGCGACGGCGCTGGAAGCCTGGGCGGTCGGGCAGGGGCTGGCCTTCACCCGTTTCGACTATCAGGGCCATGGCGCGTCGAGCGGGCGATTCGCCGACGGGACCATCGGGCTGTGGGCCGACGACGCGCTGGAGGTGCTGGACCGGGTGACGAGCGGGCCGCAGATCCTCGTCGGCTCCTCGATGGGCGGTTGGATGATGCTGCTGACCGCGCTGCGGCGGCCCGAGCGGGTGGCGGGTCTGGTCGGCATCGCCCCGGCCCCCGACTTCACCGAGGATTTGATGTGGGATCTCTTCGACCCCGCCATCCGCCGCGCCATCCTTGACGACGGCGTTTGGCTGCGCCCGTCGGACTATGGCCCCGACCCGCAACCGATCACCCGCGCCCTGATCGAGGATGGCCGCAACCATCTGCTGCTGCGCGGCCCCATTCCCTTCACCGGCCCCGTGCGCCTGCTGCATGGCCAGCGCGATCCCGACGTGCCGTGGCAAGTCAGCCTGTCGCTGGCCGCCGCCCTGACCGGCGACGACGTGCGGGTGACTCTGGTCAAGGACGGCGACCACCGCCTGTCCCGCCCGCAGGATCTGGCGCTGCTCTGCCGCACGGTCGGCGATCTGGTCCGCGATCTGGCCGGGGAGTCCAGCCTTTCGACCGAGGTTTGAAAAAAAAGCGCAAAGCGGCGACGAAGGGCTTGCGCCCCGCCGCCGCCCTGGCTATAACGCCGTCCTCCGGGGAGGGGTGGCCGAGCGGTTGAAGGCGCACGCCTGGAAAGTGTGTATACGTCAAAAGCGTATCGAGGGTTCGAATCCCTCTCCCTCCGCCAGTTTCCCGGAAGATCCCGGGACCGAATTTTCCCTGGGCTGCGGTGTTGACGGTTACGCAGCCGCAGTCGTCGGGCCATGGCGTCCGTCGGCATAAGTCCTGTCCTCATCTCACTGCATTCTTGTCTGAACGATTGGTCGAAGCGATCTGATCCCTGCTGGGCTTGAGGGTCTTGACTGTGGTCGCAAAATAGGAATATAAACTTATTACGCAGATCCATAGGGTAGGGCAAAGATGAGCCAAGCCAAAGAGTCAAATCGACAAACCTCGAATCTCCGTGACCGCACCGGCAACGGCCTTCCCAACAAATCACGGGATATTCTCTGGGTAAAAGAGGCGCTTCGCCGCCTTGGCCGCTACAATCACGGCGGCGCGCCCCATCCCTACATCGACCGCACGCTAAACGAAGCGATTTTGAACTATCAACGTGATCGCGGCTTGCGCCGCGACGGCTACTTGGCGCCGGGCGGGGAGACGGAGTGTGCGCTGT
The DNA here is from genome assembly GCF_057809575.1 of Azospirillum sp. FG154. Classification (NCBI taxonomy): domain Bacteria; kingdom Pseudomonadati; phylum Pseudomonadota; class Alphaproteobacteria; order Rhodospirillales; family Azospirillaceae; genus Azospirillum; species Azospirillum sp. FG154. The sequence continues at coordinate 179,154 of NZ_JBMDKF010000005.1, read as the reverse complement.
GCGTCGAACTCGCCCGCTTGCTCGGGAGGGCGCGGCGATGACGTACAACCTCTACGGCGTTTCGGACGACGAGTTCGATCAGTCGGCGGAAGACAGCTCCAACGACTTCATGGACATCGCGGAGGGTCTTTTCGACCTGTTCGGATATGACACAGCCGCCGACAACCTACGCCACTACCGGTCGGGTGAGGGCGGAACAGTGTCCTACACAGCGGAGGAGATGAACAAGCACCCGGCCTACGGCGACGCCATGGATCACAACCGAACTCTGTTTGAAAGCCGCACGTTCACAGGCAATACCAAAAAAGAAGGGGTTAGGGAAAAACTTCTTGGATTGCAGGATGGACAAACAACGCCGTTTCAAGACGGCTGGGACAGAAACATAAACTCGTTCGACACATACAACTTCAGCCAACCGTCAACGTATTTTGCCTTCGGTCGCAGCAGCATTCGTTCGGACGGTGACTTCACAGCTACCAGAAGTGGCGACAACCTGACGATTTCCGGCAGAGTGCTCAATCGGCTGGGTAACAAAGACAACGACACCGAGACGTTCGACTTCAATCCGGGACAAATCGGCAGTCCTGAAGCGCGTGTTCTTGAAAGGGCGGGACTGGCAAAACCGTTTGCAATGGACTACCAGCGGCGGCAGGCTGTTGAAGCGCAAGCGCGGTACGAGCCGGACGGGACGATCACCCTGCTGAAGACCTTATGGGGCAATCTGGAATGAGGCGATGGGGCGTCCGGTGGTGGCTTGTGACGATGGGCTTTCTGGTCGCCCTTTTCCTTGTGCTCGTCTATGCGCCGATTCAGCGCTATCGTCCCTCTTGTGGCGGCGCGGAAATTCGCCATTACTTCGATGGTCCGATGCGAGATGTCTTTGTCGACATGATGACGGAGGCAATGATGGAGGATGGTTTTCCCTATATCCGTGTTGGGAGGGAGATTTTTATCAGATCGTACGACTTTGATGATTTCATTCTTAACAATGAGTGGAAAATTTCTGAATCAATTGGTCATGGTCATGGTCCCGGCAATACGCGGATTCCCGCTCCGCCGACGCTTCTATTGCTTATGGAAAAATCACAAGAAATCATAGAGTTTGATCAATCACTTTCAGAATTTGAGAAAAAAAAGAAAATAGATTTTCTTTTCAGAAATGATTGCGAACTGATTCGGGCTGCGGCGATCCACATTGAGGACATGGCGCCGGAAGATCTTCTCCGTTATATCCCCAAATCGCCGCTTCCTTTGGAATGCACGCCCCGCAACATGCGGGGGTGGCGCAGGCAATGCGGCGCTGTCGTTCGAGGCGACACGATCATAACGCCAGCGTACCGTTGACCGAACTGGGTTGCAGGATGGACAAACAACGCCGTTTCAAGACGGCTGGGACAGAAACATAAACTCGTTCGGTAAATACAACTTCAGTCAATCGTCAACGTATTTCGCCTTTGGCCGTAGCGGCGTTCGGTCCGATGGAGACTTCGCCGCCACCAGAAGTGGCGATATCCTGACGATTTCCGGCAGAGTGCTCAATCGGCTCGGAGATCAAGGCCACGACACTGAGACGTTTGACTTCAATCCGGGACAAATCGGCAGTCCTGAAGCGCGTGTTCTTGAAAGGGCGGGACTGGCAAAACCGTTTGCAATGGACTACCAGCGGCGGCAGGCTGTTGAAGCGCAAGCGCGGTACGAGCCGGACGGGACGATCACCCTGCTGAAGACCTTATGGGGGAATCTGGAATGAGGCGATGGGGCGTCCGGTGGTGGCTCATGACGATGGGCCTTCTGGTCGCCCTTATCCTTGTGCTCGTCTATGCGCCGATTCAGCGCTATCGTCCCTCCTGTGGCGGCATGGAAATTCGCCATTACTTCGATGGTCCGATGCGAGATGTCTTCGTTGACGAGATGGCGGAGGCCATGACTTGGTTTCGCTTTCCCTACGTACGATTAGGCAACAAGCTGTTTATTCGGGTCTTTGACCTCGATGACTTCATCGTCAACCATGATTGGAGGGTGGCCCAGTCGATTGGATTTGGTTACGGCCCGGGCGACACCCGGATCTCTCCCCCTCCCGCGCTTTTGGCCCTAATGGACAAGGCGCGGAAAATCATTGAGCAGGATGAATCACTGTCGGAACGGAAAAAAGAATTGGAAATGACCGTTCTCTTTTCTGGCAACTGCGAACTGATCCGCGCTGCGGCGATCCGCATCGAGGACATGGCGCCGGAAGATCTCCTCCGTTATATCCCCAAGTCGCCGCTTCCTTTGGAATGCACGCCCCGCAACATGCGGGGGTGGCGCAGGGAATGTGGCGTTGTCGCTCGCGGCGACACGGTCATAACGCCGACTTCCCGTTGACCGGGCTGATGACCGGGGAAGCGCTGGAGGATGTTCGATTCCGGCTGCCCATCTGAGCGTTGCCGCATCATCATCCCCAACTTGGGCGTGTTGGCGCGCTTGTCTGTCGCCCGCGAAATCCTGTGTTTCTGAAACGTGATGGAACGGACATCGCCGTGACATTGGGCGAGCGTATCACGATGGAGCGTGATAGCATTGTTCGCGTCACTGATTGTTCGGAGGTTTTCGCATCATGGGATTCTCGATCGCGATCAACGCCTGGGGCGTTCACACCGTTTTGCGTCGGGCCATGGCGGCGGCTGAGCTTCAGCGTTGGGACGCCGAATGGCGGGCGGCGGTCGAGTCTTGCGGCGGGCGGCGGAGGGCGGTTGGGTTGGTCGTCGATCTGCGTGGCTTGACCGGCGCCGACGGCGAGGCCGTGATGGCGCAGCTCGCGCCGCTGCTGTTCGCCCCGCTTGGGCGGGCGGAGGTGGAGCGGTGCGCGGTTCTCGTCGCCGACGCGGCGCAGGCGGATCGTTTCGGCCAGATCGCGGGCGGGCTGGACCCCAGCCGCAAGGTTCGCGTTCTGGCGGTCGAGGGGCGGGATCGGGTGCAGATCGCGGCGGCCTATGGCTGGGCCTTGAACGGGGCCGAACCGACTCTGGCGCAACGTCTGCCGGGCGGCGCGCTGGTGCGTTTGGCCAAGACCGGGCGTCCGGCGCTTCATCACGACGATCACGCGCCGTTGCGCCGCGCCTCCTGATTCATTGTAGAAGGTTGGGCGTCAAAGTCGGCGGCTTCAAGGCCGGTCGCGGCAGGGCAGGGCGGCGTGGCTGGCGGCGGCGTCGCTGGCGCATCCCCGGTCGCCGTCCAGACGCGGGCGCAGGATCAGGGCCGGGCGCGTCGGGTGGCCGCTGGCGTCGGTGAAGGACAGGCGGATCAGGCGGGGCAGGTCGCGCGGCGCGGCCCAGCGGTCGAGCCAGCGCGCGCCGTCATGGTAGGAAAAGCGCATCGCGGCGGCGCTCTCATACAGGCTGACCGCGTGGTCGGCGGGTTCGATCACCCGCAGGCCGGGGTCGGTGACGAGCCGGTGTTCGCGGTGAATCAGGCGGGAGCCGCCGCCCTCCAACGTTTCGATCTGGAACAGGGCGTAGCGCAACGGCGGGCCGGGCGCTTGCTGCTCGGTCGGCGTTGACAGGATCGGTCCGGCCAGACGGTCGGCCTCGCCCAGAAAAACAAATTGGCTGTCGGCCCCCCAACCGACGGACAGCGGGAACAGCCGCTCGCCCCGGCGGCGCAGAACGTCGGCGGCGAGGCTGTAGGACGACAGTTCGGTCGCCGTCGCGGCGGCGCGGTCAAAGCCCCGGCTGGCGAAGCGCACGCCGCCGCCGACCGCCGTCATCACCAGCCCCAGCACCATCAAAACGGCCAGCAACTCCAGCAGGGTGAAGCCCGCTTGGTCAGCCTTCGCGCGTCGGGCGGCGGGGCAGGTCATGAGCGGCGGCCCAAGCGGACGGAGCGCAGCTCGTAGCGCGGCCCATCCGGGCCGAAGACGGTGATCTGAATCGCCAGCGGCTCGAAGCCGCTGCGGGTGGTTCCGGCGAAATCGGGGTGATTCAGCGGACGGGCCGTCGCCTGCCAACGAACGCCGTCCAACGCGCCCGACCAGGAACCGGCCCCCGCCTCGCGCGCCGTCACCAGGGCCAACACCGAATCGGCGACCAGCATCGACCGGCTGGCGTCTTCCGCCCGCTCCAACGCCGCCAACCCCTGGCGCTGAACCCGCAAGGCGGCGCCGAGGACGATGGCGAGGATGGCGACGGCGACCAGAACCTCGATCAGGCTGAAGCCGTGCTGGCGGTGGGGTTGGCGGTTGGGTTGGTGGTTGGCGGGGGGCGTCGTCATGCCGGATCACGCAGGATGCGGGTGCGCCCGGTCAACCAATCGACGCGGATGGTCATCGCGCCCGCCCGGTTGGCGACGCGCAACTCCCCGCCCGGCGATCCGCCATCGGGGCGGAAGCGGATCTCGCCGCGTCCGGCGTCGCCCGCGCCGCCGGTCCGAACCGACCGGGCGTCGGTGGTCAGGGCGACGCTGAGGTCGGCGTCGAGGCTTCCCTCCAGCCTTTGCCCGGCGACGCCGAAGCGGCGGGCGGCGAGGTCCAGCGCGAAGGCGGCCTCGGCGTTGGTCAACACGGCCTCGCTGCGGGCCAGCGCGATGGACCCGGCCAAGGCGTGGACGGCGGCGCGCAGCCGCACGCCGTCCGACCCGCGCCCGGCGGCGGGCGGGACCAGCCCCAGCAACAGCCCGGCGATGACCAGCACGACCAGCAGCTCCAGCAGAGTGAATCCGGCTTGCGTCCGGCGCGGGGGCATGATGTTTCCTTGAGCCGCAATGCGTGTCGCGAACAGAGTAACCCAGGGCGGCGCGCCCGACGAGCGAAGGAGCGGAACGGCCATGCCGGGCGCGGCGTCAGACCAGAATGCGGAGCGGGGCCAAGAGAACGGGCAGGACGGTTTCGCCCTGGTTCTGGTGCTCGGCACGCTGGCGCTCATCGCCGCGCTGGCGCTGGGGCTGGCCCAGACCAGCCGGTTGGAGGTGCGCCGCGCCGCCAACATGACGGCGGCGGGCAAGGCGCGCGCGCTGTTGGACGCCGGGGTGGCGCTGGCGGCGTTCGACGCCGACCGGCCCTTGCGCGCCCGCCGCTTTCGCCCGGCGGGTCCGGCGGCGCGGGTCGGGTTGGGCGACGCGACGCTCGACATCCGGGTGTTCGAGGATTGGGGGCGGGTCGATCTCAACCGCTCCAACCCGCTGCTGCTGCGCGGCCTGATCGAAGCGGTGGGGGAGGAGGCCGACAACGCCCGCGCCATCGCCGACACGGTCGCGGCGCGGCGCGGCGACACCATGGCCAGCCGCGCGCGGGAGGATGGCCAACCCCACCGCCCCTTCCTGTCGGTGGCGGAGTTGGCGACGGTGCCGGGGGTGACGCCCGACCTGCTGCGGCGGCTGTGGGACGAGGTGACGGTGGACGGCGCGCCGGGCCGTCTGTCGGTCGCGGCGGCGGGGCCGCTGACGCTGGCGTCCCTGCCGAACCTGTCGGCGGCGGATCGCGCGGCGGTGATCGCGCTGGCGGGCGGCTGGGGGACGGGTGGGGCTGGGGGCGGGGCTGGCGGCGCGGCGGACTCCGGTTTGGCCGAACGCGCGGCGGCGGCGGGGGTGGAGCTGGATCCCGAAGGCGGCTTCCCCATCGTCGGGCGGACGCTGACCGTGCGGGTGCGCGCGTCCAAGGATGGGGCGGAGGCGCTGGCCGAGGCGGTGGTCGTGCTGTCGGACGTCAAATCGCCCACCCCCTACCGCGTGGTGGAATGGCGGGAGCCGCCGGATTTCTGATGGTCGGCCCCACGGACGAAAGGCCCCCCGTCGCCGGGAGGCCCTCCGCTGTCGCAAGCCCCAATTCCCTCGCCCGAGTTCCCTCTCCCGCGAAGCCTACTGGATGCACACATCTTTGGTTTAGGCAACTCATTGGAAGAAAAAGAATTTTTCTCCGTCATTCCCGCGCAGGCGGGAATCCAGACTTACCCATAGGGTTCGTCTGGCAAACTCTGGATCCCCGCCTGCGCGGGGATGACGGAAAATCCGTTTCATTCCAATTGGTTGCAGCAAGAAAAAGATGTGTGAATGCCGTAGCCCGCGAAGCGGGGGAGGGCTAGGGAGGGGGCAAGGCGTCAGCTCAGCGGGCCGCAGGTCGCCGAGTTGGTCCAGGTCGATCCGCACAGATACAGCGTCATGTTGGCGTTGTAGCCGTACTTCGCGCCCATCTGGTTGTATTGCGTCACCGTCAGGCGGCCCGCCACATAATGGGTGGTGACGGTCGCGGTGACGGATTGGGAGTAGGACACGGCGGCCTGGGTCGCGGCGCTGACGGCGCTGGATTGCACGCCCTCGCCCACCGCGTTCAGCGCGCTGACGGTGTAGCTGTAGCTGGTGCTGGCGGTCAGGCCGCTGTCGGTGTAGCTCGTGCCGGTGCTGGTCCCGACATTGGCGCCGCCGCGATAGATCTTATAGCTGGTCGCGGTGCTGGCGGCGGACCAGCTCAGGCTGACGCTGTTGGCGGTGGTGGCCGAGACCGACAGGCCCGCAGGGGCCGCCGGAACCGTGGCGGGCGGGGTCGTGCCGCCGCCGCCGCTGTAGCCGCTCGTCACCTTGTTGACCATGGCGACCAGGGCCGCCATCTGGGTTCCGCCCTTTTGATCGGCGTTGGCGCCGTACCAGCCGATCCAATCCCAGCAGGCGTTCGGGTTGGCCAGCGAGCCGCTCCAGGTCGAATGGCTGGTGTTGTCCACCGTGGTTTGCGGGTAGAGAATCACGATGTTGTTGGTGTCGGCCCATTTGTTGTAGCCGGTGTTCTGAATGAACTTGTCGCCGATCTTGCCGTAGTTCTGCTGGCAGCCGTGCAGGGCGACGTGCAGTTTGCAGACGGTCGCCCCGCCGGGGGCGCAGTTGGCCGGGACATAGGCGTAGCCGGTGGCCCCGCCGCCATTGGCCGCCGACAGATAGGCCGACTGGTCGAAGGACGTCACGGTTCCGCCCAGCGTGCCGGTGTTGCGGGCGTTCAGCCCGGCGCCGTACAGATGCTTCAGCACCGCGCCCGCGCCGTCGAAGCTGCAATTGCTGATGTAGGGCGAGGAGGCGGAACTGCACGCGTTGTTCCCGGTTCCGGCGAAATCGGTGGGGAAGGTGTGGGCCGCGCCGCTGGTGGTGTCGTATTTGATGTTGGCGGCGCTGCCGAACGTCGTCATCTGCGACTTCAACTGATTCATCACGTTGGGGCCGACCGTGGTGTCGCTGGTCCCGCCCCACAGATAGATTTTGCGGTTGGTCAGGTTGGATTTGGCGTCGATCTGGTTGCCGCTCCAGGCGTTGATGTTGGCGTTGGGCGTGGTGATCGACGGGGTGGCGTTGTACATGCAGGCGGTGTAATTCTGATTGCGGGCGCAATCGAACGGCCCGCCGGCGAAGACGCCGAAACCGGCCTGGAAGATTGATGAATAGGCCACGCCCAATTGGGCCGCCATGAAGCCGCCCGACGACAGGCCGGACACCGACACCGACGCCGGATCAACATTGTAGGCTTGCAGCGGCGCGGCCTGCGCGTGTGTGGCGACGGTGGCCAGCGTCAGCAGGCCGGTGGCGAGCAGCGCGTGACGGCGAACCCGAGCGTTCATCAAAGTCTCCCATAATGCGTGATTGTCGTTGACCCGTCGGACGGCGGCGTGGCGGACGGCGGCGCGGCGCGTCATTCTGCGCGATCCGGCGGGTTGCGCGACAATCACGATTACAAAATGCGTGCCAAGCGCATTGTTGAGAGATTCCGCCAATATTGGCGAAGGGAGCCTGATGAAAACCGTCTGCTTTTCTGACGACTGTCCTGCGCTGTGACAGGATGCGCCGCAACATTTCAGGTGTCGCGGCGCTTTCCTCGCGCGTGCGTCAGGGGGCCTTGCGCTCGTACCACAGGCGGGTGGTCTTAACCAAACGCACGACCGACAGCATGACCGGCACCTCGACCAGCACGCCGACGACGGTGGCCAGCGCCGCGCCGGAATTCAGGCCGAACAGGCTGATGGCGGCGGCGACCGACAGCTCGAAGAAATTCGACGCGCCGATCAACGCCGCTGGGGCGGCGACGCGCCAGGCCACGCCGAAACGGCGCGACAGCCAATAGGCCAGCCCGGCGTTCAGATAGACCTGGATGATGATCGGAACCGCCAACAGCCCGATGACCAGCGGTTGATCGAGAATGGCCCGGCCCTGAAAGCCGAACAGCAGCACCAGCGTGGCGAGCAGCGCCAACAGGGAAACCGGCTGCATCCGATGCAGCGTGACGGCCAGCGCCGCCGGACCGCCACGGCTCAACAGCGCGCGGCGCAGCGTTTGCGCCGCCGCCACCGGCACGACGATGTAGAGAACCACCGACAGAACCAGCGTGTCCCACGGCACGGTGATGGCGCTGATGCCCAGCAGCAGCCCGACCAGCGGCGCGAAGGCGAAAACCATGATGAGGTCGTTCAGGGCGACTTGGCTCAGCGTGTAGTGCGGCTCGCCGTCGCACAGGTTCGACCAGACGAAGACCATGGCGGTGCAGGGCGCCGCCGCCAGCAGGATCAGCCCGGCGATGTAGGAGTCGATCTGGTCCGGCGGCAGCAGACCGGCGAACAGATGGCCGACGAACAGCGCGCCGAGCAGCGCCATGGAAAAGGGCTTCACCGCCCAATTGACGACCAGGGTGACGGCGACGCCGCGCCAATGCTCCTTCACCGCGCCCAGCGCGGCGAAATCAATCTTCAGCAGCATCGGGACAATCATCAGCCAGACCAGGGCGGCGACCGGCAGATTGACCTTGGCGACTTCCGCCGCCGCGACGCTGGCGAACAGGCCGGGCAAGACATGGCCCAGCGCGACGCCGACGACGATGCACAGCCCAACCCAAAGGGTCAAAAAGCGCTCGAAGAGAGACATCGCTGGGGGCGGGGCTGTTTGCGGCACGGCGGTCATTGGGCGCTCTCCGAGGCGTGGTCGGCTTGGTTGTCCGCTTGGTCGTCGGCGTGGCCGTCCGCCATCGCGCTCAGGCGGCGCTTGATCGCCATGCGGTCCAGCGTGTCGAGCGGCAGGGCGGCGAAGGCGCGCAGACGGCGTTCGATCTGGCCATAGACGGCGGCGATGACGGTCGCCTTTTCCGCCGGAGTCCCTTCGGCGCTGGACGGGTCGGGGAAGCCCCAATGGGCGGTCATCGGCATGCCGGGCCAGATCGGGCAGACCTCCCCCGCCGCGTTGTCGCAAACGGTGAAGACGAAATCCATTGGCGGGGCGCCAGCGGCGGCGAACTCGTCCCAGGATTTTGACCGGACGTCGGCCAGCGGGTAGCCCAAGCGCTCCAACAGCGCCTTGACCTGCGGGTTGATTTGGCCGGACGGCATGCTGCCCGCGCTGAAGGCGCGGAAACGGCCCCGACCGATGCGGTTCAGGATGCATTCCGCCATCACGCTGCGGGCGCTGTTGTGGGTGCAGAGAAACAGGACGTTGAAGACGCGGTCGGTCATCGCGGGGCCTTGTCAGTCAGGGGGGCGTCAGTCAGGGGGGCGTCGGTCAAAGGTGCGGAGCCGCCGCTGGCGGGCGCGCAAGCGGCGGCGTCGAGAATGGCGGAGCCGCACAATTCGGGCCGTCCCTGGCAGCAATCCTCCATCAGGAAGGCGATCAGCCGCCGGGCGCCGTCATAGTCGCTGGCGTAGAAAATCTGCCGCTGGACCCGCCAGGAGCGCAGCAGGGCCGCGCGTTCCAGAATGGCGAGATGATGCGACAGGGTCGAGGCGGGAACGCCGACGCGCTGGGCGATGTCCCCGGCGCTCAGCCCGCTGGGGCCAGCCTGAACCAGCAGCCGGAACACGGTGAGCCGGGTGTCGTGGGCCAGCGCGGCGAAGGCGTCGATGGCGGCTTTCGACGGGGTGTCTTTTGATTCCATATTTCGACAATAATCGAATTAATTAGCGTGAACAAGAGCCGATCACGCCGCCGTTGATCCGTCAGGGCAGTTTCAGCCGGTTTCCAAGGAATCATCCATCAAACCGCCCCCTAATTTGGGGCTTCTCCCAATAGGGGATGACATCCGGCGTTAACATGTTTTGACGGAAAGATGGATGACCTTGGCGCGACCCAACGGTTCATTCGGTCGCCTTTTCGGCAGGTTTGGGGGCATGGCGGCGCGATGATGAGAATGATGCGGCTGGTCCGAACCCGTGTGTTTGGCTTTGTCGTCAAGCATGCGTTCGCCATGTTCTCCTGCGTCACCCTGCTTGGCGCCGGGGTGGTCATTCTCTGGAATCTCCACAACAGCCAAACCCAGCTCATCTTTCGTCTGGCGGAGGCGCGCAACATCGACATGACCAGCGCCTTGTCGGTCATGTTTCGGGACGACGTCAAAAAACTTCTCGCAAGCGCGGCCAACCCGTCGCCGGACAGCTTGCGTCAACTGCCGGAATCGCTGGACCTTTCAAAAAGATTCTTAAAAATCTTGAGCGGTTCAAGGGTTGCCAAGGTCAAGATCTACAGCCTTGACGGAACCACGCTGTTTTCCACGGACGCCAAGCAGATTGGCGAAAACCAGGGGGAAAACGCGGGCTTTTTGCAAGCGCGCTCCGGTTTGGTCGTCAGCAACCTTGTGTGGCGAAATCGCGTCAACGCGTTTGATGGCGATCGTTTCAACGTCCATCTCCTGGCGAGCTATGTGCCGGTTGCGGAGGGTGGCCGGGTCGTGGCGGTCTTTGAGCAGTATCAGGACATCAGCGATTTGGTCGAGCAGATCGATCAATCGCGGGCCGAGCAAGCGCTGGAGATTCTGGCGGTTTTCGGCGTCGTTTGGGTCGCGTTTGTCTGGGTGGTCCGGCGCGCTCGGGCCACGGTGGATGTGTATGTGGCGCGCCTGGAAAGCGTGAATCATCGCTTGGATGAACGGGTCGCCGAGAGGACCGAGGCGTTGCGGCGGAGCGAGGAGCGGTTTCGCAGCCTGAGCGACATGTCGTCCGATTTTTATTGGGAAACCGACGCCGAGCATCGTTTCACGCTTCACGCCGCCAGCGACGGCGATGATGGGTCGTCGGACCGTCATCCCTTTGTCGGGAAATTTTATTGGGAGGTTCAGAGCGTCGCTGCGGATGAGGTGGCCTGCAAAATTCAGCGGGCGGCCCTCGACGCTCATTGTTCATTTCGCAACGTCGAGACGATGCGGCGGATGCCAGGGGGCCGGGACATGTGCGTCAGCGTCAGCGGCGATCCGGTCTTTTCTCAGGATGGCGCGTTTCTCGGCTATCGCGGGGTTGGCCGTGACGTCACGCAACGGCGTCAATCGGAGGAGCGGATCCGTGAATTGGCCTATCACGATCAACTCACCGGCCTGCCCAATCGGACATTGTTGAACGACCGGCTGACGGTGGCGCTGGCCGACGCCGCCCGCACCAACCGCTTTTGCGCCTTTGTCCTGGTGGACCTGGACCAGTTCAAGGTGTTGAACGACACGCGAGGGCACGCCTGCGGAGACCGTTTGCTGCAACAGGTGGCGTCGCGTCTGAGTGAAAACACGCGCGACGGCGACACGGTGGCGCGGCTCGGCGGGGATGAGTTCGCGATTATTTTGAAGGCGCTGGCGGCCTCATCGCGCGACGACCTGCAACAGCAGGCGCAGCAGGCGGTGGAGCGTCTGCTGACTGAAATCCGGATACCCTACGACCTTGGCGACACCGTGCATCATTGCACGGCCAGCATCGGCATCGCGGTGAGCGACGGCGGGGCGCTGAGCATTGAGGATCTGCTCAAGCAAGCCGACCTTGCAATGTATAAGGCCAAGCAGTCCGGGGGGGATGGCTTCCATTTCTTCGACGACGATCTGGAACGGTCGGCGGTTGCGGCGGCGGCGCTGGAGGCGGATATGCGCGTCGCCCTTGCGGAGCGTCAGTTCACGCTGCATCTCCAGCCTCAAGTTGATTTTGAAACCCAGGAGATTCAAGCCGCCGAGGCCCTCATCCGGTGGAACCACCCCGTTCGTGGCTTTGTCCAGCCCAACGAGTTTATTGGACAAGCCGAGCGGAGCGGGATGATTGTCCCCATGGGGTTGTGGGTTCTTGAGGAATCCTGCGCGATTCTGGCCGATTGGAAGACGCGGACGGAATTGTCGCGTCTGGTTCTGTCCGTCAACGTCAGCGCCAAGCAATTTCAGAGCGACGATTTCGTGGCGCAGGCGACGGATGTTTTTCGCCGCACCGGCGTCGATCCACGGCGATTGAAAATTGAGCTGACCGAAAGCGTGATGGCCGATCACCCGCAAAAGGTCTCCGTGGCCATGGCGCAGCTCAAGGAGCTTGGCGTCACCTTCTCGCTCGATGATTTCGGGACGGGCTATTCGTCCTTGTCCTACCTCAGCACGCTGCCGATCGACCAGCTCAAGATTGATCGGTCCTTTGTGTCCGGGATTGGGCAGGGCGCGCGTGGCCTGTTGATCTGCACGGCGACCATCGGCCTTGCCCGCAGCCTGAACCTGACGGTCGTGGCGGAGGGGGTGGAAACGGAGGCCGAAGCCCATCTGTTGGGCGACGTCCATCATTGCGATCTCTTGCAGGGGTATTTGTTTGGCCGACCGATGCCCCGTCATGATTTCGAGGCGCTGTGCCTGCGGTCCCCCAAAGGCCGTCAGCGCGCCATTCGGAACATCGCCTGACGGGCCGCGCCACGCCGTCGCCGCCAAGCGGCGTGCCTCTCGCTCTTTCCTGTCCAACGAAAAACGGCGCCCCCGAAAGGGCGCCGTTTTGCTGCGGCGCGGGCGAAGCCGCGCCGGTTCCGAACGGGTCGATCAGACGTCCAGCAGCAGGCGGCGCGGATCTTCGATCAGTTCCTTGATGCGAACCAGGAACGTGACCGCTTCCTTGCCGTCGATGATGCGGTGATCGTAGGACAGCGCCAGATACATCATCGGGCGGACTTCGATCTTGCCGTTGACGACGACGGCGCGGTCCATCGTCTTGTGCATGCCCAGGATGGCGGACTGCGGCGGGTTGATGATCGGGGTCGACATCAACGAGCCATAGACGCCGCCGTTGGAGATGGTGAAGGTGCCGCCGGTCAGCTCGTCCATCGACAGCTTGCCGTCGCGGCCCTTCTTGCCCAGCGCGGCGATGGTGCCCTCAACCCCGGCGAAGTCCAGCTTGTCGGCGTCGCGGACGACCGGAACCACCAGACCCTGCGGCGTGCCGACGGCGACGCCGATGTCGTAGTAGTTCTTGTAAACGATGTCGGTGCCGTCGATCTCGGCGTTGACCGCCGGAATTTCCTTCAGCGCCTGGACGGCGGCCTTCAGGAAGAAGGACATGAAGCCGAGACGCACCTTGTGGCGCTTCTCGAAGAAGTCCTTGTATTCGGCGCGCAGGGCCATCGCCGCGCTCATGTCCACCTCGTTGAAGGTGGTCAGCATGGCGGCGCTGTTCTGGGCCTCCTTCAGACGCTCGGCGATGCGCTGGCGCAGACGGGTCATGCGGACCCGCTCCTCCTGCGCGGCGCGCGGGCGGTCGCCCTGCGTGCCGGCGGCCCACACCATCTTCGGCGCGGGCGCCGCTGCCGGGGCGGCGGGCTTGGCCGCCGGAGCGGCCAGCACGTCGCCCTTGGTCACGCGGCCATCCTTGCCGCTTCCGGCGATGGTCGAGGCGTCCACGCCCTTCTCATCGGCCAGCTTGCGGGCGGCGGGGCCGGAGGCGGCGAGATTGCCGGGGGCGGTGGACGGAGCCGCAGCGGCGACCGGAGCCGGGGCCGGGGCGGCGGCGGGGGCCGCCGACGGAGCGGCGACCGCGCCAGCCGCGCCTTCGGTCAGCACGCCCAGCAGGGCGTTGACGACGACGTTCTCGCCTTCCGGGGCGGTGATCTCGGCCAACGTGCCAGCCGCCGGGGCGTTGACTTCCAACGTCACCTTGTCGGTTTCCAGCTCGACCAGCGCCTCGTCCATCTTGACGACGTCGCCGACCTTCTTCAGCCAACGGGCGACGGTGGCTTCGGAAACGGATTCACCCAGCGTGGGGACTTTGATTTCGATGGTCATAACTTCCTCGTGCGTCTTTTTTGGTCGCTTGGGTGATCGGATCAGACGATGGTCAGCGCGTCGTCCAGAAGCTTGGCTTGCTCCTGGTTGTGGCGCTTCAGCAGACCCGTGGCGGGCGATGCGGTGGCCGGGCGACCGGCGTAGCTGGGACGGCCCGCCTTGTGGCCGATGGCCTTCAGGCTGCCTTCCAGACGGCGGTCGACGAAGGTCCAGCCGCCCTGGTTTTCCGGCTCTTCCTGGCACCACACGACTTCGGCGTTCGGGTATTTCGCGAACTCGTCGGACAGGGTGGCCTTGGGGAAGGGGTACATCTGCTCCAGACGGATCAGGACGACGTCCTTGATTCCCCGGTTCATCCGCTCTTGCAGCAGGTCGTAATAGACCTTGCCGGTGCAGACGACGACGCGACGGATCTTGTCGTTCTCGACCAGATCGTTGGCGGTTTCGCCCAGCACGCGGTGGAAATGGGTGTTCGGACCCAACTCCGCCAGATCGGAGACGCACAGCTTGTGGCGCAGCAGCGACTTCGGCGTGAACAGGACCAGCGGCTTGCGGAAGGAGCGGCGGACCTGACGGCGGAAGATGTGGAACAGGTTGGCCGGGGTGGTGACGTTGCAGATCTGCCAGTTGTCCTCGGCGGAGTTCTGGAGGAAACGCTCCGGCCGGGCGGAGGAGTGTTCCGGCCCCTGGCCCTCATAGCCGTGCGGCAGCAGCATGACCAGACCGGACATGCGCAGCCACTTGGATTCGCCCGACGAAATGAACTGGTCGATGATGGTCTGCGCGGTGTTGGCGAAATCGCCGAACTGCGCTTCCCACAGCACCAGATCATGCGGTTCGGCCAGCGAATAGCCGTATTCAAAGCCGACCACCGCCGCTTCCGACAGCGGGCTGTCATGGACCTCGAAATGGCCCTGCTCCGGGTGCAGGTTGGTCAGCGGCAGATATTTGGCTTCGGTGTTTTGGTCGTACATCACCGCGTGGCGGTGCGAGAAGGTGCCGCGTCCCGAATCCTGACCGGACAGACGCACGCCGGTGCCTTCGACCACCAGCGAGCCATAGGCCAGCGCCTCGGCGGTCGCCCAATCGATGCCCTCGCCGGACTCGATGGTCTTCTTCTTGGCTTCCAACTGGCGGGCGATCTTGGGATTGATCGCGAAATCCTTCGGATATTGGCAGAGCTTGAAGCCAATTTCCTTCAGCAGGTCGATCGAAACGCCGGTGGCGCCGCGATGCTCGGTGTTCTCGTCCTGCTGTTGCAGGCCCGCCCACTTGCCTTCCAGCCAGTCGGCCTTGTTGGGCTTGTAGGTGGTCGACGCCTCGAACTCGGCTTCCAGCTTCTTCATGAAGTCGGCGTTGATCTGGTCGCCTTCGGCCTGGGTGATGACGTTTTCATCGACCAGTTGCTTGGCGTACAGCTCGCGCGTCGTCGCGTGGCTGCGGATCTTCTTGTACATCAGCGGCTGGGTGAAGCCCGGCTCGTCGCCTTCGTTGTGACCATGACGGCGGTAGCACACCATGTCGATGACGACGTCGCGCTTGAACTTCTGACGGTACTCAATGGCGATGCGGCTGACATGCACCACCGATTCGGGATCGTCGCCGTTCACATGGAAGATCGGCGCCTGCACCATCTTCGCCATGTCGGTGCAATAGACGCCCGACCGCGAGTAGGTCGGGTTCGTGGTGAAGCCGATCTGGTTGTTGATGACGAAATGCATGGTGCCGCCGGTGCGGTAGCCGCGCAGCTCCGACAGGCCCAGCGTTTCGGCGACGATGCCCTGACCGGCGAAGGCGGCGTCGCCGTGGATCAGCACGCCCATCACCTGCTCGCGGTCCAGGTCGCGGCGCTGCGCCTGCTTGGCGCGCACCTTGCCCAGCACCACCGGGTTGACCCATTCCAGGTGGGACGGGTTGGCGGTCAGCGACAGATGGACGATGTTGCCGTTGAAATCGCGGTCCGACGAGGTGCCGAGATGGTACTTCACGTCGCCCGACCCCTGGACGTCCGTCGGGCTGGACGGGTTGCCCTGGAATTCCGAGAACACCGCCGCGAAGGGCTTGCCCATGAAGTTGGTCAGCATGTTCAGGCGGCCACGGTGTGCCATGCCGACGACCGCTTCCTTCAGGCCGAGCTGGCCGCCGCGCTTGAGGATCTGCTCCAGCGCCGGGATCATCGACTCGCCGCCCTCAAGGCCGAAGCGCTTGGTGCCGGTGTATTTCAGTTGCAGGAACTTCTCGAACCCCTCGGCGGCGGTCAGACGCTCCAGAATGGCGCGCTTGCCGTTGACCGTGAAGTCGGTGTGGTTGCGGCCACCCTCGATGCGCTCCTGGATCCAGGCCTTTTCTTCCGGGTCCTGGATGTGCATGAACTCGACGCCGACCGTCCCGCAATAGGTCTTGTGCAGGATTTCCAGGATCTGGCGCAGGGTCGCCGTTTCCAGGCCAAGCGAGTAGTTCAGGAAGATCGGGCGGTCGAGGTCGCCGGGGCCGAAGCCGTAGGTCGCCGGATCCAGTTCCGGGTGCGGCTCGCGCTTTTCCAGGCCCAACGGGTCGAAATGCGCGTTCATGTGGCCGCGCACGCGGAACACGCGGATCAGCATCAGGGCGCGGATGCTGTCCAGCGTCGCCGCGCGGAGCTGCTGCGGGCTGACGCCGCCGTAAACCTGCTGGGCATGGGCGACCATGGCGCCGTTGCCGGGACCGGCCAGACCATGCCCCACGGCATCCGGGGCAGCCCCGTTCGTCTCATCGTCCCGCAAGGTCCAGGAGGCGCCGCGCAGCTCGTCAAGAACGGCGCGCGAATCGTCGTCCAGATCCTTGAAAAAGCCGTTCCAGCTCGGATCGACCGCAGCCGGATCCGCCAGAAAGCGGGCGTAGAGTTCGGCGACGTAACCGGCGTTCGATCCGAACAGGAACGAGGTCTGCTCCAAATTTGCCGACATGATTCACTTCGGGCTTTTCGCCCGATTCCCTGTGGGAGTTTTTATCGTGCGATGACGAGCCGCCCGCCGCCGGATCCCGTGCGAGAAGGATCCGGCGACCGTCGGCCCAAGAGCCGACAGCGGCCAGGAACCAAGGACGGCGCGGGGGAACTGTCGCCAGCCCCCCGCGCCAGCGCCTCAGCCCTTGAAGACCTTCAGCATGGTCGAGCCGAGCGACGCCGGGCTGTCCGCCACGGCGATGCCGACCGACTTCATGAAGTCGATCTTGAAGTCGGCGGTGTCGTTGCCGCCCGAAATCACCGCGCCCGCATGACCCATGCGGCGGCCCGGAGGAGCGGTGCGACCGGCGATGAAGCCGACGACCGGCTTCTTCGTGCCCGACGCCTTCAGGAATTCGGCGCCCTTGACCTCGGCGTCGCCGCCGATTTCGCCGATCATGATGATGCCCTCGGTCTCCGGGTCCTTCACGAACAGCTCAAGGCTGTCGACGAAGTTGGTGCCGTTGACCGGGTCGCCGCCGATGCCGATGCAGGTCGTCTGACCCAGGCCCGCCGCCGTGGTTTGCGCCACGGCTTCGTAGGTCAGCGTGCCGGAGCGCGACACGATGCCGATCTTGCCGCGCTTGTGGATGTGGCCCGGCATGATGCCGATCTTGCATTCGTCGGGCGTGATGACGCCCGGGCAGTTCGGCCCGATCAGACGGGTCGCGGAGCCTTGCAGGGCGCGCTTGACGCGCACCATGTCCAGCACCGGAATGCCTTCGGTGATGCAGACGACCAGCGCGATTTCGGCGTCGATG
Organism: Azospirillum sp. FG154; assembly: GCF_057809575.1. Lineage (NCBI taxonomy): Bacteria > Pseudomonadati > Pseudomonadota > Alphaproteobacteria > Rhodospirillales > Azospirillaceae > Azospirillum > Azospirillum sp. FG154. Next base: position 161,435 of record NZ_JBMDKF010000005.1, on the reverse strand, counting down.
GCTTCCAGGATCGCGTCCGCCGCGAAGGGAGGCGGCACGTAGATCACGGAGGCGTTGGCGCCGGTCTTGTGGACCGCGTCGGCGACCGTGTCGAAGATCGGCAGGTCGAGGTGCTTGGCGCCGCCCTTGCCGGGCGTCACGCCGCCAACCATCTTGGTGCCGTAGGCGATGGCCTGCTCGGAATGGAAGGTGCCCTGGGCTCCGGTGAAGCCCTGGCAGATCACCTTGGTGTTCTTATCGACGAGAACAGCCATTTCACGCGGCCTCCTTCACGGCCTTGACCACCTTTTCGGCGGCGTCGGCAAGATTGTCGGCCGACAGGATCGGCAGACCGGATTCAGCAAGGATCTTCTTGCCGAGATCGACGTTGGTGCCTTCCAGGCGGACGACCAGCGGAACATGCAGGTGCACTTCGCGGGCCGCCGCGACGACGCCCTCGGCGATCACGTCGCAACGCATGATGCCGCCGAAGATGTTGACCAGAATGCCTTCGACGTTGCTGTCGGACAGGATCAGCTTGAAGGCCGCCGTGACGCGCTCCTTCGTGGCGCCGCCGCCGACGTCCAGGAAGTTGGCCGGTTCGCCGCCATACAGCTTGATGATGTCCATGGTGGCCATCGCCAGACCGGCGCCGTTCACCATGCAGCCGATGTTGCCGTCGAGCTTGACGTAGTTGAGGCTGTGCTTGGCCGCTTCGATCTCGTACGGATCTTCTTCGGCTTCGTCGCGCAGCTCTTCGATGTCCTTGTGACGGAACAGCGCGTTGTCATCGAAGCTGATCTTGGCGTCGAGCGCCAGGATGTCGCCCGCGCCGGTGACGATCAGCGGGTTGATTTCGACGATCGCGCAGTCCAGATCAACGAACGCCTTGTAGGCGGCGGTGATGAACTTCGCGGCGGATCCCACCTGCTTGCCTTCCAGACCCAGCGCGAAGGCGATCTTGCGGGTGTGGAAGCCCTGGATGCCGGTCGCCGGGTCGATGGCGACCTTGGCGATCTTTTCCGGGGTGTTGTGGGCGACTTCCTCGATCTCCATGCCGCCTTCGGTCGACGCCATGATGGTGACGCGGCCGGTGGCGCGGTCGGTCAGCAGGCCGAGATACAGCTCGCGCTTGATGTCGGCGCCTTCCTCGACGTAGAGGCGCTTGACCTCGCGGCCTTCGGGGCCGGTCTGCTTGGTGATGAGAACGTTGTTCAGCATCTCCCCGGCGTTCTTGCCGACTTCCTCGATCGACTTGACGACGCGGACGCCGCCCTTGCCTTCGGGGTTGTTCTTGAAGCGGCCAGCGCCACGGCCACCGGCGTGGATCTGGGACTTCACGACCCAAACCGGACCGCCGAGTTCGCGGGCGACCGTCTCGGCCTCTTGCGGGGTGTAGGCGACGCCGCCGCGCGGGACCGCGACGCCGTATTTCTTCAGCAGGCTTTTGGCCTGGTACTCATGGATGTTCATCGGGCGTCCATCTGTTTTTTGGTTCGGCTGACGAAATCGGATCGACTGACGACAGAGAATGATCGAAAGGTCGAAACAAAGGATCGGCCATGGACTTCGGTCCTTGCGCGTCGCGCGTCCGACCTTCGGCGTTCGTCTTTTGCGGGACTTGCGCCGAAGGGCGGATGATGCGGGCCGCTGACCGTAACATTGGACGCGGATGGATCAAACCACCGTTCCTGTTCCGTCATGCGGCCGAATCGCGCGGGACCGGGGCGTCTTAGGAAGCGGCCTTTTCGGCGTCCAGCTTCTTGACGACGTCGACCAGGGTCTTCACGGCGTCGACCGAGTTCTGGAACATCGCCTTCTCGTCGTCGTTCAGCTCGATCTCGATGATCTTCTCGACGCCGCCGGCGCCGATGATCGTCGGAACGCCGACGTAGAGGTCGTCCTGGCCATACTGGCCGCTCAGGTGGGCGGCGACCGGCAGAACGCGCTTTTGATCCTTGAGGTAGGATTCCGCCATCTGGATGGCCGACGCCGCCGGAGCGTAGAAGGCCGAGCCGGTCTTCAGCAGCTTGACGATCTCGGCGCCGCCGTCACGGGTGCGCTGAACGATGGCGTCCAGCTTCTCCTGCGTGGTCCAGCCCATCTTGACCAGATCGGGCAGCGGAATGCCGGCGACGGTCGAGTAGCGGACGAGCGGGACCATGGTGTCGCCATGGCCGCCCAGCACGAAGGCGGTGACGTCTTCGACCGAGACGTTGAACTCTTCGGCCAGGAAGAAGCGGAAACGGGCCGAGTCGAGCACGCCCGCCATGCCGACCACGCGCTCCGGCGGCAGGCCGGAGGCCTGCTGGAGCACCCACACCATGACGTCGAGCGGGTTGGTGATGACGATGACGAAGGCGTTCGGGGCGTACTTGCCAATGGCCTGACCAACGGTCTTGCAGACGCCGCTGTTGATGCCGATCAGGTCGTCGCGGCTCATGCCCGGCTTGCGCGGGATGCCGGCGGTGACGATGACGACGTCCGCGCCTTCAATGACGGAATAGTCGTTGCCGCCGGTCAGGCTGGCGTTGAAGCCCTCGACCGGGGCGGTCTCGGCCAGATCCAGGGCCTTGCCAGCGGGCATGCCTTCGGCGATGTCGAACAGGACGACGTCGCCCAGTTCCTTCTGGGCAGCCAGCAGGGCCAGCGTGCCGCCGATTTGACCGGCGCCGACGAGCGCAATCTTCTTGCGAGCCATTTTGGAGCGTTCCCTAAAACGTTGAGCATCCCCCATTCAGCGGGGGACAGAACCAATGGTCATTCTAACGTCTTAGGGATCCAGCGCCCCGAGATTTCGGAAGGGTAGGTAGCGCGTTTTGACGCAGAGAGCAAGCCCGGACGCGTCCGCAGCAATGCAGCGTCGCGTCGCAGGCCGGATCTTCATTTCGCACAGCCGGGTTGATCGGCACTATACGTATCTGGGAGAGTTGTTTCGCGAACCGTTTGATATGGCACGAGGGAGAGCGCCGCATGGCCCGTTTCACCACCATTCTGTCCTTGTCCCTGCCGCTGGCGCTGATGGCTGGCGCTGCGGTGGGACAAACCGTCGCGGACTACAAAACCGCTCTGGAGACCGCGACGGTCGTCGACGCGGCGGGCTGCCGCACGTTGACCAACTACGTCTACACGGCGATTCCCGAAAGCAAGCGCGCCGCGTGGGTTCTGCCGCTCGTGACCATCAACGGTTCCGAGGAGCCGACGCTCGTCCAGAATCGCGAGGCGTGCGCCGAGGCCCGCAAGCTGCCGCTGATCGCGTTTGACGGCGGCACCGGCGAGCAGATCGTGACTCCGGCGGAGGCCTACAAGGAGCCGGTCGATCAGCCCTATTACCGCGATCCGACCGTGCCGGACGAGGCGACGCCCCCGCGCGCGGGCCGGGCGCTGCGCCGCGTCGGCACGCCGTAAACCATCGAAGCGGCGGCGCGGGACGGCGTAAGGCTATTCCCGCACGCCGTAGCGGATCAGATGCCGCGTCATGTCCGCCGCGCTGAGCGGAAAGGCGCGGCCCTGGCGGGCGTTGAGCATGGCGCGCGGGTTGATCCCGGCGGCGCGCGCCTGAATCTGCATGGCGCAGCGCATGGAAAAACCAGCGCGCCAGACCAGCGCCGTCACCGCGTGGGGATCCCGCGCGGTCAAAATGCGCTCCACCACCTCCGGCGCCACGCGGGCGCGCAGGGCGAGCGCGGTGTGGACGAAGCCGGTCTCGTTCCAGGACAGGGCGTCGCCCAGCGCGGTTTCGGTCAATTTGCCTTGGCGGTGCAGGCGGACGGCGCGGCGTTCCGGGCTGTCGCCCTGGTCGGCGGCGTCGGCCCAGTCGATCCGGCGGCGGGTGGCGGCGGCGATCTCGGCCACCGTCGCGTCGTCGTAATCGGTGCGGCCCCGCAGCGCCTCCACCACCGTCAGGTCGATGAAATCGGCCAAGCGCACCGCCAGACGGCGGGGCAGGGCCGGGCGGCGGGCCAGCTTTTCCTGCCATTCCGGGTGATGGGCCGACTCCTCGACCAGGGTTTCCAGCGTCGCCTCGGCGATCACCGCGCCGTTATTGTCGAGCAGCACCCCGGTGGCGTCGTCGTCGCCGCTGCCCGCGATGGCGTCGGCCAGCGACGCGCCGACCCGATGCCGCCGGGCGATGGCCGACAAGGCCCAGCCCGCCGGGGCGCTGGCGACGATGTCCAGCAAATCCTCGTCGGTCAGGGCGGCGCAGCAGCGCAGAACCGGTTCGGCCACCGTGCGTTCGACGTCGCGCGCCAGGCTGCGGACGACGGTGGGCGGCGCGCAGGCCACATCCTTGATCGAGGTCGCCAAGGCTTCGCGCACGCGGGTGATGTGGTCGCGGGCAAGCTGCTCCAGGGCGCGGACCGCCACGCTGGTGACGGCGTCGGCCCCGCCGGGCGGCAAATCGGGCAGCAGGCGGCACAGCTTTCGCGCCAGCGAGGCGCGCACGCTGGCGTCGCCCATCCCGGCGAGCCGCGATTCGACCAGCGCGTCGCCGACTCGTTGACCGGCGGATCGGGGGGGCGACGGGGACGCCAGGGGAGAGGCCGGGGCGATGGGGGAATGCGCCGTGGCGAGAGCCGGAAGCGGAAAGGCGGAGTCGTCCGGCCCGTCGAACAGGTATGACAACAGTTCGGGCGCGACGCCGGACTCGCCCTCCGCGTGGGTGGGCGCGCCGGACGGCGGCGGGGCGGGCGCGCGCCGGGGCGTCACCGGACCACGCGCCTGTGTTGGGGAAACCCGGTGTCGGGCAGGAAGCTGGGCGTCATCATGCCTCCATCGGACGCTGTTTGAGTTAACGGACGCCTAATGCGCCATCACGCCGAGTCGCCCGTCAACGCCGCTTGGCCGCCGGGGTCGCCCCCAGCATCGGGCGTTGCGCCAGCATCGGACGGGGCGCGCGCCGTCCGCCCAGCATCTGGATCGGCTGCGCCTGTTCCAGCTTGTGCTTGTCGAACTGGTCGAAGATCCGCATCAAATTGTCCGAGGTGCCGTCACCGTAGTGAATGTCCACGCGCGCGCGGTCCAGTTCGCTGCGCAGGCTGTCGCGCAAACGCCCGAACATCGTGTCGAACAGCGTGTCGAAATGGGGGCCTGCGAAGATGAACCGCTTGTCGCGCAGCAGGTCGGTCATCCGCCGCATGAAGGTTTGGCGTTGCTGGTGGAATTGTTTGAAACGCAGCATCACGCGGACAAACATGGTGTCGACCAGAACCGCCAGCGAATCCTCGCGGCTGATGCGGCTCCAGATCTCTTCGTCATGGTCCGTGCCGATCTGGTTGTAGATGGTGATGGCGTTGGCGTTCAGCGCCTCCCATTCTTTTTCATAGAACAGGCCGCTGATGCTGGTTTGCAGCCCCGACGCGATCACTTGGGGAAAGACCTCGCCGCTGATGGGATCGACGCTTTCCGGCACCTTCAGCAAGACGGTGGAGAACATCAGCCGGGTCACGAAATCCCGCCGCCGTCCGTCGGGTTTGAACACCATGCGCGGGGCGTCGCCGCCGCCCGCGTTTCCGCACCCCCCGCCCTGACAACTCGACGCCATGGCGCAAGATTGGCAGATGCTGGCGAACAGTGGCAGGACCGTGGGCCAATGCGCCATCATCAGCCCCATGGCGCGGGTGAACTCCTCACGCGACAGGGCGCCCTTGGCGGCGAATTGCGGCTCCAGCGCTTCCTGAAAGGTGCTGACCAGAGCCTGAGCGGTGCGGTGGTGGCGCACGAACGGCGGTTGATCGGTCGACATCCTGGAACGCTCCCTTGGCTCCGCTTCCGCGTGATGGCGGCGGTGATGGAAGCAAATTGTCGCGTATTTTATGCAAATACATCTGTGATCGCGGTCACAGGGGCGCGATGATTCTGGGAGCCGACGCCAGCCTTTGGCGGAAAAAAAGGCCGCAACCCAGAAGGGTGCGGCCTTTGAAGTCTAGGGAGGAAACGCACTGCAAAATGCAGTAACGGGACGGAGCATAGGACCTTCGACGTGTTAGCGATACCACGGTTTTGGAATTGGTGCGGTGCGGCAGTCGCATGGCCGAGTGTGGAATAATTCTTTTTATGCGCAACAAATGTGCAAATGACTGGGGTGTTGCCCAATACGTAAACTTTTGTGCAAAGAGATGATTGGCAAACAATTGATAATATTGACGGTCAACCATCTTGGCGGTCCGGCCAGAGCGATATCGTATTCTGTATCGCTCCTTCACCGCTTTTTATCAAGGATCCTGTGGGAAACACTTAAATGGAACTGAGAAGAAAAATTGTTTCACTGTTCAGAACGCCGTCGATGACGCGCGCCTCGCGCAACACCCGGTCGAAATCGGGCAGGCTGGCGGCGCGGATTTCGGCGACCAGATCCCATTTGCCGTTGGTGGTGTGCAGGGAATGCAGCTCCGGCAGGCCGCGCAGCAGGTCGATGACGCCCCGATCAAGGTCGTCATGTTGGCGGGGGGCGTCTGACGCGTCGTCCGCCGCTGGGGGGATGACCGCGCGCGTGGGCTTTTCCCTCCCCGGCGGGGACCGGGGAGGGAATCCGCTCAATCAGACCGCCAGTTTTTCCTGGATCAACGCCTTGGTTTCGGCGATTCCGTAAAGCTGGATGAAGGACCCCATGCGCGGGCCGGTGGTCTGGCCCAGAAGAACCTCGTACAGCGCCTGGAACCACGCCCGCAGTTCGGTGAAGCCATGGGCCTTGCCGACCTCGAACACCTCGTTCTGGATGACGTCGGCCTTGGCGTCGGCGGGCAGTTCGTCCAGCTTGACCAGCAGGGCGTCCAACGCGGCGCGTTCGGCGTCGGTCGGGGCGCGGAACTGTTTGGTCGGCTTGATCTGGTCCTGATAATAGCGGACGGCGTAGCCGATCATGCTGTCCAGGAAGGGGCTGTTCTCCGGCGTGGCGTCGGGCGCGTAGCGGCGGATGAAGCCCCACATGGTGTCTTTGGTTTCGGCGTTCGCCGCCGCCGCCAAATTCAGCAGCAGGATGAAGGACACGTCCGACCGCACGGCGGGCGGCTTGCCGCCATGGATGTGCCAGGCCGGGTTTTCCAGCTTGCGGGCCGGCTCCTCGCCATGGACCTTGTCCACAAAGGTCAGATACTCGTCCACCGCGCGCGGGATCACGTCGAAATACAGGCGCTTGGCCGATTTCGGCTTTTGGAACATGTAGAGCGCGAGGCTTTCCGGCGGGGCGTAGGCCAGCCACTCTTCCATCGTCAGGCCGTTGCCTTTCGACTTGGAGATCTTCTGGCCCTTGTCGTCCAGGAACAGCTCGTAATTGAAGCCTTCTGGCGCCGCGCCGCCGAGGATGCGGCAGATCTTCCCGGCCAGTTCGGCGGACGGGATCAGATCCTTGCCGTACATCTCGTAATCGACGCCGAGACCAAACCAGCGCATGCCCCAATCGGGCTTCCATTGCAGCTTCACATGGCCGCCGGTGACGGGCAGTTCGACCTTCTTGCCGTCCTCGTCCTGGAAGACGATGGTTCCGGCCTCGGCGTCGCGTTCCAGCATCGGCACCTGGAGAACCCGACCGGTGGCGGGCGAGATCGGCAGGAACGGGCTGTAGGTCGCCTGCCGCTCCGCCCCCAGCGTCGGCAGCATCACCGCCATGACCTCGTCATAGTGGCGCAGGACGCCGAGCAACGCCTCGTCGAAACGGCCCGACTTGTACCAGTCGGTGGAGGACTGGAACTCATACTCAAAGCCGAAGCTGTCGAGGAAGGCGCGCAGGCGGGCGTTGTTGTGGGCGCCGAAGCTGTCATGGGTGCCGAACGGGTCGGGAACCTGGGTCAGCGGCTTGCCCAGGGCGGCGGCCACCATCTCCTTGTTGGGGATGTTGTCGGGAACCTTGCGCAGCCCGTCCATGTCGTCGGAGAAGCAGAACAGCTTGGTGGGGATGTCGCTCATCGTCTGGAAGGCGTGGCGGACCATGCTGGTGCGCGCGACCTCGCCGAAGGTGCCGAGATGCGGCAGGCCCGACGGGCCATAGCCGGTCTCGAACAGGACGTAGCCTTTGGCGGGCGGCGCTTTGCTGAAGCGCGCGACCAGTTTGCGCGCCTCCTCAAACGGCCAAGCCTTCGCCTGCAACGCCAAATCCCGTTCGCCGGTCATGGTCAGACCCTTTCAACACCAAAGAAACATTGCTTAAGAGGGCGACAACCCTAGGGCGGCGCGGGCGTTCCGTCAACCGCAGGACTTGCGGCGAAGCCGCCGGAGGGCCATGTTCCCCGGCTGGTCTTGCGAGCGAGTGCATGGTGATGAGCTGGTTTTATCTGGTCGTGGCGATCGTCTTTGAAATCGTCGGAACCTCGGCGATGAAGATGTCGGACGGCATGACGCGGTTGTGGCCCGCCCTGGTGGTGGTGGCCTGCTACGGCGCGGCCTTCACCCTGTTGGCCCAGGCGTTGAAAACGATCGAGGTCGGCATCGCCTACGCGATCTGGTCGGCGGCGGGAACCGCCGCCATCGCCGCCATCGGCGTGTTCGTCTTCGGCGAAAGCCTGAGCGCGCTGAAGGTGGCGGGCATCGCCCTGATCGTCGCCGGGGTGGTCAGCCTGCACATGGCGGGCGGCCACGCCTGAGAGCGCGCCGCCCCTTCGCTCAGGATACGGGAACGGGAAAGGCGCTGGTTTGTCGGGCCATGCGCTCCACCACGTCGGCGGAGCCGGGGCGGCCCAGCAGATAGCCTTGGGCGACGTCGCAGCGCAGATAGCGGAGCTGGTTGAGCGTGCCGTGATCCTCGACGCCTTCAGCCACGGCGGTCAGGCTCAGGCTGTGGGCCATTTGGATGACGGCGGCGGTGATGCGGGCGCTGTCGTGGTTGCTGCACAGATCGGCGATGAAGGAACGGTCGATCTTCAGCTTGTCCACCGCGAGCTGTCCGATGTAGGCCAGATTGGAATAGCCGGTGCCGAAATCGTCGATGGACAGTTGGACGCCCAGCGCCTTGACCTTGCGGATGTTGGCGAGAACGACGTCGGTGTTCTCGATCAGCATGGATTCGGTGAGTTCCAACTCCAGGAACAGCGGGTCCAGGCCGCTGTCGGCCAGGGCCGCCACCACCGTGTCGGCCAGATCGGGGCGTTGCAGTTGGCGGGCCGACAGGTTGACGGCGACGGTCAGCGGCAAACCGGCGGCCTGCCAAAGCGCGGCCTGACGGCAGGATTCGCGCAGCACCCATTCGCCGATGGGGACGATCAGGCCGCTGTCTTCGGCGATGGGAATGAAGGAGCCGGGCGGGATCATGCCGCGTTCGGGGTGGTTCCAGCGCACCAGCGCTTCGGCGCCGATCACCGCGCCGCTGTCCAGATTGATCTGCGGCTGGTACTGGACCAGGAACTCGCCGCGCTCCAGCGCCCGGCGCAGGCCGCTGCGGGTGGACAGATGGGCGACGGCCTCCACGTTCATCGCCTCGGCGAAGAAACGGTGGGTGTTGCGCCCGCTGGATTTGGCGTGGTGCAGGGCGGTGTCGGCGTTCTTCAACAGCGTCTGGAAATCGGCCCCGTCGGTCGGCGTCAGGGCGATGCCGGTGGACAGGGTGATCGTCAGCTCGTTGCCGTCGATGTCGAAGGGCGCGGTCAACGCCTCGTGCAGCGAGGCGACGGTTTCCACCACGGAATCGGTGTCGGCCAAACCGGACAGCAGCAACAGGAATTCGTCGCCGCCGGGGCGGCTGACGGTGTCGGTGTCGCGCACGCACGTCTTCAGCCGTTCGGCGACCGCGCGCAACAGGGCGTCGCCGACGCTGTGGCCCAGCGAATCGTTGACGGCGCGGAACTGGTCGAGGTCGCAGGCCAGCAAGGCCACCATCCGCCCGTTGCGTTCGGACCGCGCGATGGCCTGCGCCGCGCGGTCCTGCACCAGCAGGCGGTTGGGCAGCAGGGTCAGCGGGTCGTGGTGGGACAGGAACTCCATCCGCTCCTGGGCGGATTTGCGTTCGGAAATGTCGCGCGCCACCACCAGCAGGCGGCGGTCGTTGCCGTCCAGCGCGGCCCGCCGCATGCTGACCTCGACCCAGAACAGCTCGCCGTCCAGGGTGCGGGCGTGCCATTCAAAGATCTGCGATTGTCCGGTCGCGGCCTTCCGCACCCAGGCGGCGGCGTCGTCCAGCGTGTAGGGGGCGACGCCGGAGCTGAGCATGCCGATGTCCAGGGCCGACACCGGGTAGTCGCCCAGCCGGTACATCTCGATCATCCGGCGGTTGACCTGAAGAATGACCGTGCTGTCCAGGTCATGGATGAAGATGGCGTCGTTGACGTTGTCGAAGATGGTGCGGAACTGCTGTTCGCTGATCGACAGGGCGGCGACGGCGTCGCGCAGGCTTTCCGTCTTGGCGGCGACCTGGCGGCGCAGGACGGCGTTCCAGGCCAGCGTCGCCAAGCCGAGAAGCAGCGCCGGGATCAGGATCTTGCTCAACAGAGCCAAGCGCTGGGAATCGAGCACGCCGGTGATCTTGCGACCGTACCAGCGATCTTCGATGGCGCGCCGTTCCTCGGGCGTGATGCGCTTGAAGCCTTCGGTGACAAGGGCGTGGAGTTCTTCGTCCCCCTTGCGCACCGCCCAATGGAGTTCGCCGGCGTACAGCGGTTCGGTGAAGCGGAAACGGTCCTGGATGCCGTATTTGGTCAGAAAATAGCGGGCGGACGGGTCGTCGATGCAGAAAACCAGAATGTCCTGGTGGATGGCGGCGTCGATCAGCGAGGCGAAGCTGGGGTAACGGCTGATGCTGATGATGCCGTGATCGTTCAGCCAGTCGATGCAGGCGTCGCCGTTCTTGACCCCCACCGTGTAGCCGCGCAGCGAGGCGGGGCCGGTGATGCCGCTGAGATCGGCGTTGAAATAGATCGGCACGTCCAGCGTGGCGTAAGGAGCCGAGAAATCGAGCGTGCGGTCGCGGGCGGGGGTGCGGAAAATCGTGTCGATGACGTCGGCCTTGCCCTGCTCCACCATTTTGACGGCAAGGCTGAGGTCGGTTCCCACCAACTCCACGGCGACGCCGGTTCGTTCCGACCACAGCGCCCACAATTCCTGAAGCATGCCCATATGGGCGCCTTCGGAATCGCGGAAACTGAAAGGCGGGTAATTGTCGTCCAACGCCACCTTGATCGACGTCCGGGCGGGCGGGAAGGCGGTGTTCGGAGTCGGGTTGGCCTGCGCCGAACCGATCAGGACAGCGACCGCCATGCTCACGCTCAGCGCGAGAACAAGGCAACGCGATCCCAATCCACGGCGAGACGGAACGGCAGGCATGGGTCCCCGGTTGATGGCTGAAGCGGTGGCGGGAGATCCGGCGAGACAGGTGGGATCGCCGACGACCGACAGTCCCATCCCCCTTGCCTTCGGGGCAAGCCTACTCCGTTTGTTGTGTTGCGGCAACGAACGGTTCGATAGAGCCTCTGGGAAATACATCCGGCGGTTAGTTATACACCCTATAGCGAAATCAATTGTGGAATTACCAGTGAAATTATCGAACTCGATAATCGAATATCTCGACTCGCCTTGATTGTTTTGCTACGGATATTGAAGAAGTCCAAGGCGGCGTTGCGGAGACGGCCAGTGCACAAAACACAGGCGGCGGTGTTTGGACTGCGGGTTGGGCACAGCACAGTCGCGGATGTCTGGAAAGCGGCCTGTGAGGACATCGTGGAACGCACAGGCGCAACACGCGCCAGTGTTTGGGTGTTTGACAGTTCTTATCAAAGTTTGACATGCGAAAATTTGTACGACAGCGCCCGGAGAACGCATTCTCCAGGAGATGTTCTGCTTCGCAGCCAATATCCTGATTATTTTCGGGCCATCACCAACAACGCCAAGCTTGTCGCGCGTGACGCTTTGACCCACCCCGCGACCAAGGGGTTCGCCGACGCGTATCTTAAACCAAAGGATGTGCGCAGCCTGTTGGATTTCATCGTTCTGCACGAAAATGTCGCGGTCGGCGTGCTGTGCTGCGAGCAGTCCGGGGCGGAGCGGGACTGGACCCCCGCCGACGTCGCCTGTCTGCAAGGGGTCGCGATGCTGATTGGCATGGTGTGCCGCGTCGCGGACGACGAGGGGGATCGGGCGCCGACGCCGACCGGGCCCTGACGGAGCGTGGCGATGGTCAATGGGCGCAGTCGGCCAAGCCGTCGCGCTCCACCACCGCCATCCGCCGGTCGATGATCGCCGCCCGGCGGGCGACATAGGGGCCGGGGTTGGTCGGCGACCAATGGCGCGGGCTGGGCAGCACCACGGCCAGCAACGCCGCCTCGCGTCGGGTCAGGGCCGACGCCGACTTGTGGAAATGATGGCGGGCGGCGGCTTCGGCCCCATAAACCCCGTCGTCCCATTCGATGATGTTGAGATAGACCTCCAGAATCCGCCGTTTGGGCCAGAGCTGTTCAATCAGCAGGGTGAACCACGCCTCGGCCCCTTTGCGCAGCCAGTCGCGGCTGGGCCAGAGAAAGGCGTTCTTGGCGGTTTGCTGGCTGATGGTGCTGCCGCCCTTCAGCGGTTTGCCGTCGCTGTTGGCCTCGAAGGCGGTTTCGATGGCGTCCCAATCAAAACCGCCATGGCCGCAAAAGCTGGTGTCTTCCGACGCGACGACGGCGCGGACCAGATGGGGCGAGAGCGCCTCAAGCGGTCGCCAATCGCGCGCCAACCCGGCGCCGTCCGTCGCCGCGCGGATCAGCATCAGCGGCGTGACCGGCGGCGCGACCACGCGATAGAGCGCCGCCCAGGCGACCGACAGCGCCAGCAGCCCGAACAGCCCGATCAACGCCCCCCGCGCCAGCCTGCGCGCCATCCGCCGCATTCCGCCCGTCACCCCTGTTTGTAAGCCGCTCCTTTCAATGGGGGCGTTTGCGGTCGCGCGTCAACAACCGGCGCTCGCTTTGCCGGGCGGCTGCGCCCTATAGTGCCGCCGATGGACACGACGCCGCTTCCCGCCCAGCTTCCCCAGCTTGACGACGCGCCCGCCCTGGTGGCCGGGGCGCGGCTGGTCGTCGCGTTGTCGTTGGACGGCGAGGTGGAGGAGATGACCTTCGCCGCCGCCGCCAAGCGGGTTCGCCGTCAGGCGCCCTTGCTCTGCCACGCCCGCGCTTTCGCCCGCCGTCTGGGCGTCGATCCCTTTCCGGCCTTCGACGTGCTGGAGCTGTTCGCCTTCGTCCATCCCGCGCGTTTTTGCGTGCCGACCCCGCGCGGCGTGGCCGAGGCGCTCGACCTGCCGATTCCCGAGGGGCATGAGGCGGAGGCGCTGGCCCTGCAACGCGCGGTGCGCCGTCTGCTCGGCACGCTGGCCGCGCCGGGGCGGGAGGAGGCGTCCGATCCGCTGGCCTTCGCCTGGGAGATGGGGCGGGCCGGTTGGCCCTGGGCGCCCGCCGTGCTGGCGGCGCTGGGCAAGCCCGAGGGGCCGGAAAAGGGCGCCGCCCGCGCGGGCCTGCGCGTCTGGACCAAGATCAAGGAGTGGGAGGAGGGGGCGCCCCTGCCGCCGCCCGCGCAAAATCCGGTGGAGCCGGAGGAGGCGCGCCGCCGTCTGGCCGCCATGCTGTCGGTCCAAACGCTGGGCAAAGAGGCCGAGCCGCGTCCGCAGCAGGCCGATTATTCCAGCGCCGTGTCCGCCGCCTTCGCCCCGCGCGCCGCCCCCGACGCGCCGAACGTCGTTCTGGCGGAGGCGGGAACCGGCGTCGGCAAAACTCTGGGCTACCTCGCCCCCGCCACCGTCTGGGCGGAAAAGAACGGCGGGACCGTCTGGATCTCCACCTACACCCGCAACCTGCAACACCAGATCGACGCGGAGTTGGATCGGCTCTACCCCGATCCGGCGACCAAGGCGCGCAAGGTGGTGCTGCGCAAGGGCCGCGAAAATTACCTCTGCCTGCTGAATCTGGAAGAGGCGGTGCGCGCCATGCATTTCCAGGCCAACAGCGGAAGCGGGGCGGGGGGCGCCGTCGGCGTCGGGCTGATGGCGCGTTGGGCGGCGGCGACGCGCGACGGCGACATGACCGGCGGCGACTTTCCCGGCTGGCTGGTGGACATCGCCGGGCGCGGCCCAACCCTGGGGCTGGCCGACCGGCGCGGCGAGTGCGTCTATTCGGCCTGCGACCATTACAGCCGCTGCTACATCGAAAAGAGCGTGCGGCGCGCCCGCAAGGCCGACGTGGTCATCGCCAACCACGCGCTGGTGATGATCCAAGCGGCGCTGGGCGGCGGCGAGGACGCGACCCTGCCCAGCCGTTACGTCTTTGACGAGGGCCACCATGTCTTCGACGCCGCCGACAGCGCCTTCGCCGGGCATTTGACCGGGCGCGAGACGCAGGAGCTTCGGCGCTGGCTGCTGGGGGCGGAGGACACCGGGCGCAGCCGCGCCCGTGGCCTGAAGCGCCGCCTGGAGGACATCGTGGCGGGCGACGAGGAGGCGTTGGCCCTGCTCGACGCCGTGCTGATGGGCGCGCGGGTGCTGCCGGCGGACGGCTGGTCGGCCCGTCTGGCCGCCGACAACCCGCAGGGGCCGACCGAACGTTTCCTGACGCTGGCGCGCCAGCAGGTCTACGCCCGCACCGCCGGGCAGGGCGGTCTTTACAGCCTGGAGGCCGACAAGGCCTATCCGGTCGATGGGCTGATCGACGCGGCGACCGCGCTGGACGAAGGGCTGGTCCGCCTGTCGGAGCCGGTCGAGGCGCTGTCCCGCCGTTTGGCCGCCCGGCTGGAGGATGAGGCGACGGAGCTGGATTCCGACCAGCGCCGCCGTATCGACGCTTTGTCGCGCAGCCTGCACCGGCGCGGGACGCTGACGGTCGAGGCGTGGCGGTCGATGCTGCGCACGCTGGCCGTCGAGACGCCCGCGCAATTCGTCGATTGGTTCGCGGTGGAGCGGATCGAGGGGCGCGACGTCGACGTCGGCCTCTACCGCCACTGGATCGACCCGACGGTTCCCTTCGCCGAGGCGCTGGCTGGACCCGCCCATGGCATGGTCGTCACCTCGGCGACGCTGACCGACGGCACCGGCGACGTCGGGCAGGATTGGCGCGCGGCGGAGGATCGCTGCGGCGCCTCGCATCTGCCGACGCCCGCGCTGCGCGCGCAAGTCCCCTCGCCCTTCGACTACCCGAATCACACCCGCGTCTTCGTCGTCACCGACGTGCGCAAGGATGATCTGGGGCAGGTCGCCGCCGCGTACAAAGCGTTGTTTCTGGCGGCGGGCGGCGGCGGGTTGGGGCTGTTCACCGCGATCAACCGCCTGCGCGCCGTCCGCGACCGCATCGCCGAGCCGCTGGACGCGGCGGGGATCCCGCTTTACGCCCAGCACGTCGATCCGCTCGACGTCGCCACCCTGATCGACATTTTCCGGGGCGACGAGCACGCCTGTCTGCTCGGCACCGACGCGGTGCGCGACGGGGTGGACGTGCCGGGCCGCTCGCTGCGCCTGATCGTCTTCGACCGCGTGCCCTGGCCGCGCCCCGACATCCTGCACCGCGCCCGCCGCGACGCCTTCGGCCGCCGCCGCTACGAGGACATGATCGCGCGGCTGCGCCTGAAGCAAGCCTTTGGCCGTCTGGTCCGCCGCGCCGACGACACCGGCGTCTTCGTCCTGCTCGACCCGATGATGCCCAGCCGCCTGTTCGGCGCCTTCCCCGAAGGCGTCGAGGTCAAACGGGTGGGGCTGAAACAGGCGGTGGAGGAGACGGCGGCGTTTCTGGCGCGGGGGTGAGCGGGATGGCGACCGGGTGAATCCTGAGGAGGCGCCTGCGTCCGAAGATGGGGCGCCGCCCTGTGGTCTGGGAAACAGGCTCTATCCGTTTTGGGAGAGGAAATAGTCCAAAAGTCCACCTTATGGCTGCGGGATGGTGGTGCTACGAAAGCGTGTGGGGATGGCGCGATCAACGCGGTGACGTCACGTTGCGCCGTCCTGCCGCAACAGGGGCGCGCATCATGAAGGTTTCGCTTGAATCGCCGACTGGCGGATACTGGTCATCGTCTGAGGTGAGAGCCGCCGGGCAGAAACCGCCGGCCCCCGCGCCAACCGGGCCGACGCGCTCCGCCTCCGAATCCCCCGCCGTGATCGTTGACCTTCGATCAACCATAAAAAACATGGAACCCGGTCGGGCCTATGACCTGTTCGGCCGCAGCGAGGCGGTTGACCTGTCCAACGCCATGCCGAAGAAAGACCCCCAATCCAGCGCCATCGGTCGACTTGGCGCGTCCAAATTCTTGGACGTGTTTTCCGACTGGACCAAGAAACTGATGGATCATTGGGAGACAAGCATCGGGAGCATGAAAAACACCTTTGGCGTTGCAAAGAACGAGGCGACGGTCGTAAGCGGGGCGGCGCTTGACATCATCCGTACGTTTCAGGAGAGCCAAGGCCTGCGGGCGCCAGAAAAACCATCGGTTTTGAAAGAGAAAAACGAGCCGGATTCACAATATGATCCAGACGTGACGCTGGCGCGCGCCGGCTCTTTCTCCATCAGTCGTTCGGTGCGGGGGGAACTCAGCACCACGTCGTTTGTGGCGTTTGACCGTGGCGTTGATGTGCCTGATGACCAGACGACCCTGGTCGATCTGGATTCGGGCGACGCGACCGCCAGCGGTCTGTGGGCGTCCATCCTGTCCGGGCCGCTGTCCTCCTCGCTGTCGTCCACCGACCAACCATCGATGGTGGGAATGCGCCGATACGCCGTGACCAACGGCAAATCAGGGTCCGACGCGGTTGTCGCCGCTGTCCTGTTCGCCCGCGACGGCGAGGGTGGCGGGGTGCAGAGGGCATCGGATCTGTACGCCAAATTCAAATCGTTGGCCGCTGAAGGAAAGCGGGCCTCGTGATGGCTTGATCTTAGTATCCTGGGGGGCAGCGTCGGATTTCCGGCGATGGTCGTGCTTGTGGGCGTTGGACTCAACGCGGCGCTTGAGAGTCTGACTCGGAATCGGCATGGCTGTGTCTATGTCCTGGCCACCCGTCTTGAGAGCGGTTTGACGCTGGCGATGAAGATCCAGGCGACGGCGCTTTCGATGGTGGCCTGGAAGTCCTTGGCGAGGCGGCGATTGCGGTTGAGCCAAGCGACGGCGCGCCCCACGACCCACTGCCGAGTCCGCCGTTCAAAGCCTTTGGCCGTCTGCTCCGCCGTACCGCCGCCACTGGCGTCTTCGTCCTGCTCGACCCGATGATGCCCAGCCGCCTGTTCGGCGCCTTCCCCGAGGGGGGGGGAGGTCAAACGGGTGGGGCTGAAACGGGCGGTGGAGGAGACGGCGGCGTTTCTGGCGCGGGGGTGACGCAAGGCGCCATGGCGGGGATGACCTCTATCCTTCCGCCCCTGGCGGCCTGCGCCGCCCAAACTGGCCATTGGACGGCGAGCGGCAAAACTCTTCACCTCTCTGTCCGATTTGGACGTTTTTCTGGGGACGCTGGAGCTTGGGAGCGCGAGCTATGTGGATATGATTCAGCGCTGGTTTGGATAGTAGAGATCCTATTCGAGGGGGCGTTGGAGGATCTGATTTGAAGCGGAACTTTGCTTGCGATTTTGCCTGCCTGTCATCGTTGAATAAACTTTTCAAGAAAGTTACAGTAACTTACATTGCGGAATCCGCTGAAGTTTTACGGAGGCTATTTTGGAAAAACGATATCAGGTGTTTATCAGTTCGACCTTTACTGATCTAAAGCAAGAACGTGACAAGGTGTACCAAGCTGTTCTTGAGATAGATTGCATACCAGCGGGCATGGAGTTGTTTCCCGCATTGGATGAGGATCAGTTTAATTTCATAAAAAGGATTATCGATGATTCTGATTATTATATTTTGATTATAGGAGGGCGGTACGGGTCCATTAGTCTTGATGGCGTCAGTTATACTGAGAAGGAGTATGATTACGCTGTGAGCAAAGGCATTAAAATTATCGCGCTTCTTCATGGAGATCCTCAAAGCATCCCCTCTGGAAAGACGGAGATGTCCGATGAAGGTCGTGAGCGACTTGAGAAATTCCGAAAGAAGGCTTCAGCAGGGAGGTTGGTAAAAGAATGGACTTCAGCAGACCAACTTCCTGGCCATGTCACAGCAAGCCTTAATCGCACCATCAAAACGTACCCAGCGGTTGGTTGGGTTAGAGGCAACGTCGCTGATACGACGGCACTCTTGACTCAAATTAATGAGTTGCGGTTAGAAAATGAGAAATTACGCAGAATAGCTGATTCCTCCCCTAAAATTAGGATAAAAACTGTGGAAGAAAATTATATCCAAAATAAAAATTGCAGTATTACCTGTCGTGTTAATGGGGAATCATTTAGAATTGACATTCCGTTAATTGATGTATTTAGTATATTGGCTCCATCTATAATATCAAGAAAATTTAGTTATCATGTTAAATCTGCTTTAGAATATAATTTCAAATTAAAATACAAGCCTGAAGCGTTTCATAATTTAGAGATAGACCAATTTGATTTTGATACAATTTCAATAAAATTAATTGCAAGTGGGCTGGTTGAGTTTTCAGAGTATGAGCCTGATAATGGTAATGGGGAAATATTTTGGAAATTGACAGATAAAGGTCTTGATCTTCTAACAAGGCTCCGAGTGTCTGAGCATCAAAAACATACGTTAACGCCGTAATTATACCTAAATAGTTGAGTTTGTGAGTGATTTCCGTCAAAAAT
The DNA here is from genome assembly GCF_057809575.1 of Azospirillum sp. FG154. Lineage (NCBI taxonomy): Bacteria > Pseudomonadati > Pseudomonadota > Alphaproteobacteria > Rhodospirillales > Azospirillaceae > Azospirillum > Azospirillum sp. FG154. The sequence goes on along the minus strand of NZ_JBMDKF010000005.1, from coordinate 142,842 downwards.
GGGGAGGTGCCATTTGTATGCCCTTAGCCTACAGCAGCCAGTTTCCCACCCACCCGATTGCCAGCGCCCGCCGTCTGTGCGACGGTGGCGCTAAGATTTCCTTCACCATGACGAAGCAGCCCGCGCCCGCGCCATGTCGACGAACATCGAGGATCTCATCGCCAAGGCGATCAAGGACGCCGACAAGTCCTTTTTCAACGAGGATTACGTCAAGCAGGCCAAGGCCGTGACCAGCGCCTTGAAAAAGGCGGGGTATGAGGTCGCGCCGGTGAAGCCGCCCGAAGGGCTGGTGGAATGGGCCAAGGAGAACATCCCCTTCGGTCGCCTGCGCCCGGCGGAACTGATTACCCAAATGTACTCGATGATGGTCGAGAATGTGCGGCGGTTCGACAAGTAACGCGGGCCAGTCCTCAAGCGCTGCTTTTTGCTGGTAATACCACGAACAGCGAAGGCCGTTTCTTTTCAGCCACTTCCCGCGCCATGCCAAAATCGTCACATCCCGGCCCCCGCCGTTGACTCGGATGCTGCGGGAGCGTAATTCATTGCGCCAACCAATCGGAGCGGAAAACCGTTCCATCCCCAGGGCACGCACCACCCAGCCATCGCGGCGCTCGTCATGTCGCGCCGCGATCGGCCGCCGAACAGAGGACGACGCAATGGCAAACGGCAGCGGTCGGCCGCTCTCCCCGCATCTTCAGATCTACAAACTCCCGTTGACGGCGGTTTTGTCCATCACGCACCGCATCACGGGCGTGGGGCTGGCCGTCGGCACCCTTCTCCTGACCTGGTGGCTGGTCGCCGCCGCCGTCAGCCCCGAAGCCTTCGCGCGCGCGCAGGGCTTCATCGGTTCGGGCCTTGGCCTGCTGCTGATGTTCGGCTGGTCGGCCGCGCTCTATTTCCACCTGTGCAACGGACTGCGCCATCTGGTGTGGGACGCGGGCAAGTCGTTCGAGCTGGCGGACGCCGAGCGCAACAACAAGATCGTGCTGGGCGCCGCCGCCGCCTTGACCGTGCTGACGTGGGTCGTCGGCCTGGCCGTGTGGTGAGGAGAGAACCCATGACGTCCACCCCCTCAAATCTGCGTTCGCCGCTGGCTCACGCTCGCGGCCTCGGGTCGGCCAAGGACGGCACCGAACATTGGTGGAGCCAGCGTCTGACCGCCATCGCGCTGGTCCCGCTGACCATCTGGTTCGTGTTCGGCGTCATCCGCCATCTGGGGGCCGATTACGCGGCCTTCCACGCCTGGATCAAGTCGCCCTTTTCGGCGGTGATGATGATCCTCGTCGCCGTCGTCACCTTCCATCACGCCCAGTCGGGTTTGCAGGTGGTGATCGAGGACTACATCCACAGCGAGTGGCGGAAGCTGGCGGCGCTCATCGCCGTCAAATTCCTGTCCGTCGCGCTGGCGCTGGCCTGCGTGCTCGCCGTCGCCAAGATTTTCATCGGAGCCTGACGACCATGGCGACCGCCTATCAGATCATCGATCACACCTATGACGTCGTCGTCGTCGGCGCCGGCGGCGCGGGTCTGCGCGCCACCTTCGGCATGGCCGAAAAGGGCCTGAAGACGGCGTGCATCACCAAGGTGTTCCCCACGCGCAGCCACACGGTCGCCGCCCAGGGCGGCATCTCGGCGGCGCTCGGCAACATGGGCGAGGACGACTGGCGCTACCACATGTACGACACCGTCAAGGGGTCGGACTGGCTGGGCGACCAGGACGCCATCGAATACATGTGCCGCGAGGCCATCCCGGCGATCATCGAGCTGGAGCATTACGGCGTGCCGTTCTCGCGCACGCCCGAAGGCAAGATTTACCAGCGCGCCTTCGGCGGCATGACCGCGCAGTACGGCAAGACCCAGGCCTACCGCACCTGCGCCGCCGCCGACCGCACCGGCCACGCCATGCTGCACACGCTGTATCAGCAGTCGCTGAAGCATGAGGCCGAATTCTTTGTCGAGTATTTCGCGCTCGACCTCATCATGGAAGACGGCGTCTGCAAGGGCGTTCTCGCCTGGAACCTGGACGACGGCACCATCCACCGCTTCCGTGGTCAGCTCGTCGTGCTGGCGACCGGCGGTTATGGCCGCGCCTACTTCTCCGCGACCTCGGCCCACACCTGCACCGGCGACGGCGGCGGCATGATCCTGCGCGCGGGCCTGCCCTTGCAGGACATGGAGTTCGTGCAGTTCCACCCGACCGGCATCTACGGCTCCGGCTGCCTCATCACCGAAGGCGTGCGCGGCGAGGGCGGCTATCTGACCAACTCCAACGGCGAACGCTTCATGGAGCGTTACGCGCCGTCGGCCAAGGATCTGGCGTCGCGCGACGTCGTGTCCCGCTCGATGACCATCGAGATCCGCGAGGGTCGCGGCGTCGGCGAGCACAAGGACCACATCCATCTGCATCTGGAGCATCTGCCGCCGGAGATCATCCATCAGCGCCTGCCCGGCATCGCCGAGACGGCCAAGATCTTCGCGAATGTGGACGTGACCAAGGAGCCGATCCCGGTTCTGCCGACCGTCCACTACAACATGGGCGGCATCCCCACCAACTTCCGCTGCGAGGTCATCAACCCGACCGCCGAGAACCCCGACCAGGTGGTTCCCGGCCTGATGGCGATCGGCGAAGCGGCTTGCGTGTCGGTCCATGGCGCGAACCGCCTCGGCTCGAACTCGCTGCTCGATCTGGTGGTGTTTGGCCGTTCGGCGGCCATCCGCGCCGCTGAGATCGTTCAGCCGGGCAAGGCCCCGTCGGTCAAGGACAGCAGCACCGACGCGGCGCTGGAGCGGTTCGACCGCATCCGCAACGCCAAGGGGTCGATCAAGTCCGCCGATCTGCGCCTGGAGATGCAGAAGACGATGCAGAACAACTGCGCCGTCTTCCGCACCGGCGACGTGCTGAGCGAGGGCGTCAAGCTCATCGATCAGGTCTTCGCCAAGAAGGGCGACATTGCGATCAGCGACCGTTCGCTGGTGTGGAATTCCGATCTGGTCGAGGCGTTGGAGCTGGACAACCTGCTCTATCAGGCCGTGGCCACCCTGCATTCGGCGGAAAACCGTCCCGAAAGCCGTGGCGCCCACGCGCGTGAGGATTATCCGAACCGCGACGACGTGGATTGGATGAAGCACACGGCGATCTGGGTGGGCGAGGATGGCAAGACGACCTTCGGCTATCGTCCGGTCCATCTCTACACGCTGACCGACGAGGTCCAGGTGTTCCCGCCGAAGCCCCGCGTGTACTAAGGCCCCGCTCAAGGCAAGGATAGCAACCATGGTCGAATTGAACCTGCCCGCCAACTCCAAGGTCGGTGTCGGCAAGACCATCAACGTCGCGAACGGCGCCAAGCGGGCGAAGACCTTCAAGATCTACCGCTGGAGCCCGGACGACGGCCAGAACCCGCGCGTCGACACCTACATCGTCGACCTCGACAAGTTCGGGCCGATGATTCTCGACGCGATCATCTACATCAAGAACCAGGTCGACAGCACGCTGACCTTCCGCCGCTCCTGCCGTGAAGGCATTTGCGGGTCGTGCGCGATGAACATCGACGGCACGAACACGCTGGCCTGCCTGAAGGCCATCGAGGATGTGAAGGGCGACGTCACGATCTATCCGCTGCCGCACATGCCGGTGGTCAAGGATCTGGTCCCCGACCTGAACCATGTCTACGCGCAGCTCGCCTCGATCAAGCCGTGGTTGCAGACGCAATCCCCGGCCCCGAGCCGCGAGCGGCTGCAATCGCCCGAAGACCGCGCCAAGCTGGACGGCCTTTACGAGTGCATCCTGTGCTTCTGCTGCTCGACCTCCTGCCCCAGCTATTGGTGGAACGGCGACCGTTACCTCGGCCCGTCGATCCTCCTGCAAGCCTACCGCTGGATCGTCGACAGCCGCGACGAGATGACGGGCGAGCGCCTCGACAATCTTGAGGATCCGTTCCGTCTGTACCGTTGCCACACCATCATGAACTGCACCAAGGCGTGCCCGAAGGGTCTCAACCCCGCCAAGGCCATCGCCGAGATCAAGAAGCTGATGGTGGTTCGCCGCTGATCCCAACCCGCAAGGATGGGTTTTGACGCAAGCGAGGCGCTCCGCAAGGGGCGCCTCGTTTTGCGTTTTGGGATTGGCTGTTAGAGCGGGATGCGCGCTTTTTGGGCAGGATGCCCATGCCGTCGTCGGTTGACCGGGGGCGGGGAGGGGGTATGCTTGGTCGGCAATCAGCGTTTGACGCGCAAGAGCAAGGCCAAGAGAGGGAAGGAACGATTATGGGCGGCACGACGGGGCAGGCGTGGAGTTGGGTTCAGGGCGCGTGGGTCGAGGGCAATCCCCCCATCGTCGGGCCGCTGTCGCACGCGCTGTGGCTGGCGTCGGCGGTGTTCGACGGCGCGCGGGCCTTTCAGGGCGTCGCCCCCGATCTGGATTTGCATTGCGCCCGCTCCATCCGCTCGGCCATCGCCATGGGGCTGGCCCCGATGGTGACGGCGGGCGAGATCGAAGAATTGTGCTGGGACGGTATCCGCCGCTTCCCCAAGGACGCCGAGCTTTACATCCGCCCGATGTTCTACGCGGAGGCGGGATTCGTCTCCCCCGACCCGGCCAGCACCCGTTTCGTGTTGTCGGTCTATGAGGATCCGTTGCCCAAGCCGACCGGCTTCGCCGCCTGCCTCTCCACCCGCCGCCGCCCGATCCCCAGCATGGCCCCGACCGAGGCCAAGGCCGCTTGCCTCTACCCCAACGCCGGTTTGGCCCTGGTCGAGGCGCGCAAGCGCGGTTTCCAAAGCGCCATCATGCTGGACGCCATCGGCAATGTGGCGGAGTTCGCCACCGCGAATCTGTTCATCGCCAAAGACGGCGTGGCGCGCACCCCGGTTCCCAACGGCTGTTTCCTGAACGGCATCACCCGCCAGCGGATCATCGCCCTGCTGCGCGCCGATGGCGTCACGGTCGAGGAAGTCACCCTGACCCCCGACGACGTGCTGAACGCCGACGAGGTGTTTTCCACCGGCAACCATTCCAAATGCGTGCCGGTGACGAAGGTGGAGCACCGCGAATTCGCGCCGGGGCCGGTCTTCGCGCGGGCGCGGGCGCTTTATTGGGAATACGCCTTCCGCTGATTGGCCTGTTGTGGATTGGCCTGTTGCGAGTCGGGGGCGTTGAGGCGCAGGCGAACGGCGGCGTCCCGGTGATGGGCCAGGGTGGCGCAGAGCCGGGCGAGCCAATCGTCTGGCAAACAGGCGCGGGCGGGCAGGGCGGCGCGGCGGCGAGCCACCGCGATCCGGGCGTCCGCCGCCAACCGCTCGTTCAGGGCGAGGACGGCGGCCCGGCGCAAGGCGTTGGCCTTGGCCGTTCCGCCGAGCGTGGCGACGCGCAGAGCGTCGCGCGGCGGCGCGCCGTCGTAGCGGCGGTGCAGATCGGTCAGGCTGGAATCGCCGGTGGCGTCGTCGGTGCGGACCATGCGGGCTTGGTTACGCCCGCAGGACCGCCCAATCAAGGAAAATTATCCTAAAACGGAAGCCCGCTCACTGACTGGCCCAGATGATGCGCGCCATCCAGGCGATGTCGCCGCGTTGGATGGTGCGGTCGGGGTGGGCGCGGTTGATCGACAGAAGTTCGACGCGGGTGGCGGTTTCGCGGATCAACTGCTTGGCCATCACCTCGCCGCCGCGCGTGCGGACGACGACGCGGTCGTTGCGGCGGATTTGCGCGGCGGGCGACACGATGATGGTGTCGCCGTCGCGGTAGACCGGCTCCATGCTGTCGCCGGAAATCTCCAGCGCGTAGGCTTGCGGGTCGCCCAGGCTGGGGAACAGCAGCTCGTCCCAGCCGGTTCCGACGGGAAAACCGGCGTCGTCGAAATAACCGGCGCTGCCCGCCTGGGCGTAGCCGATGACCGGCACCCGCTGGAACGTGCCGGGGCCGGCGCTGTCGCCAATCAGCGACACGAAATCCGGCAGCGACACGCTGGTCGCGTCCAGCACCTTGGAGATGCTTTCGGTCGAGGGCCAACGGAGCTTGCCGTCGCCGGTCGTTCGTTTGCTTTTGTTGAAGGTGGTCGGATCCAGTCCGGCGCGCCGTGCCAGACCCGACGCGGAAAGGCCGCTTTGCGCCGCGAGGCGATCAATGGCCCGCCAGATGTCCGTGTGTTTCAGCATGGGACGATAATCTCATAAACGGCCCGCGCCGTCCCTAGGAACTTTTTCATAAAATCATTGACGCCTGGGAGAATAAGAACAAAAAAAGAACAAGAACGCCACCATCCCGGGAAAAAACCGGCGACGGTGGCCGATGTTGGGGCGCGCGGTTGGGAAACAATGCTTCGGCAAGCCTCCCGACGCCGATCCCCGCCTGATTGATGGAGACCTCCCATGCCGTGCCCGTCCCTTGCCGCCACGCCCTCCCGTCCGTCCCCGCCGCCGCGCGGCGCGATCCTCCGGGGGGGCGATCCCTACCGCATCGACGGCACGCCCTTCGACAACGCGGAAGAGGCGTGGTTCTGGTCGCTTCAGGCGGAAGACGCCAAGGCGGCGGGCGCCCGCGTGGTCGCCGGGCGCGGGCTGGTCCAGCGTCCTTGCGAACCGGCGGACGTGATGCGGGCGGTGGATCGCCTGTACCGCAGCCGCGCCCTGCTGCGCGACCATCTGCATGTGTTGGCCCATTACGGGCGGCGGCTCAGCGCCCCCGATCCCGAACGCTTCCGCGAACAGCGCGCCCATGTTCTGTGGGGCGAGGCGTTCGACCGGCTGACGCCGATCCTGCGCGACAAGGGCATCGTGCGATGAGCCGATGCCCGATGGGATCCCCCGCCGCCGCGCCGTCCATGGCGACGGCGCCCAGCCCGCCCGCCGCCTGGGTGGTGTTCCGGGGGGAAACGCCGCTGTGGTGGCTGCGTTTTCTCAAGCCGGGCTTCCGCCATTGTCTGGCCTTGCTGAACGACGGGCGCTGTTGGGTGGTGGTCGATCCGCTCGCCCCCTTCACCGACGTCGCCGTTCTGGATCTGCCGCCGGTCTTTGATTTGCCGGGCTGGTATCGCGATCAGGGGCTGGCCGTGGTCGCCGCCCCGCTGCGGCGCGGCCTGACCCGTCCGGCCCCCTGGGCGCCCTTCACCTGCGTGGAGGCGGTCAAGCGGCTGCTTGGCCTGCACGCCCCGCTGGTCCTGACGCCCTGGCAACTGCACCGCCGCCTGACCCGCGCCGCCGACGGCCTTTGAGGGAGAGTTCCAACATGCCCGATCACGCTGCGCCTCCGCCCTCACAATTCCCGCCTCTTGGCGACGCGGACTCGTCCGGCCCGCAAAGCCTGCTGGACCGCTACCGGGCGGCGCGCGAACGCCGGTCCGTCTGGGAAAGCCACTGGCAGGACTGCTACGACCACGCTTTGCCGAACGGCCAGCCCTTTCGCGGCGGCGGCACGCCGGGTGAAAAGCGGGTGGACCGCCTGTTCGACGGCACCGCCCCCGACGCGGTGGAGCAGCTCGCCGCCAGCCTGTTGTCGGAACTCACGCCGCCCTGGTCGCGCTGGTTCGGCTTTCAGCCCGGCCCAGCCTTGACCGGGGCGGAGCGCGACCGCATCGCCCCGATGCTCGACCGGGCCGCCGGGATCGTCCAGGCGCATTTCGACCGCTCCAACTTCGCGGTGGAGGTGCATCAGGCGTTCCTGGACCTCGTCACCGTCGGCACCGCCAGCCTGCTGATGGAGGAGGCCGCGCCCGGCGCGCCGTCCAGCCTGCGCTTCACCGCCGTGCCGCTGGCCGAAGCGGTGCTGGAGGAGGGGCCGGACGGTCGCCTGGACGCCACCTTCCGCCGCAGCGAGGCGACGCTCGCCCAAATCCTCCACCGCTTCCCCGCCGCCGAGCTGCCCGAGGAGCTGCGCAAACGCGGCGCCGACGAACCCGACAGCCGTTTCCCGCTGATCGAAGCGGTGTTGCCCGACGGTCTGGCCTATCGCTGGGGGGTGGTGCTGGACAGCGGTCTGGCCGATCCGTCCTGGCTGGGGCAAGGCCGCTTCGCCCAATCGCCCTTCGTCAATTTCCGCTGGCTGAAGGCGCCGGGCGAAACCTATGGCCGCTCCCCAGTGATGAAGGCGTTGCCCGACATCAAAACCGCCAACAAGGTGGTCGAGCTGGTCCTGAAAAACGCCTCCATCGCCGTCACCGGCATCTGGCAGGCCGACGATGACGGGGTGCTGAATCCGGCGACGATTCGTCTGGTGCCGGGGACCATCATTCCCAAGGCGGTGGGGTCCGCCGGTTTGACGCCCTTGGCCAATCCGGGGCGGTTCGACGTGTCGCAACTGGTGCTGGACGATCTGCGGTCGCGCATTCGTCACGCCTTGCTGGTGGATCGGCTGGGGCCGGTCGAGCAGGCGCGGATGACCGCCACCGAGGTGATGGAGCGATCCTCTGAAATGGCCCGGCTGCTGGGGGCGACCTATGGCCGGTTGCAGGCGGAAATGCTGACGCCGTTGCTGCTGCGCGCCGTCGCCATTCTGCGCCGCCGGGGCGAGATTCCCGACATCGCCGTCGATGGGCGGCTGGTGGAGTTGCAACACCGCTCGCCGTTGGCCCAGGCGCAGGCCCAGCGCGACGTGCAGGCGACGCTGCGCTGGCTCGACACCACCCGGCAGTTGGGGCCGGAGGCCGCCGCCACCGTGGACGCCGGCGCCACGGCCCGCTGGCTGGGCGAAGCCTTCGGCGTTCCGGCCAAGCTGATCCGCGCCGAGGAGCCGCCGGTTCCGTCGCCTGCGGTCGCGCCCGTCGCGCCCGCCGTCGCCCCGGTCCCGGTTGACGCGGGGGTGAGCCATGGCTGACCCGACCGGCTGGGATTGGCTGAACGGCGCGGCGCGCGCCGACGTGGCTCCAGCGACCGAGGATCCCGCGCCCGTCTTCGCCCGCTGCTTCGCCGGGCCGGACGGGCTGCGGGTGCTCGACACGCTGAAGGCCATGACCTTGGGCCGGACGCTCGGCCCCGACGCGCCCGACGCGGCGCTGCGCCATCTGGAGGGGCAACGGCATCTGGTCGCCGTGATGTTGGCCCTGACCGCTCGCGGTCAAAAGCAATGAAACCCGCTCGCGGTCAAAAGCAATGAAACCCGCTCGCGGTCAAAAGCAATGAAACCCGCTTGCGGTCAAAAGCCATGAAACCCTGTTTTCCCTCTTTTTCCACAAGGAGTCTGTGACCCATGGCCGATAATCTTCTGATCGCCCCCGTCGCCGGTTCGCCTCAACCGCCGCCGCCCGTGCCGGAGAAGTTCCGCGATCCCAAGACCGGCGCGGTGCGGGTGGACGCGTTGCTGAAATCCTATCTGGAGCTGGAACGCCGCCTGTCCGCCGCGCCGCCGCCCGATGGGACGCCGCCGGATGGGACGCCGGACGGTTCGCCCGTCGCGCCGCCGCCCTTCGATCCGGCCACGCTGGATCCGATCCAGCTTCGCCGCGCGTTGGGCGCCCCCGACGCGCCGGAGGGCTATTGCATCGCCTGCGACCACGGCCTGTTTGAACCGGATCCCGAGATCAACGGTCGGCTGTTCGAGGCGGGCTACACCCCGGGGCAGGCGCAGTTGCTCTATGATCTGGCGGCGGAGCGCATGATGCCGCTGATCCAGCATCTGGCCGCCGAGTTCCAGGCCGAACGCGAGGTGGAGCGGCTGGTCGCCCGTTTTGGCGGCGAGGAGAAATGGCGCGAGGTGTCCCGCCAGCTTCTGACCTGGGCGGGCAAGAATCTGCCGCCCGCCGCCGTCGAGGGGTTGTCCACCACCTATGAAGGCGTCATGGCCTTGCACGCCATGATGTCGGGCGGCGAACCGTCGGCCTTGGCGATGACGCCGGGCCGGGCCGCCGCCGCCGATGGCGAGGCGGAATTGCGGGCCATGATGCGCGATCCGCGCTATTGGCGGGAGCGCGACCCGGCGGTGATCGCGCGCGTGACCGATGGATTCCAGCGGCTTTATCCCAGCCGTGGGTGAGTGACGAGGCGGCGTGATGATCGCGGCATCGTCGTGGCGCTCGCGCCCGACGATGCCGCGACACGAGACACAACGCCGCATCTCTCGTTTTTGGACGTGTGCGCTTTGTGAATGTTGCGCGTGCGAAGAAAATTACGATTGCACGTTTGAAATGAAACAGCGAACCTGCGCTGCGCACAAGAAACCGTCCGGGCGAGAGACGGTCATGGGAGTGTCGCGGGAGTCATATGACGCTGCGCCGCAAGATACGCTGGTTGACCTGGCTTGGCCTGATCGGTTGCCTGATGGCGGCGATCCCGGCTTTGTATTTGCTGCGCAGTGGGCTGATCGCCGAACGCGAACGCATGACCGGCGCTTTGGTCGATTCCTCGCGCACCATGTTGAGCGATCTGGAGCGGGAAGCGGCGTCGGGCGCCATTCCCCGCGCCGAAGCGCAGGCGCGGGCGCGTCTGGCCCTGCGCGCGCTGGTCGGCGATCCCTTCCATGTCACCGTGTTCACCGATGGGGTGGTGCCGCCGGGCTGGCCGCCGATTCAACACGCGGTCATCAGCCAAGCGGCGTTCGAGCCGTGGGGCTGGGTGGTCGCGGCGGCGGGCGACGTGGACGACATCGACCGCGAATTCGCGATGGAGGCGATGACCTTCATCCTGTTCCTGCTGGGGCTGCTGGTGTTGAGCTGGCCGATCTCCATGTATCTGTCGCAAAACGTCGTCGGCCCGATCGAGGCGCTGTCAACCCGCATGCGCCAGTTGACCGAGGGGCGGACGGAGATCGACATCCCCGGTCGCCACCGCCGCGACGAGTTCGGCGCGATGGCCCGCGCCATGGAGTATTTCCGCCGCTCCGCCGGCGCCTTGATCGAGCGCGACGAGCGGCTGGCCGGCATCATGAACAACGTCAGCGAGGCGATTGTCCTGGTGGACGAGCGTGGCCGGATTGAGGAGCACAACCCGGCGGCGGTCGCCCTGTTCGGCGTGGCGGCGGAAACGCTGCCCGGTCGGGCGTTGGCCAGTCTGTTCGTGGAATCCGACCGGGGCCGGGCGCAGGCGCTGTTGGCCGGGGCCGGTGGGGCGGGCGAGCTGACGCGGGCCGAGGCGCTGGGCATCCTGCGCGCCGACGGGCGGATTGACGCGGCGATCAGCGTGTCGCCGCTGGTGGTGCAGGGCAAGCGCGGATTCGTCTGCGCGCTGACCGACATGACGCAGCGGCTGCGGCACGAGCGCGAATTGATGCGGCTGGCCACCCGCGATCGGTTGACCGGCCTGCCCAACCGGGCGATGGTCGAATCGCTGCTGGAAACGGCGGTCGAGCGCTGCCGCCGCTACAACCGCCGCTTCGCCGTGATGTGCCTGGATCTGTCGCGCTTCAAGCTCGTCACCGACACGCTGGGCCATCAGGCGGGCGACGCCCTGTTGCAGGAGGTGGCGCGGCGCGTCGCCGAGACGGTGCGCGCCGCCGATCTGGTCGGGCGCATCGGATCGGATGATTTCGCCATCATTCTGGAGGAGATCGTCGACGCCGACGAGGCGGCGGCCATCGCCGACCGCGTTCTCGCCGCGTTCGATCAGCCGGTGATCCTGGCGGGGAACGAGCATTACGTCCGCACCTCCATCGGCATCGCGCTGTTCCCCGACCATACGGAGGAACCGCATGAGTTGATCCGCGCCGCCGACACCGCGCTGTACGCCGCCAAGCGGCTGGGCGGACGGCGCCACGCCTTTTTCCGCAAGGAGTTGGCCGATCAGGCGCGCCGTCATCTGGCGCTGGACGGCGAGCTGCGCTCGGCCCTCGTCAACAAGCAGTTCCGCCTGCATTACCAGCCCAAGGTGTCGTTGATCGATTACGCGCTGGAGGGGTTCGAGGCGCTGCTGCGTTGGGACAATCCGGGGCAGGGGATGATTTCGCCCGGCGAGTTCATTCCGGTGGCCGAGGAAACCGGCTTCATCGTGCCGCTGGGCGATTGGGTGCTGGACGAGGCGTGCCGCCAGCAACGCGCGTGGCTGGATCAGGGGCTGAATCCGGTGCCGGTGGCGGTCAACATCTCGCCGCGCCATCTGCGCCACCGCACCGCCGACGATTTCCGCCGCATCGTGGACCGCCACCGCCTGCCGCCCGAATTGATCGAGCTGGAAATCACCGAAGGCGCGGTGATGCAGGACATCGACCACGCCATGAGCGTGCTGGGCGCGTTGAAGGCGATGGGAATCCGGGTGGCGGTCGATGATTTCGGCACCGGCCATTCGTCGCTGAGCTATTTGAAAAAGCTGCCGATCACCACCTTGAAGATCGACCGTTCCTTCATCAACGGCGTGCCGCAGGAACGCGAGGACGCCAGCATCGTGTCCACCATCATCGCGATGGCCGACATGCTGGGGCTGGACGTGGTGGCCGAAGGGGTGGAGAAGACGGAGCAGGCGAATTTCCTGCGCCACCACAATTGCACCCAGGTGCAAGGCTGGCTGACCGGACGCCCGGTTCCCGCCGACGTGGCCTTTGGGCTTTTGACCAAACGGCTGAAAGAACCGGCCTGAACAGAATTCGCTGAAAGGCAAGGAACGGAGGCGGCGGCCAAGGCGACCGCGCGCCGTCAACGTCCCACGCCGTCAATGATGATGGTCGCCGTCCTGATGGCCCGCCGCCGGGTCGAGGAAGCGGTGCATGTGGACGATGTAATAGCGGGTGTGGGCGTCGTCGATGGTCTGCCCGGTCGCGCCGCGCCACGCCTTGTAAGCCTCGTCATAGCTCGGGAAAATGCCGACGATGTGCAGCTTGGTCGGATCGACGAACTGGTCGGAATCCGGGCGCACGAGTTCGCCGCCGAACACGAGGTGGAGGAGTTGTTTGTCGGGCATGGGACGCGGTCCTTTGGCTGATGTTTTGAAAGGGCTGAGACGGTCGGGTCGTTGCGATGGGCCGACCTTTTGCCCCAGTCATAGCCGCCGTGCGGGCGCGCCATCAAGCCTGTTGACAGGGGTTTCGCCCTTTGTCACCACAAAGACGCTGGCTTTTCCAGGAACAGCCGTAAAAAAACTCAGGACATGCCCCAGTTGAGGGGCGGGAAAACACAGCGAGGATCGAACGATGGCAAGTGGTCATACCGCGACTCGGGAACAACGCGCGCGCGACGTCCGGGTGTGGGACCTGCCAACCCGTCTGTTTCATTGGACGCTGGCGCTTCTGGTCGCCGTCGCGGTGGTCTCGGCGAAGATGGATGTGTTGTCGGTTCATATGTTTGTTGGGGAAACAATTCTGGCGCTGGTGCTGTTTCGCTTGGTTTGGGGAATCGTCGGCAGCCAGACCGCGCGTTTCAGCGATTTCATCAAGGGGCCGCGCGCCATTTTGGCCTACGTCGCCCAAAGCAAGACGCCGGGCGCGGCGCCGGTCACGCTGGGACACAACCCGCTGGGCGGTTTGATGGTGGTGGTCCTGTTGCTGGTGTTGGGCGCGCAGGCGGGGAGCGGGCTGTTCACCAGCGACGACATTGTCGTCGATGGCCCGTTGGTTCCGCTGGCGGCAGGCGCGACGGTCGCGGCGTTGAGCACGCTGCACCGGCTGCTGTCCGACGGAATTTTGATCCTGGTCGGGCTGCATGTGGCGGCGGTGCTGGCCTATCTGCTGGTCAAGAAAGACAATCTGATCCGCCCGATGATAACCGGGCGCAAGAGCGTCGCCCATCCGGTCCGCGATCCACGCCGGTCCTCGCCGATGCTGGCGCTGGCGATTCTTCTGGCGGCGGTCGGTTTGGTGTCGCTGGTGGTGCGCGCGGCGGGCTGAGGCTTCGACGCCCCCGTCCAGCCTGGGGCGGGGGCGTCAAAGGTCGGATCATTCCGAACGGTAACGCTGGTGGCAGGCCTTGCAACTGTCGGCCATCGCGGCGAAGGCCTTGCCGGTGGCGGCCTTGTCGCCGGTCGCGGCGGCGGCGGCCAGAACCTTGGCGGCGTCTTCCAGGCCCTTGGCCTTGGCGGTGAAGTCCGGGAAATTGGCCCAGATCACTTCCTTGGCCCCGGTCTTGCCCTTGTCGGAGCCGGGCGGAAACAGGCTGGGGATCGTGGTGGCGAAGGCGCCGACGCGGGCGGCGACGGGGGCGGTCGCCGCGACCTGATCCTTGCCCAGCGCGTCCTTGATCTCGCCCATCGCCTTTTTGAGATCGCCGAATCCGGCCTGGCGAGTCTTGATCGAATCTTGAGCCAAGGCGATGGAGCTGGTCAGCAAAAGAGCGGCGGTGGCCGCAAGCGCGATGCGGGACAGCATGACGGGTCTTGAACCTCTCGGCTGGTGAACGGGGGGTGGGGCGACGATACGCACGGCCTTGCTTGGCCTGTCAAGCGGGCGGCGGATCGGCAAAGGGCTGATTCCACAAAACAAACAAACAGGTCACGCTGTAGCGCGGTCAGGATGAACCCAATCTGAACGGGCTGGCCGTGCGGCGTCGCGGCAGGCTGCGGCGCCGACGCCTCACCGCGCGCAATTGTGGCGGAGTCAACCTTGCAACGTCGGTTGAGCGGCAGTAAGGTCCGCGTCGCGCCACTGGGCGCCGCACCCGTCCCATCGCCACCACTGCCCTGAGGGGGCCTGCCGCCATGTCGATTATCGCGTCCCGCCTGTCCCGCATCAAGCCGTCGCCGACCATCGCCGTGACCAACAAAGCCCGCGAATTGAAAGCGGCCGGTCGCGACGTCATCGGCCTGGGCGCCGGGGAGCCGGACTTCGACACCCCCGACAACATCAAGGCCGCCGCGATCAAGGCCATCGAAAGCGGCGACACCAAATACACCGCCGTGGACGGCACGCCCGCGCTGAAGAAGGCGATTTGCGCCAAATTCGCGCGTGAAAACGGCCTGACCTACACGCCCGACCAGATCACGGTCGGCGTCGGCGGCAAGCAGGTGCTGTACAACGCCCTGATGGCCACGCTGAACCCCGGCGACGAGGTCATCATCCCGGCCCCCTACTGGGTCAGCTACCCCGACATGGTCGAGTTGGCGGAAGGCACCCCGGTGACGGTGTCCTGCCCGGCCGAGCAGGGCTTCAAGCTTCAGCCCGCCGATCTGGAAAAGGCGATCACGCCGAAGACCAAATGGCTGATCCTGAACTCGCCGTCGAACCCGTCGGGCGCCGCCTACACCCGCGCCGAGATGAAGGCGTTGACCGACGTGCTGGTCAAGCACCCGCATGTCTGGGTCATGACCGACGACATGTACGAGCATCTGCTGTATGACGGCCTGGAGTTCGTCACCCCGGCCCAGGTGGAGCCGTCGCTGTACGATCGCACCCTGACCGTCAACGGCGTGTCGAAGTCCTACGCGATGACCGGCTGGCGCATCGGCTACGCGGGCGGCCCGAAGGACCTCATCAAGGCCATCGGCGTCATCCAGAGCCAATCGACCTCCAACCCGACCTCCATCGCCCAGGCCGCCGCCGTCGAGGCGCTGAACGGTCCGCAGGACTTCATCAAGGAGCGCGCCGAGGTGTTCCGCCAGCGCCGCGATCTGGTGGTGTCGATGCTGAACCAGGCCAACGGCCTGACCTGCCCGAAGCCGGAAGGCGCCTTCTACGTCTACCCGTCTTGCGCTGGGACCATCGGCAAGACGACGCCGGACGGCAAGGTGATCGAGTCCGACGAGGATTTCGTCACCTATCTGCTGGAATCCGAAGGCGTCGCCGTCGTACAGGGTTCGGCCTTCGGCCTCGCCCCGCACTTCCGCATTTCCTACGCGACCAGCACGGAAGCGTTGGAGGAGGCGTGCAAGCGCATCCAACGCGCTTGCGGCAACCTGCGGAGCTGAGCGCCCGGCGGTTTCCGCCGATCTGAGATGAAAGAAGGGCCGGAGCGTTTGCTCCGGCCCTTTTTCATTGCGTCAGAGCCTGCTCACGCCGTCCGCGTCGCGCGGACGGCGTGGCTGAGAAGCTCGAACGCCGCGAAGGCCAGCATCGAGATCCCCACCATCGGGAAAAACAGGCCCGCGACCACCGCCATGCCCAGGAGAGTCTTGGGAATCTGGGCGTTCGCCGGAAGTTTCGGTGCGCCCAGCGTGCCCGCCGGGCGGCGCTTCCACCACATGACGACGCCGGACCCGGCCATCAGCACCATGGCGATGAGCGCGGCGAGCAGAACCAGTTGGTTGGCCAGACCGAAGGCTTGGCCCATGTGGATGCTGATTCCCCATTCCGCCATGCGGCCAAAGACGCCGAGATCCTTCAGCTTCATGTCGAACAGAACCTCGCCCGAATATTGGTCGAGGTGGACGACGCGCTCTTGGCGGATGTCGTCGGGATAGACCGAGGCGGTGAACACGCCGTCGGGCTTAGTCGGGATGCTGATCGCGTAGCCCGGCGCGACGCCCAGGCTCTCCACGGTCTTGACCACGTCGTCGAGCTTGGCCGGAACGCCGGTCGCCGTTTTGGACAGGGGAGTCGGCTGGTTTTCGATGATCCAGGGCGCGCGGTCCACCGTGTCCTTCAGCGGAATCGTGGAGACCGGGTATTTGTCCCAATAGCCATCGGGCATGCCCATGCCGACGGCGTAGGAAAAATTGTAGAACGCCTTGCCCCAATAGCCCGACCAAGGCAGGCCGGTCATCGCCAGGAAAACGATGAAGAGGCTGACGAAAACACCGGTGACGGCGTGCAGGTCGCGCCAGAAGACGCGCTTGGCCGGTTCCCCGCGCACGGTGACGACGCCGCCCGCCTGCCCGCGCGGCCACCACAGATAGACGCCGGACGCGGTCATCAGCACCATCCAGCCCGCCACCCCTTCGATCACCCGTTCGGCGACCCAGCCGACATATTGCAGGCTGTGCAGCTTGCGCACGACATACAGGGTCGGGGATCCGGCAAAACCGGCGTCCCACAGGCCGCCCAGCACCTGCCCGCTGTAGGGGTTGACGTAAAGCGTGTCCTTCAGGCCGTCCGCGCCGACGATTTTCACCTCCGCCGAACGGTCGGCGGCGGCGGGTGGGGCGTAGCCCTTGAGGGTTCCGGGATGCGCCTCCAGCGCCTTCGCCACCAGTTCGGACGGGGCGAGCTGGGCGACGGTCTGCGGCGCGACGATGCGCAGATTGCGGTGCAGGCCGTCGTTGATCTCGTCCTTGAACAGGTAAATGGCGCCGGTGACGGCGATCAAGACGACAAAAGGCAGGATGAGCAGCCCGGCGAAGAAGTGCCAGCGCCAGACAGCCCGGTACAGGGCGGAGCTGATCGCTCCGCTTTGCAGAGTTTGAGCCATGAAAGGTCCATTCGGTCAGCAGGAAGCCATCGCCCGATGGGATCGGGCGGCGTGTCGCGTCAGGCTGCGACCGATGGGGGGCCTTGGGAGTGGAACGGCTTGCGGTCTTTGAGGGGATGAAACGCGGCTTGCCGCTGCGGCCCCGGCGTGCGCGGGCGCTCGACGGGCAAGACCAGCGTTTGCAAATCCGGCAGCAGAGCGGCGTATTGCCCCAGCCAGTTGCAAGGGGTGTGCAGGGAGGACGGGGCGGGTTTTTCGGGTTTTTCGTCGTTCGGCGCCGGATCGCCGTTTTGCGTCACCGGCACATAGACGATCTCGCTGCCGCTGCAAATCGCGACATAGCCGACGCGGTCGGCGGCGCCGATCGACGGACCGAGCAGCCGCGCGAACAAGGCCAGGGTCAGCGCCAGAACAAGCGCCGCCCCCCATCGTTCGTTCAGTGCGCGGCAGCGTGCCAGCATCGGCTTGCGGTCGTTCAGCGGCTTCCAGAGGGGGGAATCGTTACCCGATCCGCGTTCTGCGAACAAGCGTCGCGCGGGAGCGTTCAAGCGCTCTTATGAGCCGTCGATGGTCCGGAAACCCCCTCTCCCGCCTTGCCTGCGGCGCGCGGGGGAGGGGGCGTTCCGATCAAACGGCCCTTATTTCCCGATCAGAACGTCCGACGCCTTGATGATGGCGGTGACTTTGTCGCCGACGGCCAGACCCAGATCGTCGGCGGTTTCCGTGGTGACGGTGGAGGTGATGATCGCGCCGCCGCCGACGTCGATCTTGACCTTGCTCGTGACCGGCCCCTTGTCCAGGGAAACGATGGTGCCGCCGAGTTGATTGCGCGCGCTGAGTTTCATCAATGTCATCCTTGACGCAAAAGACAAAGGTGCGCCGCGATTGTGCGGCGCACCATGATACATCCTCCCACGTCATATCCAAACGGGAATAACCGCATATTTCTTGTGGACGATCACTGCGCCGCCAGCGCCTCGCGGCGGATCTCGACGGCGCGGTCGGCGGCGCGGCCCACCGCCTCTTGCAAGCGGTCGAATTCCCAGACATAGGTGCCGACGCCCAGCGACAGGGACCGCAGTTCGACGATCAAATCCTGCATGTCGGCTTGCGGCAGGCTGGCCTTCACCTCGTCCCAGCCGGGCCAGCCGGGGCGGGCGTCAAAGCCCATCAACTGGCCGCGCCGTCCGCTGACCAGACGTTGGATCTTCGGGGTGAATTCGCTGGGCACGGCGATGGTGACGGTCAGCAGGGGTTCCAGCAACACCGGCTCGCAGGCGGGCAGCGCCTCGGCGATGGCCTGCCGCGCCGCCGTCTTGAACGCCATGTCGGAGCTGTCCACCGGGTGGAACTGCCCGCCGGTCAGCGTCACGGCGAAATCGACCACGGGAAAGCCCAAGGGGCCGCGCGCCGCCGCGTCGCGGATGCCCGCCTCGACCGAGCCGATGTATTGGCGCGGCACCGACCCGCCGACCACGGCGTCCTCGAACTGGACGCCCGACCCGCGCGGCAGGGGGCGGATGTCGATCTGGATGTCGGCGAACTGGCCATGGCCGCCGGTTTGCCGTTTGTAGCGGGCGTGGTGGCTGGTCCCCTTGCGGATGCTTTCGCGATAGGGGATTTGCGGGGCCTGCCCCTTGACCGCGACGTTGAATTTGCCGCGCAGCCGGTCCATGGCGATGCGCAGATGGATATCGCCCTGGCCCCACAGCACCAATTCGCCGCTGTCCGACGCCTGTTCCAGCACCAGGGAGGGATCCTCCTCCGTCAGCTTTTGGATGGCGGAGGAGAGCTTCA
Organism: Azospirillum sp. FG154; assembly: GCF_057809575.1. NCBI lineage: Bacteria > Pseudomonadati > Pseudomonadota > Alphaproteobacteria > Rhodospirillales > Azospirillaceae > Azospirillum > Azospirillum sp. FG154. Next base: position 123,862 of record NZ_JBMDKF010000005.1, on the reverse strand, counting down.
CGTCGTCGTTGCGGTTTTCGGCGTGCAGCGCCAGCCCATAGACCGGGGCCGGGCGTTCCGGCCAATCCGCCGGGGCGCCCAGATTGCCCTTCCCGCCAGTGGCGTCGGTCAGCCGGTCGCCGGTCGCCGCCTTGTCCAACCGCCCCAGCGCCACCAGATCGCCCGCCGTCGCCGTGGGAATCTTGGTCTGGTCATGGCCGAACAGGCGGAAGACGCCCGACACCCGTTCGCCGCCCAGAATCATGCCGTCGGCGACCTCGCCGCGCCACACCCGCGCCAGGCTGAGCTTTCCGGCGTGCGAGCCGATTTGGGTTTTGACGATTTGCACGGCGACCGCGCCCTGGGCGGGGGCGTCCACGCGGGCGGCGGTGACGGCGACCTCCGGCCCCTCGTGCCGCAACGCCTTCAACAGCCGCCGGACGCCGTTGTCGTTCTCCGCCGACCCGAAAAAGACTGGAACGATCTGGTCGTTGGCCAGTTCCTGGGCCAGACTGTCGTAAACCGCGTCGGCGTCGGGGGCCATGTCCTCCAGCAGCTTTTCCAGCAGCGCGTCGTCGAAATCGGCGATGGATTCCAACAGAGCCTGCCGCGCCGCGCCTTCATCGGTTTTCAGCGCGTCGGGCAGGCTGACCAGATTGGACGGCTTGTGCGGGTTGAAGCGCCACGCCCGTTCGCTGACCAGATCGACCAACCCGGTGACGACGCCCTTCTCGCGCATCGGCACGGCGCGCAGCACCAGCTTGCGGGCCGACACCTCTTGATAGGCCGACACGACGGCGCGGACGCTCTGGTCGCCCAGCGTGTCGATCTTGTTGATGAACAGAATGTGCGGGATGCGGCGGTCGTCGAGGAATTTGAACAGCGGGGCCAGCAGAACCGCCTTGTCCGGCGCGGCTTCGGCCACCACCACGGCCAGATCGGCGGCCATCAGGGCGTTCTGGCTGTCGCAGGCCAGCTCGACCGAGCCGGGGCAGTCGAGGATCGACCAGCGTTCGCCCAGATACTCGAAGGAGGCGGCGTTGACCTCCGTGCTCATCTTGCGCGCTTTGGCTTCGGGGGCGCTGTCGCCGACGCTGTTGCCGTCGCGCACGCTTCCCTTGCGGGTGATGGCGCCCGCCGCGAACAGCAGGCTTTCCAGCAGCGTCGTCTTGCCGGCGAGATAGGGGCCGACCAGCGCCGCGCAGCGCGCCGTCCGAATGGTGTTGTGGGGCATTCACACCTCCCAAGGGGCCAATGGGGCTGTTTGTCAGGCCGCCGGGTCCGATGTCAGACACCAACCGCGACAGGCGGCCCGTTCGTGTGTCGAGACGATCAAAGAGACGAAACTGGGGTGGGGGTGTCGGCGGCGGGGAGCGGCGATGGCTCCGGGGGGCCGACGGCAGGCCCACGATGACCTTGATGCTCCCCCCGATTCGCCGCGCTGTCGATGGAAAAAAGGGGCGGCAAGACGTCACGTCGGGAGCGGATTGTGAACGGACGGTTGCGACGACGCGCCGCAAGATGTCGGCGGGTCCGACCGCCATCGACAGATATCGTCACAAATGCTTCATTTCGTTGATGTTGTCGAACAATCCGTCGATTGCCGCCTGAGATACCGATGTTGCTACGCTGCAATGCGGTATGACGGGGGCGAAATCAATTCGACAAAATCCTGAAACCTTCTGGTAGTACCTCTGCGGATAAGAAGCGTGTCGAATTTTCGCAAAAACGCTTCAGCAACAAATCGGACCGAGAGTCGACACTTTGTATTCCGGTCGCAAGCTTTGGGGATTATACGCATGCGCGCAGTGTTTCGTTTTCTCATGATTGGTCTTTTCGCCACGGGCCTTGCCGGGACCGCTGTGGCGCAAACCGCAAAACCAACCCAGGACGACGCCAAGGCGATCACCCTGAAGGCCGCCGATCTGATCGCCGCCAAGGGGCTGGAGCAGGCGGCGGCCGTCTTCAACGCCGACGGCGAATACAAGTTCGGCGAAATCTATGTAAACGTCATCGACTTCACCGGCACCTGGAAGGTCTATCCGCCGCGTCCGGCGGGCGTCGGCCAGACCGTCATCAACGTCAAGGATCCCGACGGGCGCTTCATCGTCCAGGACGTTCTGGCCGTGGCCAAGGACAAGGGCGAGGGCTGGGTCGAATACCGTTGGCTGAACCCGGCCACCAACAAGATCGAACCGAAGATCACCTACGTGAAGCGGGTTCCCAACCAGGAACTGGTTGCTTACGTCGGCGTCTACAAGTAACGGCGGTTGGCGCCCGCCCGGCTGGCGACGGTTGGGCGGGCGCGGGCGGTTTGGCCTGGATTGTGGGGGCCAAAATTGGCGGGGGTGGTGATGAGCGGTGGCATCTTTAAGCGCCTGACCGGGCTGTCGGTGGCGGCGCGCGTGTTCGTGGCCCCCTTGATGGGGATCGTTCTGACGGTCGGGGCCTTGCTTCTGGCCGACCGACAGGCCGATCAGGCGGTGTCGTCGGTGGACGGCATCCACAAATCGGCGGCGGAACGGCGCGGGCAGATCGACCGTCTGGTCGCCACCGCCTATGTCATTCACAGCGACGTGTCGCGCCATCTGGCTTTGTCCGGGTCGGGCATCGAAGACGCCAAGCTGCAACAGATGCGCGACGCCATCGCCAAAAACACCAAACAGGCGCGCGGCGTGATCGACGCCCTGCGGGCCATGCCGCTGACCGAGGCGGAGCGGACGATGCTGACCGACGTGTCGGCCCGCGTTGACGCCTACGCCAAGGCGGTGGACGAGATGAACCAGATGGCGGCCATCGACCGCCTGATCGGCATCCCGATGATGGCCCACACCGACGACCAGTTCAAGGCGCTGACCGACCGCATCATGGCGGTGCAGGAGGCCATCGGCCAATCCACCGCCCAGGCGATCCAGACGACGCACGACGCGGCGGACGCCGACCGCGTCCGCTTCGCGCTGGTGATGGCCGGGTTGCTGGCGGGCATGATGGTCGGTGGGCTGGTGCTGGCGCGCTCCATCACCCGACCGCTGCAACGCCTGTCGCAGACCACCACCGATCTGGCGGCGGGCAAGTTGGACAGCGTGATCGACGGCGTGTGGATGAAGAACGAAATCGGCGCCATGGCCCGCGCGTTGGAGATTTTTCAGACCAACGCGCGCGAGGTCGAACGGCTGACCGCCGACCAGGCCCGGCAAAAGGCCCAGGCCGAAGAGGAAAAGCGCCGCGCCATCCACGCGCTGGCCGATCTGTTCGAGGCGCGGGTCAGCGAGGTGGTGCAGCAGGTCGGCGCCGGCGCCCATCAGGTGCGCGGCAACGCGGCGGGGATGCTCGACCGCGCGACCAGCGCCAACCGGCAGGCCGCCACCGTCGCCGCCGCCAGCCAGCAGGCGGGCATGAGCGTGCAGACCGCCGCCGCCGCGACGGAAGAAATGTCGGCGTCCATTTCCGAAATCGGATCCCAGGTCCGCCGCTCCTTTGACATGGTGCGCGGCGCGGTGCGGGCGGTGGAGGAGACCAACGGCCATGTGCTCGGCCTGTCCGACGCCGCCAACCGGATCGGCGAAATCGTCGGCCTCATCAACGCCATCGCCGCGCAGACCAATTTGCTGGCGCTGAACGCCACCATCGAGGCGGCCCGCGCGGGCGAGGCGGGCAAGGGATTCGCCGTCGTCGCCAGCGAGGTCAAGCATCTGGCGACCCAGACCGCCAAGGCGACCGAGGACATCGGCGCCCAGATCACCACCATGCAGCAGGTGACGGGCGCGGCGGTGTCGGCGATCAAGGGCGTGGGCGACACGGTGGTCTCCATCGACGAGATTGTCGGCTCCATCGCCACCTCGATGGAACAGCAGGCCGCCGCCACCCAGGAAATCACCCGCAACGTGCAGGAAGCGGCCAGCGGCACGGCGGAGGTGTCGCAGAACATCACCGGCGTCTCGACCAGCGCCGGGGAGACCGGCGTCGCGGCGGGCGAAGTGCTGCGCGCCGCCGAGTTGCTGGACGGTCAGGCGGTCGCCCTGAACCGCGAGGTCAAGGATTTCATCGGGCGCTTGCGCCAGGGATGAAGACTGGCGCTTGCGCCAGGGGTGAGGATGGGGGAACGTGGGTTGCGGCCAAAAGGCCGCAAGCGGGCAACTTCCGGCCTAGACCGCCTTGAAAGCGGCGGCGGGCGCACAAGCTGTTGTCGGACGTGAGTTCCCCCAACAGCAAAAAGGGCAAAACCCCCATGAAGATCGACATCGGAATCTCGAAGGACGACCGCAAGGCCATCACCGAAGGGCTGAGCAAGGTTCTGGCCGACACCTTCGCGCTCTATCTGAAGACCCATTCGTTCCACTGGAACGTGACGGGGCCGATGTTCAACACCCTGCACGTCATGTTCATGACGCAATACACGGAACTGTGGACCGCGCTGGACGAGGTGGCGGAGCGCATCCGCGCGCTGGGCCACCCGGCGCCGGGCAGCTTCACCCAATTCGGCGCCCTCGCTTCAATCCAGGAAGAGGCGGGCGTCCCCAAGGCCGAAGACATGATCCGCCAACTGGTGGACGGTCACGAGACCGCCGCCCGCACCATCCGCGCCGTCTTCAAGGCGGCGGAAAAGGCCGACGATCAGCCGACGGCGGATTTGCTGACCCAGCGCCTGCAAATCCACGAAAAGACCGCCTGGATGCTGCGCAGCCTGTTGGAATAGTCGTCACAAACAAAAACGCCGCCGCCGGGGAACAGCCCTGGCGGCGGCGTTCTTTTTCGTGCCCGCTTATTCGTGGCAGCTTATTCGTGATGGGCGAGCCAACGTTCGGCTTCCAGGGCCGCCATGCAGCCCATGCCCGCCGCCGTCACCGCCTGACGATAGACCTTGTCCTTGACGTCGCCCGCCGCGAACACGCCGGGAATGTTGGTCGCCGTCGAATCCGGCGCGGTGATGACGTAGCCCGATTCGTCCATCGCCACCTTGCCCTTGAACACCGCCGTCGCCGGTTCATGGCCAATGGCGACGAAGACGCCCGCGACCGGGATCACGCGGCTGTCGCCGGTCTTCACATTCTTCACGCGCACGCCGGTGACGCCGCGCGGGTTGCCCAGGCTGCCGTCGCCCTCGCCGACGATCTCCTCCACCGCGCTGTCCCACACCACCTCGATCTTCGGGTGGCGGAACAGGCGGTCTTGCATGATCCGCTCGGCCCGGAAGCTGTCGCGGCGGTGGATGATCGTGACCTTTGAGGCGTGGTTGGTCAGATACAGCGCCTCTTCCACCGCTGAATTGCCGCCGCCGATGACCGCGATCTCCTTGCCTCGGAAGAAGAAGCCGTCGCAGGTGGCGCAGGCCGACACGCCGAAGCCGCGATAAATCTCCTCGCTGGACAGCCCCAGCCAGCGGGCTTGCGCGCCGGTGGCGATGATGACGCTGTCGGCGGTGTAGGTGTCGCCGCTGTCGCCCTTGCAGACGAAGGGGCGCTGGCTGAAATCGACGTCGGTAATCAGGTCGAACACCATCTTGGTGCCGACATGCTCCGCCTGCTTTTGCATCTGCTCCATCAGCCACGGCCCCTGGATGGGGTCGGCGAAGCCGGGATAATTCTCCACATCGGTGGTTATCATCAACTGGCCGCCCGGCTGCATGCCCTGGACCATGAGCGGCTCCAGATTGGCGCGCGCGGCGTAGATCGCCGCCGTGTAGCCCGCCGGGCCGGCGCCGATGATGAGAACCTTGCTGTGATGGGTGCTGGGCATGGGAACCGTCTCGAAAGCAGGGAAGGGGCGTCAGAAACCAAACATATGGTCGAGGCTGAAGGCGCCGTCACCGGCAAGGCAGCCATGATAGCCGAACAGGCGGCAGGTGGTGTCGCGGATCAGCACATAGGCGTGCTCGCCCGCCGCCATCCGTTCCGCTTCCGAAAACATCTCGTGATAGCGCCAGTGCAGCGACCCGCCGCAGGCGATCTCCACCTTCCGGCGGGCGATCTCGTGGCCGTCGCGCCGGACCAGGATCAACGCGGTGTCGGACTGGGCGTGCCAGGGGGTGGAGGCCGGATAGACCAGATGGCACAAGGTGTCCCACGGCGTCGCGCCCAGCCGCAGGAACAGCCGGGTGGACAGGCCGGGCGGGCGGCCATGGTAGCTTTGCGGCTCGTCGCGGTAGATCATCGCCATGTTGAACAGATGGCTGCCGAAGCTGGTCTCCGCCACATGGCCGGTCTTTACGTCTTCGTAACGAACCAGCGCGTGCAACCAGCCGTCGGCTATCGTTCCGACATCGAAATCATACAGCAATTCGACATGGCCCCAGCCGCCGGGCAAAGCGCGGTCGCCCAACAGGGCGGTGACGTCCAACGCCACGCTGTCCGACCGCTTCAGATTGCCGAAGGAACGCTGGACCAGCTCCCGCCCGTCGCGGTCATAGACCACCGCCTTGACCGGCAATTCGGTCTGCGCCGTGCTCATCGGGGTGGGCAGCAGGATGGTGCGCCAGCGGTCGGGCGGCAGGATCGGGGCGGGCAGGATGTGGCCCTTGCCGATGGCCCCGCCGGTCAGAAGCGCCAGCTTGGGATCGGGCTTCAGATCCGTGCGTTCGACGTTGGCGTGGGCGATGCGGCGGCGTCCGTTGGTCGATACGACCTCGTAACGAGGGCGGACGAAATGCTTGCCCGCCTGGATTTCAAACTGAAGCGGCCAACGCGCGTCGGGAAACAGGTCGCGGCTGTCGAGCGCCAGCGTGGCGAAGGGGGCGATCTCCTGCGCGACCGTGCGAATTTCGTCCGATCCCATCAGGTTCAGCCCGACGGTCCCCGCCGGAATCGGCGTCGGGTGGCTGTTCTGGATCCACAGCAACACCCGCTCATCGTCGCGCGGGGCGGGCAGACCGGCGTAGCGTTCGGCGGGCCAGGCGTTGGCGTCGTGGGTGCAGGACAGAACGGCGTCGTCGTCGCCGTAGGTGTCCAGCGCGTATTTCACCACGTCATGCCCGGCGGCGCCGATGACGTGCAGAAACAGGGTGCCGCAGAAATCGCCCAACCCCAGCCGGGCGCGCACCTGCTGGCTGTCGATCACCACCGTGCCGTCGGCCGGCGGCATCGGCTCCGTCCATTCGGTGATCGGGCGACCAGCTTGATCGAACAGGCAGGCCCACAGCCGGGTGCCTTTGGCCCCATAGCGCGGCCAGTAATTGGCCGACACGATGCGGGTGTGGTGGCCGCCCTCGTCGCGGAACCAGGCGAAGTTGGTCGCCCAGTTGAATTTCGACAGGTAATGCGCCGGATCGTTCAGCATGTCCTCCGGCACGCGCATCGCGTCCAGCGAAACGACGCCGACATCCTTCGGAATCAGATGGGCGATGTGGCCCTCGCAGCGCTGCGAATCGAAGGCGACGACGAAGACCGTGCGCGCGCCGCAGGTCGGCAGGTCCGTCACCGCTCGCGCCGCATGGCCGAACACCTGGGTTCCCACCAGCTCGACATTCTGCACGAACACCCCGGCGACCGGGATGGCGGAGAGGTCGTAGAACTCGGCCAGACCCGACAGCAGCCCCAGCGGGTCGTAAAAGGCGACCGGACCGAAGGACGCCAGCCGCGCCATCAGAATGGCCGCCTTGGGCGCCGCCAACGGGTGGCCCACCGCCTTGAAGAAGCTGGAGCCGCCGGTGACGTTGGAAAAAGTTTCGATCCGAAGGGGCATTGCCACACACGCGAAGGGAACAAACCGGGGCGCAGTTATAGCCCGTCGCCGGAAGGGGCAACAGAGATTTGTCCGGCGGCCCGGATTCGGCCCGCGATGGATTTTTTTTGCGAACCGCTCGCAACCCCTCTTGAAACCGAGTGAGTTTCGATATATCTAAGTTTTCGTTATATCGAAACTGCATCAAAAGAGGGTTCCATGCTTCGGCATATGTTTCACGCCTGCGGGCGTCGTTTTTCCCGTCCCGAGTCCGACGACGCGGACGATCACGGCCATGGTCACGGCCACGGTCATGGCGGCGGGCGGGGCCGCCACGGTCATGGCGGCGGTCATGGCGGCGGACGGGGCGGCTTCGGCGGTCCCGGCGGTTGGGGCGGCGGTCGCGAACGTGGCGAGCGCCGGGTGTTCGACCAGGGCGATTTGCGGTTGGTCCTGCTGTGGTTGATCGAGGAAAAGCCGCATTCCGGCTATGACCTCATCAAGGCCATCGAGGATCTGGTCGGCGGCGCCTACAGCCCCAGCCCCGGCGTCATCTACCCGACCCTGACCATGCTGGAAGAGCAGGGGCACATCCGGGTCGCCTCGACCGAGGGCAACAAGAAGCTCTATGAGGTCACGCCCGACGGCGCCGACGCGCTGAAGGCCAACGCCGTCACGGTGGCGGCGATCCGCGAACGAATCGCTCACGCCCGCGCCCGCCACGGCGGCGAACGCGCCCCGCAAATCGTCCGGGCGATTGAAAACTTCAAGCTGGCCCTGCGTTTGCGCCTGTCGCGCGGCGATCTGACGCCCGAACAGACCGACGCCGTCGCCGCCGCCATCGACGCCGCCGCGCTGGCGGTCGAGCGGTCCTAAGATTTCAAAAGAGGAGAACGCCAACCATGGCGACATCGACGACCCGCGTGGCGACCGATCAGGCGCAACGCTATCTGACTCAACTGTGCAAGCATTGGGCGCACAAATTCGCCGTGACCCATGGCGATGGCCGGGGCGAAATCCCGTTCGGCGAGGGGCGTTTCTGCCGCTTGGCCGCCGACGCCGAAGGGCTGGACATCGCCCTTGAGGCTGACGCCGACGCGTTGCCCCGGCTTCAGGAGGTGGTGATCGACCACCTCAAACGCTTCGCCTTCCGCGAGGATCTGGGCGCGCCGGTGTGGACCCTTGCGGGGTGAAAGCGCCGCGCCCCCTCCCTAACACTCCCCCGCCTTATGGCGGGAGAGGGAACTCCGCCGCGCGCCGACAAGAATCAAGGCTCCCTCTCCCGCGACAGCGGGGGAGGGTCGGGGTGGGGGCAAGCGCTCAAACGAGCGCCCGCTCAATAGCCTTTCTGCTCGACGCCGAACAGCTTCTTGGCCCAGACGCCGACGCGGTGGCGCCATTGTTCGTGCCAGATGTAGACGCTGCCCTTGACCCAGTTCATCTGAACGGCGCGGCGCTGGCCCTCGAACGGGTAATGGCCGTGCCATGAGGTGTCGCTGCGGCGGAAGCACATCAGCGTGCCTTCCTCCGGCGGAACCTCCGCCGCGTAATCCTCCAGATCCTGGGAGCGCAGGATGCGCAGCCGCCCGCCGGTGGCTTCCCACGGCGGGTTCATGTAGATCAGCACGGTGACGATCTTGCTGGCCGAGTCCGGGTGGATCTTGCCGTCGGTCGCCCGGCACATGCCGCGCGCGGTGAACATGGTCGGGTAATCCGACAGGTCGATTCCGAACTTGTCGGAAAAGGCCTTGCACACCTCCGGCCCCTTCAATTCTTCAATCAGCGCGTCGAAGGCCGGCCCCTGCGGGAACACGCCGAGCGGAACGGAGCCGGGCTTGTCCACCTTGGGGTAATCGCGGTGCAACGCCTCCAGATGCTCTTTCTTCACGAATCCCGGGACGCAGAGAAAGTCGTAGGGATCATGTTGCAGGGGGGTGGCGCGGAACTTGTCCAGATCAAGCATGGACATCGGCGGGGTCTCCAGGCGAGGCGCGGCGGGTGGGCCGACGGTCAGCGGCTATAAATCACGCAATGGGTTGATCGGGGAAGCACAGCTCTTGGCGCGCCCGCCATTCCGACGACACATAGTTGACGATGATCGACTTGCGCACGCCGTTGATCGGGCGCTTGGCGAAGCCGTGCCAGGTGTCGGTTCCGGGGATGAAGATCAGCCCCTCGTTGAAGGCGTAGGGCGCGCGGGCGACGATGGTCTTCGTCCCGTCCAGCACGTCGGTTCCCCAATCCTCGCAGCCCGGCCCTTTCGAGAGATAGACCAGCATCGTGTATTTCTTCACGCCGATGTCGGTGTGCGGCTCCAGCCAAAAGCCTTCGGTATCCTGGCAATATTCGATGCGCAGGTTGGTCCCCGACAGATCGACGGCGCAGGTCTTTTGAATGGCGTCGGTGACGGCGCGGCTTTGGAAGGCCTGGGCCACCTGCTCGCACACGTCATAGTTCGCGCGGTTTTCCGCCCCGAAATAGGTGCGTGAAGCGTTGTTCGTCTCGCGCTTGCCGTAGGTGTCGGACACCGGCGGCGGCCCCCAGGGCAGGGCGGCGATGGCGTCGGCGCTGTCTTCGGGCAGGGCGTTGGACAACAGCCAGTGCCGATAGGGCTGGGCGGCGGACGTGCTGCCGTCCAGGCAGCGCAGGAAGCTCTGGGCGACGGCGGCGGCGGGCGAGGTCATCGGTGGATCATCCGGGAAGGAATCGGTGGCGCGGGACAAAACCCGCCGCGTTTATGGCACGCGCGCGGCGGGAGGGAAGCGGAAAACTGGTCATACCAGGGCGTGCGCCGATTGGTCGCGCATCCGCTGGACGGTCCAAAGGTCATCCAGGAGGTTGGCCATGATGGTGGCGCGCCCGGTGGGCGATCAGCCGATGGCGCAGGTCGGCGGCGACCCGTTCGGTGTCGTCGAGCGGCGGATGGTCCCAATGGGCGAGCGTTCCGTCAAACCGCCGGGTGAGGCCATCCTGATACAGCCCGTCGTGAAAGGAGCGGAATTTCGGCGATCCGCCGTCCAGTTCAATCACATAGGTCGGTTTTCCGGTGGAGCAGGCCTCCGACGTCATCGACACGCTGTCGCAGGTGACGACCACGGCGTCGGCCAGCCCGAGATAGCCGAAATAGGGATTCTCGCCGGTTCCGTCCCACACCTCCGCCGCCAGGCCGGACAGGCGGGCGCGCAAGATCGCCTCATTGTCGGCCCCGGTGCGGCGCGACGGCGTCACCATCAGCCCGGCCCCGTGGTTGCGGGCGAGGTTGGCGAGTTGGTCGGCGACCTGCCCCATGATGGTCGGGGTCAGCCGGTAGACGCCGTTGTCGCCGCCGATCAGCACCGCGATTCGCGGGCTGGGCAGATGGGCCAGACGCGGGGCGAATCGGGCCGCCGCGTCGGCCAGAATGGCGGGAGTCACCCGGTGCAGGGCGCCGCGCGTCACCAGCACGTTGTCGCCGCGCAATTTGTCGTGGCGCGGCACCACCACCAGATCGAAATGGCGGGGCGCGATCTGCGGATCCTGAATCTGCACGGTGAAGGTCTTGCCGCCGGATTGCGCCCGCGCCGCCAGCGAGGCGGCGACGCTCTGCCGCCCGGTGCCGATCAACAGATCGGGCCAGGGCGCGCGGATCGGATCGCCCTTGGCGCTGGCGGCGAACCGGTTGCCGATCCGCAAATAGGGGCTGAGCTGGCGCCAGGGCGTGCGCAGGGCCACGCGCTTGACGACCGGGGTCAGCCCCAGCGCCTCGGCCAAGCCGACGCACTGGTTTTCCATGCCCGGCTTGCCGTCGGAAACCACCCAGCAGGTGAGGTGTTGCATCATGTCTCGGACTGTTGAAAAGGAGGAGGCGACCGTCGCCGCTGCGCGGGGATCGGGACAGAATTGGGGTTGCGCGCTCTTGTCAGGGTTTGGGCCTTGGCGTAGACACCATCACCGTGTAATATCCTTTCTCCAAATCACCCCCGGAGCGACCGAGTAAACCATGCGGCGGGTCAAACTCGACCGAATTGACCGTCGAATTCTGCGCGATTTGCAGAACGACGGTCGGATGACCAACGTGGAGCTTGCCCGGCGCGCCGGCATCTCCGCCCCTCCCTGCCTGCGCCGCGTTCGCGCGTTGGAAGAGGCTGGATTCATCCGTGGCTATCACGCCGACGTCAACCCCGATCAACTCGGGTTCGGCGTCACCGTGTTCGCCCAGGTGGGCTTGAGCAGTCAGGCCGAAACCGACCTAAAGAAGTTCGAGGATCTCGTCAACAGTTGGCCGCTGGTGCGTGAATGCAACATGCTGGCTGGCGAGTATGACTTTGTCCTGAAGATCGTGGCGGAGGACTGGGACGATTACCAGCGCTTCCTGACGACCAAGCTGACGGCGGCCCCCAACGTCGCCCATGTGAAGTCGGCGCTGTCGATCCGAACCTCCAAGCACACCCCCGGCGTGCCGATCGACGTCGATTCGCCCGACATCCCGGAAGGGACCGAGGAGGACGAGGACGAGTATGTCGAGGACTGACGGCCTCTGACACGTTTGTTCATCGGATGTGAGAGCGGCGGCGCGGGCCTGAAAGCCCGACGCCGCCGTTTTTGTTTTTAGCGCGCGCTCCGTCCGTGGCCTGCCCCCTCCTCCCTTCGGAGTGGATGCTTTCTTTCGCAAGGGTGCTAATGTTGCAATTGCGAGCGCCGCCATAGGGGTTGGCGCGGCGTAGCGGGGACGTTCGAGGATGATGGCATCTACTCTCCGTCAGGCGGCTGTGGCGGCGTTGAGCGTTGGGGCGGCGTTGGCCGCCGTTCCCATCGACGTCCAGGCCGCGCCCGGCGTGCACGCGGAAGAGATCGTGCGCTTTCCCTCGCAGGATGGCGATCTGACCGGCGGCGCGCCGACTCCGTTGACCGGGCGTTTGCTGCGCCCGACCGGGGCCGGACCGCACCCGTCGGTGGTGCTGCTGCACGGCTGTGGCGGCCTCTACGCCAAGAGCACGGGGCGGGTCGCGGCGCGCCATGTCTGGTGGGCGACGATGCTCCAGCAGCAGGGCTATGAGGTTCTGATGGTGGACAGCTTCGGCCCGCGCGGCGTCACCGACGTCTGTTCCGGGCCGCTGAAGGATCGTCCGGTTCGCGCCGGGGTGGAGCGCAAGCGCGACGCCTGGGCGGCGCTGGCCTATCTGCGCAGCCGGTCTGAGGTGGACCGCGACCGTATCGCCCTGATGGGGTGGTCGCAGGGCGCCGGGACCGTTCTGTCGGCCTATGGCGCGGGAGAGGATGGCCCGGCGGGCAAGGAGGGCGGCGGATTCCGCGCCGCCATCGCCTTTTATCCCGGCTGCAAAACGCCGCTGAAGAACGAGGATTGGCAGCCCGACGGCCCGTTGTTGCTGTTGGTCGGGGAAAAGGACGATTGGACGCCCGCCCAACCCTGCGTCGATCTGGCCCAGCGCGACGGGGTGAAGGAGCGGACGGAGTTGGTCGTCTACCCCAACGCCTATCACGGCTTTGATTCACCGGACGCGCCGGTGCGCAAGCGCAAGAATCTGGCGACCGCCCCCGGCGGCGCCGCCCATGTCGGCACCAACGAGGACGCGCGTCAGGATTCGATCACGCGGGTGACGAATTTTCTGCAAGAACGGGTGAAGGGCGGGCGGGGATAGGGCTGTCGCTGTTGCCCCCTCCCTAACCCTCCCCCGCTTCGCAGGGGAGGGGACTGTGGCGCTTTGCAATGGTCCTGCCCCCTCTCCCGCGTGAGCGGGGGAGGGATGGGGAGGGGGGCAAGCGTGACAGGAGCTTAGCGGAACTCGACCGACACGATTTCATACAGCTTGGAACCGCCCGGCGTGGACACTTCCACATTGTCGCCGACCGACTTGTTGATGAGCGCGCGGGCCAGCGGGGCCTGGATCGACAGCAGACGCAACTTGATGTCGCTCTCGTCCTGGCCGACGATCTGGTAGGTCGTCTCTTCGTCGGTGTCCTGATCGGCCAGGGTCACGGTGGCCCCGAACTTCACGGTGTCGCCCGTCAGCTTGGCGGGGTTGATGACCTCCGCCCGGCTGATCTTGTCCTCAAGCTCCAGAACGCGGCCTTCGATGAAGCTCTGGCGTTCGCGCGCGGCGTGATACTCGGCGTTTTCCGACAAGTCCCCATGTTCGCGCGCTTCGGCAATGGCCTTGATGACCGCCGGACGCTCGGAAACTTTAAGATGCTTCAATTCCTCCTGGAGGCGGTTGAAGCCCGCCGCTGTCATCGGAACTTTTTCCATGTGTTCGGTCCATCACCGCTTGCAGTCGTTCGACCCGTCCAAGGCGAAACCAGGGAAAAAGACGGCGCGGAGGAGGTCCGCCGCGCCGTCGTCCACCCTAATACGATCCGCTAAGGTACGACTGCAACGGCGCAACTTCAAGGCTGCCGTTCCTAAGCGCGGCAATTGCCTCCACCGCCGCGCGGGCGCCCGCCACCGTGGTGTAGTAGGGGATGTTGTAGGTCAGGGCCGTGCGGCGCAGGCTGAAGCTGTCGGCCAGCGCCTGCGCGCCTTCCGTCGTGTTGATGATGATGTGGACGTCGCCGTTTATCATCGAGTCGACGATGTGCGGCTGCCCTTCGGCCACCTTGTTGATCGCCTCGGCGGGAACCCCGGCGTCGCGGAAGACCGCCGCCGTGCCGGACGTGGCGAGAACGCGGAAGCCCATCTCGTGCAGCTTGCCCGCGATGACCGCCAGGGCGGGCTTGTCGCGGTCCTTGACCGACACGAAGACGGTGCCCTTGACCGGCAGATTGACGCCCGCCCCCAACTGCGCCTTGGCGAAGGCCAGGGCGAAATTGTGGTCCAGCCCCATCACCTCGCCGGTGGACTTCATCTCCGGGCCAAGCACGATGTCGACGCCGGGGAAGCGGGCGAAGGGGAAGACCGCTTCCTTGACGGCGGTGTGCGGCGGGTTCGGGCCGTTCAGCGTGAAGGAGGACAGCTTTTCCCCGGCCATGACGCGGGCGGCGATCTTGGCGATGGCGGTGCCGGTGGCCTTGGCGACGAAGGGAACCGTGCGCGAGGCGCGCGGGTTGACCTCCAGGATGTAGACCATGCCGTCCTTGACCGCGAACTGCACGTTCATCAGCCCGACGACCTTCAGCGCGTGGGCCAGCAGATCGGACTGGCGGTTGATCTCGGCGATGGTTTCGCCGGGCAGCGAGTAGGGCGGCAGGGCGCAAGCGCTGTCGCCGGAATGGATGCCCGCCTCTTCGATGTGCTCCATCACGCCCGCGACATAGACGTCGGTCCCGTCGCACACGACGTCCACGTCCACCTCGATGGCGTCTTGCAGATAGCTGTCGATCAGCACCGGGTTCTTGCCCGACGCCTGCACGGCGGTCGCCATGTAGCGCTGAAGCCCGGCGACGTCGTGGACGATCTCCATGGCGCGACCGCCCAGCACGTAGGACGGGCGGATGACGACGGGGAAGCCGATGCGGTCGGCGACCAGTTCCGCCTCTTCCAGCGACCGGGCGAGACCGTTGGCGGGCTGCTTCAGGTTCAGTTCCTGCAACAGGCGCTGAAAGCGCTCGCGGTCTTCGGCCAGATCGATGGCGTCGGGCGAGGTGCCGAGGATCGGGATCCCGGCGGTTTCCAGCGCCTGGGCGATCTTCAGCGGGGTCTGGCCGCCGAACTGGACGATGCAGCCCAGAACCGTGCCCTCGCGCTGCTCGACGCGGACCAGCTCGATCACGTCTTCGGCGGTCAGCGGCTCGAAATACAGGCGGTCGGCGGTGTCATAGTCGGTGGAGACGGTTTCCGGGTTGCAGTTGACCATGATCGTCTCGATCCCGGCCTCTTGCAGGGCGTAGACGGCGTGGACGCAGCAATAATCGAACTCGATGCCCTGGCCGATGCGGTTCGGCCCGCCGCCCAGAATGACGACCTTGCGCTTGTCGGTCGGCTCCGATTCGCATTCGGCCTCGCCCGACCCGTCGGTCTCGTAGGTCGAATACATGTAGGGGGTGGCGGAGGCGAATTCGGCGGCGCAGGTGTCGATGCGCTTGAACACCGGGGTGACGCCAGCGGCGCGGCGGGCTGCGGCGACGGCCAGCTCGGTGGTCTTGGCCAGTTCGGCCAGACGGGCGTCGGAGAAGCCCATCTGCTTCAGCGCCAGCCAACCGGCCTTGCTGGTCGGCAGACCCTCGGCGCGGACCGCCGCCTCGCGGTCGACGATGCCCTTGATCTGCTCCAGGAACCACGGGTCGTATTTGGACGCGCTTTGCACCTCGGCGATGGTGAAGCCGTGGCGGAAGGCTTGCGCGATGACCAGCAGGCGGTCGGGCGTCGGCTTGGCCAGCGCGCCGCGAATGGTCGAGCGGTCGGGGTTTCCGTCGCCGATCTTCAACTCGTTGAAGCCGGTCAGGCCGGTTTCCATCGAGCGCAGGGCCTTCTGCACCGATTCCTGGAAGGTGCGGCCAATCGACATGGCTTCGCCGACCGACTTCATCGAGGTGGTCAGCAGCGGTTCCGCGCCCTTGAACTTTTCAAAGGTGAAGCGCGGCATCTTGGTGACGACGTAATCGATCGTCGGCTCGAAGCTGGCGGGCGTCGTGCCGGTGATGTCGTTGGTCAGCTCGTCCAGGCGGTAGCCGACGGCCAGCTTCGCGGCGATCTTGGCGATGGGGAAGCCGGTGGCCTTCGACGCCAGCGCCGAGGAGCGCGAGACGCGCGGGTTCATTTCAATGACGATCAGGCGACCGTTCGCCGGGTTCACGGCGAACTGGACGTTCGACCCGCCGGTGTCCACGCCGATCTCGCGCAGCACGGCGATCGAGGCGTCGCGCATGATCTGGTATTCTTTGTCGGTCAGCGTCAGCGCCGGGGCGACCGTCACCGAATCGCCGGTGTGGACGCCCATCGGGTCGAGGTTTTCGATGGCGCAGATGATGATGCAGTTGTCGGCGCCGTCGCGCACGACCTCCATCTCATACTCTTTCCAGCCCAGCACCGATTCCTCGATCAGCACCTCGCCGACCGGGCTGGCGCGCAGGCCGCCGCGCACGATGTCCTCGAACTCCGCCCGGTTGTAAGCGATGCCGCCGCCGGTCCCGGCCAGCGTGAAGCTGGGGCGGATGATGGCGGGCAGGCCGACGACGTCCAGGGCCTCCATCGCCTCGTTCAGCGTCTTGACCATGCGCGACTTGGGCGATTCCAGTCCCAGCTTGTCCATCGCGTCGCGGAACAGGATGCGGTCCTCGGCCTTGGCGATGACGTCGCGCTTGGCGCCGATCATCTCCACGCCCAGCCGTTCCAGCGTGCCGTCGTCGGACAGCGCCATCGCCGTGTTCAGCGCGGTCTGGCCGCCCATGGTCGGCAGCAGGGCGTCGGGACGCTCTTTTTCCAGGATCTTGGCGACGACCGCCGGGGTGATCGGCTCGATGTAGGTGGCGTCGGCCAGACCGGGATCGGTCATGATGGTGGCCGGGTTGCTGTTGACCAGGATGACCCGGTAGCCTTCCTCGCGCAGCGCCTTGCAGGCCTGGACGCCGGAGTAATCGAATTCGCAAGCCTGCCCGATGACGATCGGACCCGCGCCGATGATGCAGATGGATTTGATGTCGGTGCGTTTGGGCATGGGTCCGGTTCTCTAGCGTTTGGTCAGCCGAAAACCCCCAGCCGCCGGAAGCCGGGGGCAGGGAGCGGGCGAGGTTTGTCGTGCAAGGCCCCCTTATAGGGGGTTCGGGTCCGGGGGGGAAGGGGTGGCATGGATGTCGCCGTCACATGACTGCGTTACCATCGGCTCGCGGGATGCGTGATGCCGGGCTTGAACCCCATCGCAAAGGGGGGCATCAATTTGTCAGGACAGCTTTTTGGAGACACGGGACCACCGATGAGCCACGCATTCGCCAAGGACAGCCGCGCCTGCGCCGCCTGCGTCTCCTGGGGGGGCGAGCGGGTGATGTCGGAAGACAACACGCTGGTCCGCGTCGCCCGTCACGGCGTTGAAGGCGAATGCCGCACGGCCAGCAGCCAGGATTACCGCAAGGTCACGAAGGGCTATCACACCTGCCAGGCCTGGGCGCCGCTGCCGACGCTGAAAAAGCATGGCGGGCGGATCGGCGGGCCGACGGCCTCGACCGGCGGGGTTCCGCCCTCGGCCTCCGCCATTCTGGCGACCACCCCGCCGCCCGCTGGCGCTGCGGCGGCGGGGCCATCATCGGCGACCGCCGCAGTGCCGGAGGCCGAAGCGCCGCCCTGTCGCGCCGACCCGCTGGACGTGGACCAAACCCCGCAGGTCCGCGTTCTCTACACCCATTGGCTGAGGCTGAAGCGCAAGCGGGCGATTCCGCTGGCGCGCGAGATCGACACCGCGCAAATCCGCGAAACGGCGCCGCGTATCTGCCTGATGGAGCCGACCGCCGACGGGACGGATTTCGTCTACAAATCCTGCGGGCGGGCCTTGCAACGCCGCCTGCCCCTGCGCCCGACCACCCGCCGGGTGACGGAATGCCACCCGCCGCAAGCCGCCCAACGCTGGCTGGCCGATCTGCGCGCCTGTCTGGAGAGCGGCGAGCCGCGTTGCCTGATGGTGCGCGACGACCCGATGCTGCCGGGAACGCGCTTTGTCGAGCTGCTGCTGCCGTTGGCCGACGAGGACGGCGGTAAGGCGACCCGCGTTCTGGCCTACCGCCACGTTCCCGGCGGCTGAGGGGCCAACTGATGGCGACGGATGGGCCGAAGCCAGAGGGTGAGACGCCAGCGGGCGGCGTCGGCCCGGAGATCGTCGGCGTCTGGCCCGCCGCCGTGTGGATCATCGTCGGAACGCTGGTCTTCCTCGCCCACCCCGATCATTTCGCCGGGTGGAAGGGCGGACTGTATTACGTGCTGGGGACTGGGGTGGTGGCGCTGGTCGGCGGCCTCGTCGGCCTGTCGGCCCGCCGGGCGGTCAACGGCGTCCAGGACCGGCTGTTGACCGAAGTCCGCCACCGCCGCGATTGGGCGAGCTGGTGGGTGGCGCTGGGCCTGCGCGCGCTGCTGGGTCTGCTGGAAGCGGTGGGGGTGACGCTGCTGGCGCTGGCCGCGCTGGATGTTTTGGGGTGACGCAATTTCTGTGATAGTGAGCTTTCGAGTTCATCAATTATTTTGACGCAGCGCCCTTTGCGTTTACTCTTTTCGTTGCATCGTCGTTCGGGCGTCCGGCCCGAGAGCCAACGAATGGGGGGACAACATGGCAAGCGTCAACATTGCGGTGAGCACAGGGTTCAATCAGGAGTTCCGGCAAAATCCGCAAACGTCGCCGGGCTATATTTACAATTACCTGACCAGCGACGAGACCTATTTCGTCAATCAAATCGCGCCGTTTCTGCCAAAATACGTGTCGTTTTCGGCGGATCCGGAGAATGACCCCTTGATCTTCACCACGGATGAGCCGGGGCAGAACGCGCTTCCCTGTTGCAGCACCATTTATCCTTATCCGGGGGACGCTCCGGCGTCTTTGCCGCGACAGCTTGGTTTGCAATTGTCGAACGGGATCACGGTGCAGCTTCAACTGATTGCGCGCACCCTGTCCTTCGCGCCGTTGGCCAGCGAGTCGTCGAGCGAACAATGGGCCAAGGGCGAGATTGAGCGCCAGACGTCGGTGACGTTTCCCGCCGGAAGCGTGTTGCAGGAAATCATCGGCCCGGAGGGGGAGCGGTACGCGCTGGTCGCCGCGTTCAGCGACAGCGGTTACGACGTTGATTCAGTCGATGGCCTTGCCGATTTGCCCCTGCCGACCGGCTACAGCTATCAAAGCTCGGTGCTGACCAGCTATCTGACGCTGGCGGTGGAGAAGACGGCGCACATTCTGATTTGCGGCAGCTTCAACTTTCAGCTTTTTCCAGGCGTTGACTGACGCTTGACGCGCGCGTGTCCCTCTCCTGTTTCGCGCTACGGCATTCACACATCTTCGGTTTAGGCAACTCATTGGAAGAAAAAGAACTTTTCTCCGTCATTCCCGCGAAGGCGGGAATCCAGACTTATCCATAGGGTTCGTCTGGCAAACTCTGGATCCCCGCCTGCGCGGGGATGACGGAAAATCCTTTCCATTTCAATTGGTTGCAGCAAGAAAAAGATGTGTGAATGCCGTAGCCCGTTTTGCGGGAGAGGGACCATTCGCGTTCACTTCACCGCGCTGGCGCTCCATCCCGGTTCGACGCCGGTCATGTCGGGCAGGCGGTGGGCGATGCCCTTGTGGCAGTCGATGCAGGTCTTTTCCCCGGTGAACAGGAAGGTTTCGTGCATCTTCACCGCGCGCGGATTCTGTTTGGTGATGTCCATCGATTCGGCGCTGTGGCAGTTGCGGCATTCCAACGAGTTGTTGGCCTTCAGCCGGTCCCACTCATGCCCGGCCAGCTCGCGGCGCTTGTCGAGGAATTTTTCGCGGGTGTCGATGGTGCCGAAGATCTTGCCCCAGACCTCTTTGGACGCCTGCATCTTGCGGGCGATCTTGTCGGTCCATTGATGCGGGACGTGGCAATCCGGGCAACTGGCCCGCACGCCCGAACGGTTGGTGAAATGGATGGTCTGCTTCAACTCCTCGTAAGGGTTGTCGCGCATCTCGTGGCAACTGATGCAGAAGGCTTCCTTGTTGGTGGCCTCCAGGGCGGTGTTGAAGCCGCCCCAGAACAGCACCCCGGCGACGAAGCCGCCCAAGGTCAGGAAACCCAAGCTGTAATGCACGCTGGGCCGCGCGAAGACGCGCCAGCACGCCGCGACCGCGTTGCGAATCGCCGTGGGGATCGCCATGTTACTTCGCGCCTTCCTTCGCCGGGCCAGCGCCCGAAGTTGCGCCCAGCACCGCGTCGAAATCGCGGAAGCTGTTGCCGACGATGGGCTTGGCGTCGGTCTGCGGCACATGGCACTGGGTGCAGAAATAACGGCGCGGCGACACGGTGCCGAGCGTCTGGCCGTCGCGGTCCTGGAAATGCGTGACCGAGACCATCGGCGCTTGCGAGCCTCCGACGTTTCGGCGGTCGTGGCAGGTCAGGCATTTGTTGACGTTCAGGTCGATCTGGTAATCGCGGACGGCGTGCGGGATCAGCGGCGGCTGGTCGGCGTAATTGCGCACGCGCTTCACGTCGTCAACGATCTCGCGGTTGGTCGCTTCCGCCGGAACGTCCAGCGTGATCGGGTGCGGGCCGGAGGAAACCTGTGGCCCCGGCTTGCCGTCGGCGGCGACGACGCCGGACACGCCCCCCATGAGAAGCGCCGGGATGGCGGCGGTCAAAACCAGGGCGGCGATCAGGATGCGGGTTTTCATGCTTGGTCTCCTCACGCGCTCACGGGGGTGATCTTGACCGCGCATTTCTTGTAGTCGGTCTGTTTGCTGATGGGGTCGGTGGCGTCCAGCGTCACCTTGTTGATGAGCACGGTGTGGTCGAAGAAGGGCACGAAGATCAAACCGCGCGGCGGCTTGTTGCGCCCGCGCGTCTCCACCCGCACCCGAACCTCGCCGCGCCGCGAGGCGACGCGCACCTCCTGCCCGCGCCGGACGTTCAGTTGCTTGGCGTCGTCGGGGTGCATGAAGGCGACGGCGTTGGGGAAGGCCTTGCGCAGTTCCGGCACGCGCAGGGTCATGGAGCCGCTGTGCCAATGCTCGATCACCCGCCCGGTCGAGAGCCAGAAGGGGTAATCCGCGTCGGGCGCTTCGGCGGGCGGCTCATAGGGCAGGGCGAAGACGTTCGCCTTGCCGTCCTTGTTGCCGTAAAAACGCACGCCCTCGCCCGCCTTCACATAGGGGTCGGACCCTTCGCGGTAGCGCCATTTGGTTTCCTGGCCGTTGACCACCGGCCAACGCAGGCCGCGTTCGACGTGATACTGCTCGAAATCCGCCAGATCATGGCCATGGCCGCGCCCGAAGGCGGCGTATTCCTCGAACAACCCCTTTTGCAGGTAGAAGCCGAAGGATTTCGCCTCGAAATTCTCATAGTCCGGGGCGCAGTCGGACAGCGGGAAGCGGTCCACATTGCCGTTGCGGTAGAGCACGTCGAACAGGGTCTTGCCGCGCAGCTCCGGCTTTTTCGCCAGCAGCTCCTCCGGCCACACCTCTTCCACCTTGAAGCGCTTGGAGAATTCAACGATCTGCCACAGGTCCGACCGCGCGCCGTCGGGCGCGTTGACCAACTGCCGCCACAATTGGGTGCGGCGTTCGGCGTTGCCGTAACCGCCCTCCTTCTCCACCCACATGGCGGTGGGCAGGATCAGATCGGCGGCCAGCGCCGTCACCGTCGGGTAGGGGTCGGAGACGACGACGAAATTTTCCGGGTTGCGGTAGCCGGGGAAGGTCTCCTTCGCCGTGTTGGGCGCCGTCTGCATGTTGTTGGTGCATTGGACCCAATAGGCGTTGAGCTTGCCGTCCTTCAGCATGCGGTCCTGCAACACCGCGTGGTAGCCGGGCTTTTCGGGAATCGTGCCGTCGGGCAGCTTCCAGATCTCTTCGGCGTGGCGGCGGTGTTCGGGGTTCGTCACCACCATGTCGGCGGGCAACCGATGGGCGAAGGTGCCGACCTCGCGCGCCGTGCCGCAGGCCGAGGGCTGGCCGGTCAGCGAGAAGGGGCCGTTGCCGGGCTGGGCGATTTTTCCGGTCAGCAGATGGATGTTGTAGCACAGATTGTTGGCCCAGACCCCGCGCACATGCTGGTTGAAGCCCATGGTCCACAGGGACATGACCTTCACCTTGGGGTCGGCGTAGAGCGCGGCCAGCGCCTCCAGCCGGTTCTTCGGCACGCCCGACAGCTCATGCGCCTTGTCCAGCGTGTAGGGGGCGACGAAGGCGGCGAACTCCTCGAAGCTGATCGGGTCGGATTCGGTGGCCTTGTCGGCGTTCTTGGCCTTTTTCTCCAGCGGGTGTTCGGGCCGCAGGCCATAGCCGATGTCGTCGCGCCCACGCTTGAAGTTGCAGTGCTTGGCGACGAAATCCTTATCGACCTTGCCGGTTTGGATGATGTGGTTGGCGATGTAGTTCAGGATCGCCAGATCGGATCCCGGCGTGAAGACCATGCCGATGTCGGCCAGATCGAAGCTGCGATGCTCGAAGGTGGACAGGACGGCGACCTTGCAACCGGGGTGGCTCAGGCGGCGGTCGGTGATGCGGGTCCACAGGATCGGGTGCATCTCCGCCATGTTCGACCCCCAGAGGACGAAGGCGTCGGCGTTCTCCATGTCGTCGTAGCAGCCCATCGGCTCGTCCATGCCGAAGGTGCGCATGAAGCCCATCACCGCCGAGGCCATGCAGTGGCGGGCGTTCGGATCCAGGTTGTTGGAGCGCAGACCCGCCTTCATGAATTTGGACGCGGCGTAGCCCTCATAGATCGTCCATTGGCCGGACCCGAACATGCCGACGGAGGTCGGCCCCTTCTTCTTCAGGGCCTCCTTCCACTTCTCGGCCATGATGTCGAAGGCCTGGTCCCAGGTGATCGGGGTGAATTCGCCCTCTTTGTCGAACTTGCCGTTGGTCATGCGCAGCAGCGGCGTGGTCAGCCGGTCTTCGCCATACATGATCTTGGACAGGAAATAGCCCTTCACGCAGTTCAGGCCCCGGTTGACCTCCGACTTCACGTCGCCGTGGGTGGCGACGACGTGGCCGTCCTTGACGCCGACCATGACGCTGCACCCGGTGCCGCAAAAGCGGCAGGGGGCTTTGGACCAGTTCAGTTTGGCGCCCTCGCCGGTCAGCAGGTTTCCGGCGGAGGCGGGCAGGCTGACGCCCGCCGCCGCTGCGGCGGCTGCGGCGGCCTGCGCCTTCAGATAATCGCGGCGGGACAACAACATGCGGGGCACTCCTGGGCCAGAAAGGCGTCGATTGGGGAGGCGGACGGGGGAACGGACGGGATCAGGGCGCGGCGTGGCTGGCCGCAGGGCCGTCCGTTGGGCCGTCGATGGCGTCCGCCGATTCGTAATGGTGGTAGACCATGGTGGTGGTGTGGACGCCGGGCAGGGCGTTCAGCGCGGCGATGCGGTCCATGACCGCGCCGGCGCTGCGCGTGACCAGCGTCACCACCGCCTTGCCGTTTTCCGACACGCACCACTCCAGCCCGTCGATGGCGCTGGCCGCCGCCTGGATGGCGTCGGTCTGCGCCGGGTTGTGCTGGATGACGAGGCTGGAGATGTGGATCTCCGGCGTCCGGCTGGCGGGCGCGCCAGCGTCGGCGGCGGGCGAGGGCGTCGGGTTGATCGGCATGGCGGCGTCCCTCAATGGGTCAGGATCTGGTAAATCCAGATGGAAAAGCCGTAGGCGCCGACCGAGCCGACGGCGATCAGCGGCCAGACCAGAACGGACAGCGCCAGAAACATCAGCGTTTCGGCGCGGCGGGAGGGGGCGGCGGAGGATGCGGACGGCGGCATGATGGTTCTCGATCCGTCAGGGCGGGTTGGCCCCTAGGTATGAGGCCGTGTCAGACCTTAGTATTGATCCCTTCGGTCGGGGTTGAAATTGACCCAGGTCAAGCCGGGGGATTCTTGCCGCCTGAGCGGCTTTGAAAAGACATTGCTAATCCAAGGGTGTAGGCTTCCCGATCCACCGCCCCACACCGATTGGACCGATTGTCGATGGATGTCCTGCTGTCCTACTGGTCGCACGCCGAAATCATCACCAATGGATTGATTTTGCTCCATCTTCTCGGCGCTCTGGCGCTTGGCATGTTGATGGGGTACGAGCGCTCCTACCATGGTCGGGCGGCGGGGATGCGGACCTATGGGCTGGTCTGCGTGGCGTCCGCCATGCTGACGGTGGTCAACGCCTATCCCGGCATGTGGTACGGCGGCGTTGGGCCGCAGGGGGCGGTCGGGGCGGGCGACCCGACCCGGGTGATCCAGGGCATCGTCACCGGCATCGGCTTCCTCGGCGCCGGGGTCATCATGCGCGAAGGTCTGTCGATCCGGGGGCTGTCCACCGCCGCGTCGATCTGGGCGACGGCGGCCATCGGCGTGACCATCGGGCTTGGCTTTTACATCGTCGCCATCGCGGCGGCGCTGGTCTGCGTCTTCATCATGAGCATGTTCCGCCAGTTGGAAGCCAAGCTGCCGCACCAGACGGTGATCCACATGACTCTGGTCTTCGCCCGCGACCGGGCGCCCCCCGCCGAAGAGCTGCGCGCCAAGGCCAAGGAGTTTGGCTTCGAGGTGACGGATTGGGCCTTTCACCTGAAAAACGGCACCGGCCTGTTTGAGTATCAGCTTGTGCTTCAGGCCAACGGGCTGCTGGATCCGATGACGCTCATCACCGGCTTGAGCGCGACGGATTCGCTGGTGGAGTTCCGTCTGTCGCCGTCGCGGATTTGAAACACAGAAATTGCTTTGATCTCATAAGGTTTTCCGGGGGAAAGTCCCGTTGCGCCGATTCCGTGAGCGTGATGGGGGGAGGCATGGTGGCGAGACGATGGACGGGCCGTTTCCGATGGGGCGCCGCCCTGTTGGTTTGCCTGGCTCTTGCCGTCGGGCTGTTCACTCCCGGCCATGACGTGCGGGCCGACGCGCCGCAGCCCTTGCGTTTGACGGCGGCGACGGCGGGGGCCTCGTTGTCCGGCCATTTCAGCCAATGGATCGACGCCCAACGGGCGCTGTCCTTCGCCGACGTCCTGCGGGCCGACGCCGAGGGGCGCTTTGTCGCCGGGGGGGATTTCCGGGGGGCGGGGCAGACCACGGCGATCCACTGGTACCGCTTTGACCTGTCGCGTGAGGCGGGGACCAGCGCCGATTGGATTTTGGAGATGGGCGAACCTTACATCGACCATCTTGACCTTTACGTCCCGCTCACCCCCGGTCAAACCCCAGCGGGGCCAGAGGACTACCGCGTCATCCGCATGGGCGACTTCGTGCCCTACAGCCAGCGCCCGATGCAGACCCGATTGCACGGCACGCCGCTGGAGCTGCCGGAAGGGAAGGTGCTGACGGTCTATCTGCGCGTCGATTCGGTCAGCGCCATCAGCCTGTCGGCGGCGCTGTGGACGCCCAAGGCCTTCATCGCCCGCCAGACCACGGCGCTGGTGTTCTATGGCATGTTCTTTGGCGTTCTGATGATTTTGGTGGTCGTCTATCTGGCGGTCGGCACGCTGCTGCGCGACGCGGTTTTGCTGACCTACACGGCGCACATCGCGTGGATGCTGGTGTTTTTCCTGTTCGCCACGGGCATTGCGGCGGCGTTTCTGCCCGACGCGCCGGGGTGGCTGATGAATCTGACGGTTGGGGGGCTGGTTCTTCTTGGCACGGCCATCGTCATGCTGTTGTGGGTGCGGCTGCTGAATCTGCGCCGCAACTTTCCCCGGCTCCATCGCGTCTATCGTGGGGTGGCGGTGTTGGCGGTGTTGGCGATTCCGTCGTCGCTGACGCCGTGGTTCGGCGTCGTCAGTCCGGTGATCTCGACCCTTGGGGCCTCGATGGGCTTGGTCAGCGTCATGTTGACCGTGATCCTGATGCGGCGCGATTCACGGGACGGCAGCCTGCGTTTCTATCTGGCCTGCGCTTTGATCTCGATCTTTGGCATGGCGTTGTCGCAATTGAAGCTGCGCGGGGTGTTGCCGTCTGACCTGTCGATCGAGCCTTACCCCATCGCGGCGCTTTTGGGGGCGCTGATTCTGGGGGCCGGGCTGGCGCTGCGCATTCGGCGCTTGCAGACCGAACGGGTGCGGGCCGAGGAAGGCGTCGCCTTCGCCACCAAACAGGCGGAGGAGCAGCGGATCTTCGTCGCCATGCTGTCGCACGAGTTCCGCACGCCGTTGGCCTCCATCGACAGCGCGGCGCAGATGATCGCGCTTGACGTTCAGGACGCGCCGCCCGCGCTCAAGCGGCTGGCCCGCATCCGCAGCACCATCCACAAGCTGGCCGATCTGGTCGACGTGTTCCTGTCCAGCCAGGCGCTGGATCATGGCGCGTTGGCGCTGCAACTGGAATGGATGACGGTTGGCCGCTTGCTCGACGCGGCGATGGATGGGGTGACGGCGGCGGACGCCGAAGCGCGGGTGGTGGTGACGACCCGCGTCGCCGACCGGGAACTGCGCGGCGACCTCCAATTCCTGTGCGTCGCCATCACGAACGTGATTCAGAACGCTCTGCGCTATTCCCCTCCCGACGCCCCGGTGGTGGTGACGGCGGCGGAGGCGCCGGGGGGAATCGCCATCCGCGTCGCCGATCAAGGGCGCGGCATGAGTTGCGAGGAGGTGGCGCGCATCGGCGCCATCTATTTCCGGGCGTCGTCCTCACGCGGGACCAAGGGGTCGGGCGTCGGGCTGTACATGACCCAGAAGATCGTCGTCGCCCATGGCGGGCGGCTGTCGGTGGAAAGCCGAGAGGGGATGGGGTCGGTTTTCATCATCCATTTGCCGACGCCAGCGACGCCCTCCAGGCCCAACGCCGCCGTCTGACCGCCGCTCAATACAGCGTTTTTGGGATCCGTTCGTTCAGCGAGCGCTCATACGCCTCGCCCCCCTCTTGCCCGGCGCTGGCCTCGGCCAGCAGCGCGCCGGTGGACGGCAGGTGGTCGCGCGTCACCTGGGCTGTGGGATCCCACAGGCGGGCGCGCAGCACGGCGCGGGCGCATTGGAAGAACACGGATTCCACGGTGACGACCAGCACCGATTTCGGCGCTTTGCCGTCCACGGCGAAGCTGTCGCACAGCGCCGGGTCCACGTCGATCACCGCGCGACCGTTGACCCGCAGCGTCTCGTTGACGCCGGGAATGAGGAACAGCAGCCCGACGCGCGGATCGCGCAGGATGTTGCGCAGCGAATCGATTCGGTTGTTGCCGCGTCGGTCGGGAATCAGCAGGGTCCGTTCGTCCGCCACCCGCAGGAACCCCGGCGCGTCGCCGCGCGGCGAGGCGTCCAGCCCGTCCGCCCCGCTGGTCGCCAGCACGAAGAAGGGCGACGCCTCAATCAGCGCGCGGTAGCCGCTGGTGAGTTTGGTCACTTCCTTGGCGACGGAGGCGGCGCCCGGTTGGCCGTACAGGGCCTCCAGCGCGGCGAGGTCGGCGATGGGCTGGCTCATGATCGGTTCAGCCCTGCGACAGGAAATAGACGAAATCGATGACCGGGGCCGTCAACCCGAACTGGCTGAGCAGCGTGCTCGCCTGCCCGCGATGGTGGGTCTGATGGTTGAAGACGTGGGTCAGCACCGGGGCGAAGGGCAGCTCCAGGGGAACGCCAGCGGTGTTTTTGTAGGCGAAGACCGCCTCGAATCGCTCTTCCGGCTGGGCGGCGACGACGCGGATGACGCGCTCGTCCTCCGCTTCGCGGGCGGCGCGCAGCGCGGCGAAATCGTCGTGCAGGATCAGGTTCAGGGCGCTGTGCTTGGGGCCGGCCCCCTCGATCCGCTCCAGCCAAATCTGGTCGGCGACCAGCAGATGGTTGAGCGTGCCGCGCACCGAGCCGAAAAACGCGCCGCGATCCTCGCGGAACTGCGCGTCGGTCAGTTCCGCCGCCGTTTCATAAAGCCGCCGGTTGGCCCAACGGTTGTAGAGCGCCAGACGGTCGAAATGGGTTTTCGGGTTCATGATCCTGCCCCGCCGGTGTTGTGTTTCCCTCTCCCGTTCCGGGAGAGGGAAGGGGCCCATGCGTCAGCATGGGAAGGGTGAGGGGGTGGCCGGATGGCGTTGCTTTGAGTCTTGCGAACCCCTCACCCGGCGCTTCGCGCCACCCTCTCCCGAAACGGGAGAGGGATAGAGTTGGAGTTCCCGCGCCTCAAACCCCCGCGCGCTTGGCCGACAGACCGGCGTGCGACAGCAGGACCTCGCGCTTGCCCTGGTGGTTGGCTTGGCCGACCACCCGTTCGGTTTCCATCCGCTCGACCAGACGGGCGGCGCGGTTGTAGCCGATTTGAAGCTGGCGCTGGATGAAGCTGACCGACACCTTGCCTTCGCGCACCACCAGATTGACCGCCTGCATGTAGAGGTCGTCGCCGCTCAGGCCGCCGCCCGCGCCGTTCTCGTCCTCTTCGACCGTCTGGGCCTCTTCCTCTTCCTCGGTGATCGCGGTGACGTAGTTGGGCGCGCCCTGCGCCTTCACATACTGGACGATCTCCTCGACCTCGGCGTCGGAGACGAAGGGGCCGTGGACGCGGGTGATCCGCCCGCCGCCCTGCATGTAGAGCATGTCGCCCTGGCCCAAAAGCTGTTCGGCCCCGGCCTCGCCCAGAATGGTGCGGCTGTCGATCTTGCTCGTGACCTGGAAGCTGATTCGGGTGGGGAAATTCGCCTTGATCGTGCCGGTGATGACGTCCACCGAGGGGCGTTGCGTGGCCATAATCAAATGGATGCCCGCCGCGCGCGCCATCTGGGCCAGACGTTGGATCGCGGCTTCGATCTCCTTGCCCGCGACCAGCATCAGATCGGCCATCTCATCGACGATGACGACGATGTAGGGCAGCGGGGTCGGGTCCTGCGGCGTCAGGTCGAAGACGTTTTCCGGCTCGCCGGGCGGAGTCGGGCGGCGCGGCATCTTTTCGCCCGCCGCGATCATCTCGGCCATCCGGGCGTTGTAGCCCTCGATGTTGCGGACGCCGAGCTTCGACATCGATTCGTAACGGTTTTCCATCTCCCGCACCGCCCAGCGCAGGGCGACGACCGCCTTTTTCGGGTCGGTGACGACGGGGGTCAGCAAATGCGGGATGCCGTCATAGACCGACAATTCCAGCATCTTGGGATCGACCATGATGAAGCGGCAGCGCTCCGGCGGCAGCCGGTAGAGCAGCGACAGAATCATCGTGTTGATGGCGACCGACTTGCCCGACCCGGTGGTTCCGGCGACCAGCAGATGGGGCATCTTGGCCAGATCGGCGACCACGGGTTCGCCGCTGATGTCCTTGCCCAGACCGATGGCGAGCTGCGCCGTGGTGTTGCGGAAGGCGTCGTGGTCGAAGCTTTCGCGCAAGTAAACCATCTCGCGCACCGGATTCGGCAGCTCCACGCCGATGACGCTGCGACCGGGCACGATGGCGATGCGGGCGGTGACGACGCTCATCGAGCGGGCGATGTCGTCGGTCAGGTTGATGACGGTGGCCGATTTGGTGCCGGGGGCCGGCTCGAACTCGTACAGCGTCACCACCGGGCCGGGGCGCACGTCCATGATCTCGCCGCGCACGCGGAAATTCTTCAGGACGGTTTCCAGCATCCGCGCGTTGCGGGCCAGCAAACCTTCGTCATGCTGCTGCGGCGGGCGTGGCGGCGGGTTCTGCAACAGGGTGACGGCGGGCAGCGAATAGACCGCCGGATAGGCGATCGGGCCATCCGACAAGGTGGGGGCCGCCATTGGCGCGCCGTAGGCGGAGGGCGGCAAAGGCGGCAACGCCGAAGGCGGGTCGGCGGTCGGCGGGGTCGGCGACGGCGTGTAGGGCGAGGGCGCGGTCGGCGGCGCCTCCCCCGGCTCGCGCGCCTCATAGGCCCAATCGACGCCGGACATGAAGGCGAAACCGGCGACCACGGCCAGCGCCTCGTCCGCCATGTTGGTGGAATAGACGGTTCCGGCGCGCGGCGTTCCCGGCAACACCTCGACGTCCCACAGCACGCGGCCTTCGCCGCGCGGGTTGGGGACGAGGTTGAAGGGGCGCCCGTTCAGCGCGCACCACAGATTGAACTCGTCGGCGGTGACGACGCCCGCCTGGGTCGGCGGGGCGGCAAGATGCGGCATACGCGACGTCATGCCGAGACTCCCGGCTTCAAAACAGTGGTGGGAAGGGGCGGCAGCGAACTGGGGGCGGGGACGTAGCCGCCGCTGGGCCGGACGGCCAGCTCATAGGCGGCGACCAGCAGCTTGTCGATGGTCACGCCGTCGCTCGACAGCGGCAGGACCAGCCGTTCCCAACTGCGCGTGCGTCCGGCGAAATCGGCGGTGTGGACGCGGGCCAGCGGCAGCCGTTCGCGCCGCACGGCGTCGTATTCCGGTTGCAGGACCGCGCGCTGTTCGGCGGGCAGATCGTCCAGCGTCGCCCCCAGCCGCGAATGGCCGAAGGCGGTGGCCAGCGCCTTGCCGTAATAGGAATAGACGAAGGCGCCGGGGTCATTGGCGTCGTCGCCGATCACCTCGAAAACGACGATGTGGTCCTTCCAGGGCCGCAGATCGGCGGGGGCGATGCTGCTGGGGGTCGGCAGGCCGCCCGCGTTGCATTTGGTTAGCCAGAAATCGAGCAAGCCGCTGAGATACGGCGTGGCCAGCTCGGCTTTTTTCTGTGTCATCGACGATCATGGCTTGGCGGGCGGCGCCCCGGGCGCATGACGACACGGGAGCTTTCAAGGACCGCCCGAACCATACCCGCAAGCCGCCCCGCCGCGCAACGCCCCCGGCGCGGACAGGGCTTTGCCGGTCACGGCGCGCAGGTCACGCCGGTGCCGCCCAACCCGCAATAGCCGTTGGGGTTCTTCGCCAGATATTGCTGGTGGTAGGCTTCGGCGAAGTAAAAGGTCGGCGCGGCGCGGATTTCTGTGGTGATCGGGCCGTAGCCCGCCGCGCTCAACCGGGCCTGATAGGCGTCGCGGCTGGCGATGACCGTTTCCATCTGGGCGGCGTCGTGGGTGTAGAGGGCGGAGCGGTATTGCGTGCCGACGTCGTTGCCCTGGCGCATCCCCTGGGTCGGGTCGTGCGCCTCCCAAAAGGCGCGCAGCAGATCGGTCAAGGCGATTTTGGCCGGGTCATAGACGACTCGCACCGCTTCGGTGTGGCCGGTGCGGCCCGAACAGACCTCTTCATAGGTCGGGTTGGGGGTGTGGCCGCCCTGATAGCCGACCGCCGTCACCCAGACGCCGGGGATTTTCCAAAACTTGCGCTCCGCCCCCCAGAAACAGCCAAGCCCGACGTCGAGGATCTCCAACCCTGCGGCGTAGGGCGGCGTCATCGGGTTGCCGTTGACGTGGTGGCGGGCGGGAACCGCCATGGCGTCGGCCCGACCGGGAAGCGCCTCGGTCGCCGCTGGCAGAGTGGCGGGCTTGCGCAGGAATTGGCCGAACATGGGGGACGCTCCGTTCTCGGGGGTGGAGACACAGATGTCGTGCGGCGCGGGCGCGGCGGCAAGCGTCGGGGGGCCGCCGCGCCGTTCACCTTTTCGTCAGCGGGGCGTGACCGCCAGCGCGTGAATCAGAATGGCGGCGGTGGCGGCGACGTTCAGCGATTGGACGCGCCCGCCGCCGGGAATCGTCAACAGCGCTTCGCAGGCGGCCAGCGTGGCGGGCGGCGCGCCGTCCTCCTCGTTGCCCAGCACGACGGCCAGCGGGCGGCGGTCGCGGTCGGTGGCGGACAGGCCGGAGACGTCGATGGTCGGGCGTTTGGGATCCAGCGCCGTGCCGACCACCCGATGGGTGGCGCGCAGACGCTTGAGCGCCAGCGGCAGATTGTCGGCTTTGAACAGCTCCACCCACTCGAACCCGCCCTCGGCGACGCGGTAGGCGGCTTCGGACGGCAGGGCTTGGCCCGGATGGTCGGACAGCAGGACGCGCGGCAGGCCGAAAAAGGCGGCGGTGCGCAGGATCGCGCCCAAATTGTGCGGGTTGCCGACGCCGTCCAGGATCAGCAACGGCTCGCTCCAGCGCCGGGCGGCGTCGCCGTCAAAGGCGGGCACGGCGCGCGGGGGGGCCATCAGGGCGACGACGCCGCCATGCAGCACGGTTCCGGCGACCTTCGCCAACTCCTCGGCCTCGACCATGCGGTAAGGCTTGCGGGCGGCGGCCATCGCCTTGCAAAAGGCCCCGACCGCCGGTTTCAGCCGCTCGTCGAAGAACAGCCGCTCGACGCGGGCCGGGTCGTGGGCGAACAGGGCCGACACGGCGGACAGCCCAGCGACGCGGAACAGCTTGCGCGACTCATCCGGCTCGCGCGGCGGCGTGGCGGGGCGGACAGGAACCGGGCCGGGCCGGTTGGCGCGGGGATGGGCGGGGCGGGGCGGGCGACCGGGCGGCGGCATGGGCGGGATCCTGAGCGTCGGGTCAGAGCAGCTTGACGACCAGGAAACCGCCGACCAGGGCGACGGCGACGGCGCTGGTGACGAGGGTCAGGCGCTTTTCAATGAAGGCGCGCACCGGCTCGCCAAAGAAATAGAGCAGCGCCGCGACCAGGAAAAACCGCATCGCGCGCGAGATGATCGACGCGCCGACGAACACCCACAGATTCAACTGCGCCACCCCGGCGGTGATGGTCAGCAGCTTGTACGGAATGGGCGTCATCCCCTTAATCAGGATGATTTCCGCGCCATACTCGATGAATGTCTGGCGCATCGCCTCGAACTTGTCGGTCAGATGGTAGAAATCGATGACCCAGCGCCCGACCGTCTCGTAGAGGAAATAGCCGATGGCGTAGCCGAACAGCCCGCCGATGACCGACGCCAGCGTGCAGATGGCGGCCAGCCGCCACGCCGCGTGCCGGTTGGCGATGACCATCGGCACCAGCAGCAGATCGGGCGGCAGCGGGAAGAAGGAGCTTTCGGCGAAGGACACCCCGGCCAGCCAGCCGGTGGCGTTTTTCGACGCCGCCTTTTCCATGGTCCAATCATACACGCGCTTCAACATGGGGGATGCCGCCCTCAGGGTCACTTGGGAAGCGCTCTTGTAACCGCGCCGCGCCGATCCCGCCAGTGATGTTCCGGCGTCCGGCCCGCGCTCAGGCGGCCAGAGCCGCCGGAACGTGGTTGCCGTTGACGGCGCCGGCCGCCGGGACCGCGCTTTGCCGACGGGCGGCGCGGCGGTCGCCGATCAGGCGGGCGATGTTGCCGACGGCGGCCATCCCGTCCGACGCGATGGCGAAGGGCGACATCACCAGAATGTTGTGGCTGACCCAGAACAGCCCGGCGACCAGCAGGAACAGGCGCATCCGCGTGGTGTTGGACTGCCAACGCGCCGTGGTGGACAGGCTGATGCCGATGCTCGACAGCGCCGAGGGCAACCCGGCCCAGGTGGCGACGGCCACCACGGCGATGCCCGGCACGGTGGCGGCGAACAGCGCGGAGTGCCAGCGGCGGCGGGTTTCCGGCAGCGCCGTCAACACCTGCGTCACCACCAGCGCGCAGAGCGCGGCGGCGGTGTAGGCCCCCAGCAGGATGAAATGGGTGATGAACAGAAGGTTGGTCACGGCCTGTCCCACCAGCAAGCCCCGGCGCCGCTTCATCAGCGGCCACAGGCAAGAGCCAGCGAAGGCCGCCGCGCCAAAGGCGTCAGCGGCGGAGATGGACAGCGAGGACAACATCATGACGGCGGACTCGAAGAATGAGGCGGATCGGGGGGCGGGCGCGCGGGCGCGATCCCGGCGGGCGATGGCCGGGGCGGTCGGTCGGTGTGGGGGTGGTTGGTGTCGCCAAACGGCAACGCTGCTGCCCAGCGGCAACAGAACGCAGATCTACGCCTCTCCCCGCCGTATCACCAGAGAGGCTCCGGCCACCCAGGGCTGCACGGCGCGCATGGAAGGAAAACAGCCCGGCGTGAACAGAAGGAGTCAGGCGGGCGCGTCCGTGATCGGTTCGTCGGCGCTTGGCGCGTCGTCCGGCGGCGGCGGTTCCTTCAGCACGCCGTCCAGCCAGTCCAGATGCGGGGCGGCGGCCTTGCGCGCGTCCTCTTGCACCCGGCGGTAACGGGCGACGACCTCTTGCCCCAGCGGCGTCAACCCGGCGCCGCCGCCCTCGCGCCCGCCGACGCTGGTCCGCACCACCGGCTCGCGAAAGGCGCTGTTCATCGTCTCCACCAGGAACCAGGCCCGGCGAAAGGTCATCTCCAGCGCCCGCGCGGCGGCGGAGATCGAGCCGGTGCGGTCGATGGCCTCCAACAGCGCGATCTTGCCGGGACCGATGGCGCCCGACGGGTGCAGAAAACGAACGCGAATGTCGGAGGCCATGATCGACCCTCTTCCAATGACGGGCGGGTCCAATGGGGGGCCAGGAAACCGCCCGCCATTGGAGCGCGCGCCGAGGGGATCCGTCAATGGCGCGTCCAACCGCCTGACCGCGTGTCCGGCGGCCACTGTGACGTCGAAGGCTGCGGATCAGGAGGCGGCGGCCTGCGAAATCAACCAGCCATTCACCCCGACGTAAAAGGCCAGCGTGCCCAGCCCCATGACGGCGTTGAACAGGCGGCTGAGTCGGGGGGAGGATTTGTGCAGGCTTTGCATGACCACCACGGTGAAGGCGGCCAGAAAGATCGACGCGAAGCTGGTGGCCTGGACGCCGTCGGCCAACGTGAAGCTGGAGGCGGGCGGCAGCATGTTGTCCACCACATATTTGTTGCCGATGGCGGCGAACACGGCGGCGGCGCACAGGCCGATGCGCGATCCGCCCATCGCCTCGAAGCTCAGCGGGAAGGTCAGCATCGACAGCAGGAAGGCGACGCCGAAGCCGATGAAGGTGCTGAGCAGCAGGCGCAGCCCGTGCCGTTTCATCGTGATGGTGGCGACCACGCGCGAATAGACGCTGGTCCCCTGCAAGGTCGGGTCGCCGTAGCTGGTGTTGTAGGTGACGTCGACGTCGCGCACCCGCAGCCCCTCGATGGTCCAGCCGGGAACCTCGACCGAGGAGTCGATTTTGCTGTTGGCGGCGTCGGCGACCAGCTTCACCGCGCTGACGTCGGACTGGGCGTCTTCCAGGATGATGCTCAACTCTTGCCGGTCGAAGGGGAAATGGGTGGTGTCCCACGCCTCTTGGATCGTCGCGTTGTATTTCGCTTGCTGCCAGTTCACGCCCTTGCTGGCGTCCAGACCGGCGAATTTGGCCGTCGCCGTTTTGGCGTTGGTGATCTCGACGGTCTGGGTCGGGTTGTATTTTTCGTCGTTGTGCAGAAACCACGCCCAGAAGGTGGCGGTGAAGCTGCGCTTGGCCATGTCGAAATCATAGAGTTGGGTGATGAACAGCCCGGTCTTCACGCTGATCGGCCCGGCGGGCGGGGCAGGGGCGGGATCGGCGGTTGGTTCGGTCGCCGGGGCGACGACGGGAGCGGCGGTCGGCGTTGACGGCGCTGGCGCCATGGTCAGGCCCGGTTCGGTCTCCGCGACGGCGGGGCGGGCCAACGCGCTCATTCCCAGAAGAACAAGCGCCAGCGCCAACATCCGCAGCGGGCGCCGCGACGTGGGAAATGACGAACGGAGTGTGGCGACCATGGAACCCCCACCAAGCAGCGTGCAATGACCATGCTTGCCGTCGGGTCGCCGCCCGTCAATCAGGGGCGCCTCTGATGCCGAGGGCAGGGCATGACCGCGCGGGCGGTCGGAGGATGGGGGCTTGAGAATCGACGCCGCCGCCGGAATCACGCGGCAAGGCGGCGGCGGTCTGTTGACGCATCGTTGGGCGCTGGGCCAAGATCTCGTGAGTCCTCGTATGAATTGGCCGAAGTCCCGGCGGCGCGGCGTGGGCGGAAGAGCCTGAAAAGCGGCCGCCGGATCTTGGCGGAAGGATGGAAACTCATCCAAAGCCGGGCGTTGACAGGTGGGGGACGCCGCACTATGGTGCGCGCCTTCGATCGAGCCGCCAGAGCGTCCAGGAACATCATCATGAAAATCGTCAATTCTCTGAAGTCGATGAAGACGCGTCACAAGGCCTGCCGGGTCATCCGTCGCAAGGGCCGTGTCTACGTCATCAACAAGCAGAACCCGCGTTTCAAGGCCCGTCAGGGCTGATCCGGCTGGGCGGCCTGGGACCACTCCCCGGCCTCTTCGCCAACGGGTTTCTCGCAAGAGCCGCGCCTTCGGGCGCGGCTCTTGCGTTTTGGGCGGCTTTTCAGCGTCTTGCGTCCCGGCGTCTTGTGTCCCGGCGCGCGCGGATGATACGTCTTACGGACGGATCAGCCGTTTCGGACAGAAGGACGCCCGCCGATGAAGATGCCGGTCCCGGACAGCGGCGTGATCGCCCGCCGCCGCGCCATCGTCGAGGCGCTGCGCGCCATCGTCCCCGGCGAGGGGGTGATCGTCGACGAGGCGGAACTCCGCGCCTATGAATGCGACGGGTTGACCGCCTACCGCCAGCTTCCGCTGGTCGCCGTGCTGCCCAGCACGGTCGATCAAGTCTCGCGCATCCTCAAGACCTGCCAGGAGATGGGGGTGAAGGTCGTGCCGCGCGGGGCGGGAACCTCGCTGTCGGGCGGGGCCTTGCCGCTGGCCGACGGGGTGCTGTTGGGGATGGGCAAGTTCAAGCGCATCCTGGACATCGACTACGCCAACCGCTGCGCCGTGGTTCAGCCGGGCGTGACCAATCTGGGGATTTCCAACGCGGTGGCGGGGGAGGGCTTTTACTACGCCCCCGACCCCAGCAGTCAGATCGCCTGCACCATCGGCGGCAACGTCGCCGAAAATTCCGGCGGGGTGCATTGCCTGAAATACGGGCTGACCACCAACAATGTGCTGGGGGTGGAGCTGGTGTTGATGGACGGAACCATCGTCCGGCTCGGCGGCAAGCATTTGGAGGCGGGCGGCTATGACCTGATGGGAATCGTCACCGGGTCGGAAGGGTTGTTGGGAGTCGTCACCGAAGTGACCGTGCGCATCCTGCGCAAACCGGCGACGGCGCGGGCGGTGTTGATCGGTTTTCCGTCCAGCGAGCAGGGCGGCGATTGCGTCGCGGCGATCATCGCGGCGGGAATCATCCCCGGCGGCATGGAGATGATGGATCGCCCGGCCATCCACGCGGCGGAGGCCTTCGTCCACGCCGGATACCCGTTGGACGTCGAGGCGTTGCTGATCGTCGAGTTGGACGGCCCGGCGGCGGAGGTCGATCACCTGATCGGGCGGGTCGCCGCCATCGCCGCCGACAAGGGCGCGGTCTGCACCCGCGTCTCGAACTCCGAAGAGGAACGCTTGGCCTTCTGGGCCGGGCGCAAGGCGGCCTTCCCGGCGGTTGGGCGAATCAGCCCCGATTATTATTGCATGGACGGCACGATCCCGCGCAAGGCGCTGCCCCAGGTTCTGATGCGGATGACGGAGCTGTCGGCGCGCTATGGCCTGCGCGTCGCCAACGTCTTCCACGCCGGGGACGGCAATCTGCACCCGCTGATTCTCTACGACGCCAACCAGCCGGGCGAGTTGGAGCGCGCCGAGTCCTTCGGCAACGACATTCTGCGCCTGTGCGTCGAGGTCGGCGGCGTGCTGACCGGCGAGCATGGCGTCGGCGTGGAAAAGCGCGACCTGATGACCGACCAGTTCGACGCGGCGGATCTGGAGCAGCAGCAGCGGCTGAAATGCGCCTTCGATCCCGACGGGCTGCTCAACCCCGGCAAGGTCTTTCCCACCCTGCACCGCTGCGCCGAGCTTGGGCGCCTGCACGTTCACCAGGGGGAACTGCGCTTCCCCGACATCCCGCGCTTTTGAAGGGGCGACCCGGCATGACCATCACCATTCTGAAGCCGGACACCGACGCGCAGGTCGTCGACGCCGTGCGCTGGGCGTTGTCGGCGGGCGAATCGCTGGAGGTTTTGGGCAGCGGTTCCCGGCGCGGGTTGGGCCGTCCGCTGCGGACGACCCACGCGCTCGACCTGTCCGGCCTGTCGGGAATCGTCGCCTATGAGCCGGAGGAATTGGTGTTGACGGCGCGGGCGGGAACGCCGATGGCGCTGATTCTGCCGCTGCTGGCCGAACGGGCGCAGCATTTGGCCTTTGAACCGCCGGACGGCGGCACGCTGGGCGGGGTGATCGCCTGCGGGCTGGCCGGTCCCCGGCGGATTTCGGCGGGATCGGCGCGCGACCACGCGCTGGGCGTGGCCGGAGTCAGCGGGCGCGGCGAGGCCTACAAGGGCGGCGGCAAGGTGGTGAAGAACGTCACCGGCTATGATTTGCCCAAGCTGATGGCGGGATCCTTCGGCACGCTGACCGCCTTCACCGAACTGACGGTGAAGGTGCTGCCCGCGCCGGAGGACACGGCGACCCTGTTGTTGTTCGGGCTGGGCGATTCGGCGGCGGTCGACGTCCTGGACCGCGCGCTGCGCAGCCCCTACGACGTGTCGGGCGCGGCGCATCTGCCTGACGGCTTGGCGGCGCGCTCGGCCGTGTCGGCGCTGGCGCGGGCGGGCGGGGCGGTGACGTTGGTGCGGCTGGAAGGCTTCGGCCCGTCCGTCGCCGCGCGGGTCGCCGCGCTGCGCGCGGAGTTGCGCGCCGACGCCGTGCTGGACGCGCCCGAGTCGCGGGCGGCGTGGCGCGAGATTCGCGACGTGGGGTGCTTGGGGGGCGTGGGGGATGGGGGCGGTTTTGGCGCTGGTCGCCCTGGCCCCCTCCCCAACCCTCCCCCGCCTTCGGCGGGAGAGGGGGCCGATCTGGACACGCGCCTGACTCCCTCTCCCGCGCCAGCGGGGGAGGGTTGGGGAGGGGGCATAGGAGGCAATGGGGGCGACACCCCCCATTTGTGGAAACTCTCCGTCCCCCCCGCCTCCGGCCCCTCGGTGGTCGCGGCGATTCGGCGAACGCTGGCGGTGGAGGCCTTTTATGATTGGGGCGGTGGGCTGGTCTGGCTGACCGCGCCGCCCGATTCGGTCGCCGCCATCCGCCGCGCGGTCGGCGCGCAGGGGCACGCCACCCTGGTCCGCGCGCCGGACGACGTCCGCGCCGCGACGGACGTGTTTCAACCGCTGCCCGATCCGTTGATGGCGCTGACCCGCCGGGTCAAGGACAGCTTCGATCCCAAGGGGGTGTTGAACCCCGGTCGCCTCTACGCGGGCGTGTGAGGAGACGGCGGCGATGCAAACCAACTTCACGCTGGCCCAACTGGCCGACCCGGCGATCCGCGAGTCCGAAGCGATTCTGCGGGCCTGCGTCCATTGCGGCTTCTGCACCGCGACCTGCCCGACCTACACCATCCTGGGCGACGAGTTGGACAGCCCGCGTGGGCGCATCTATCAGATCAAGGACATGCTGGAAAAGGGCGGACCGCCGCCCGATTCGACGGTCAAGCATCTCGACCGCTGCCTGTCCTGCCTGTCCTGCATGACCACCTGCCCGTCGGGCGTCCATTACATGCATCTGGTCGATCACGCCCGCGCCCACATCGAACACACCCACCGCCGCCCGCTGGCCGACCGGGCGACTCGGGCGTTGCTGGCCCGGCTGCTGACCAACCCCGGCGCGCTGCGGGTGGCGATGCTGGGCGCTTCCGCAGCGCGGCCCTTCCGCGCCCTGCTGCCCAAGCGGCTGCGCGCCATGCTGGCGCTGACCCCGGCCACCGTCCCCAACCCCAGCGCCAGCGACCGGCCCGGCGTCCATCCGGCGCAGGGAACCCGGCGCAAGCGGGTGGCGTTGCTGCTGGGCTGCGCGCAACGGGCGCTGGCCCCGTCGATCAACGAGGCGACCATCCGTCTGCTGACCCGCCATGGGGTCGAGGTGGTGGTGGCGCGCGGGGCTGACTGCTGCGGGGCGCTGACCCATCACATGGGCAAGGAGGCGATGGCGCGCGAACAGGCCAAGGCGACCATCGACGCCTGGATCGCCGAGGTCGCGGGGGAGGGGCTGGACGCCGTCATCGTCAACGCCTCGGGCTGCGGCACCAGCGTGAAGGATTACGGCCATCTGTTCCGCGACGATCCGGCCTACGCCGCCAAGGCCGCGCACATTGCCGGGCTGGCGCGCGACGTCACCGAACTGTTGGCGGACGTGGGGTTGATCGCGCCGGTGATCGCCACCGGGCAGGCGGTGGCCTACCACTCCGCCTGTTCGATGCAGCATGGGCAAAAGCTGAAGGAGCCGCCGCGCGCCCTGCTGCGCGCCGCCGGATTCGCGGTGAAGGAGATCCCCGACGGGCATCTCTGCTGCGGGTCGGCGGGCACCTACAACCTGCTGCAACCCGATCTGGCCGACGAGTTGCGCGCCCGCAAAATCGCCGCCATCGCCAGCACGGGCGCGGCGATCGTGGCGGCGGGCAATCTGGGCTGCATCGCCCAAATCGCGGCGGGGGCCGCGCCGTCGGCCACGCTGCGGGTGGTCCACACGGTGGAACTGCTCGATTGGGCGACCGGCGGGCCGACGCCCGAGGCGCTGGCCGGAACGGCCTGACCGGCGCGCTGCCCTGCTGGCGCACGCATTTGGCGATCATCGCCCTCTCCCGTTCCGGGAGAGGGAGGGGACCCACGAAGTGGGGAGGGTGAGGGGTTGCCCAAAAGGCCAAAACCGCATGGTTCCTTGGATCACCCCTCACCCTTCCCACCGCTTCGCGGCAGGCCCCTTCCCTCTCCCAGAGGGAGAGGGAAATTCGACGCCAAAGGCGATAACCCTGGGGTCTGCGGCGTGGGGGATTCCGCAGCGCCATAAATCTGTGTTTTACTGGGCGCGTCTGTGTCAAAAAACCGCCTTGCTCCCGATCTTGACCGCCCGCCGAAACGGAATCCCCGCATGAGTGCCTACGGAATCACCCACCGCCTGTCGGCCTGGGGCGTCCATGTCTTCACCGCCAGCGGGGCGGTGTTGGGCCTGTTGGGGCTGTTGGCGACGGCGGCGGGCGACGCCAAGCTGTGTTTGGCGTGGCTGGGCGTGGCGCTGGTGGTCGATGGCGTGGACGGCACGCTGGCCCGCCGCGCCTCGGTCAAGCAGGTGCTGCCGGGAATCGACGGGTCGGTTCTGGATCTGGTGATCGACTATCTCACCTACGTCGTCGTCCCGGCGGTGTTCATGCACCGCTTCGGGCTGCTGCCGGAGGGGCTTGTCAGCATCGCGCTGGCCGCCTGGGTGCTGCTGACCTCGCTCTATTGCTTCGCCAACGTGCAAATGAAGAGCGGCGACAATTATTTCGTCGGCTTTCCGGCGATCTGGAACGTGGTGGCGCTGTATCTCTGGCTGCTGAACCTCGATCCCTGGATCAACGCGGCGGTGGTGCTGGCGCTGGGGCTGCTGACCTTCACGACGATGAAGTTCCTGCACCCGTTCCGCGTCAAAGCCCTGATGCCGCTGAACATCGGCGTCACCACGGTGTGGCTGCTGTGCTGCGGCGCGCTGGTGGTGCTGTCGCCCGACCGGCCCGGCTGGCTGTTCGGCCTGTGGCTGGCCTCGTCCGGCTATTACGGCGCGGTCTGCCTGTGGCGGACGCTGCGCGGTCCTTGATCGCGGCCTCAGACCCAAGACAAGCGCGCGGCGTGAGGCTATCCTGATCGGCGGTTGAACCGGCGATGGGGCGGCGTCACGATGGAATTGTTTGCGCTGCTTCTGGTGATCGGCTTCGTCGTTCTCCGCATGGACCGTCGGCTGCGGGATCAGGACAAGGCCATCGACGACTTGCGGCAGACCGTGGCCCGCCTGTCGGCGCAAGCCGGAGCGACGCCCGTCGTCGCCAACCTTGCCCCCGACCTTGCCCCGGAACCCGCCGCCGCCCTGCCGCCTGTCGCCGAAGACGTCGCGACCGCCGCCCCACTGGCCGACGAGGCCCCGCCAGAACCGCCGCCGCCGCCGGAAACTCCGGCGCCGCCCGCCCGTCCGCTGTGGCGCGACCTGGAGGAATCGCTGGCCTCGCGCTGGTTGATCTGGCTGGGCGGGGCGACGATGGCCTTGGCCGCCGCCTTTTTCATCAAGCTGTCGGTCGAGCATGGTTGGCTGGGGCCGGGCGTCCGCGTGGCGCTGGGGCTGCTGAGCGGGGCCGGCTTGATCGTCGGCGGCGAGTGGTTGCGCCGCCAGCCGACGCAGCGCGCCTTCGCCGCGCTTCGCCCCGATTATGTGCCGATGGCCTTGACCGGCGCCGGTCTGTTCGCCGCCTTCGCCAGCGTGTACGGCGGTTACGCCCTGTTCGGCCTGTTCGATCCGCTGGTCGCCTTCGCCCTGCTGGCGGCGCTGTCCTTGAGCGGCGTGGCGCTGTCGCTGCTGCAAGGGCCGTTCATCGCCGCGCTGGGGCTGCTGGCTGGATTCGCCACGCCGATTCTGGTGTCGTCGGGCGACCCGATGGCCTGGGGGCTGTTCCCCTATCTGCTGGCGCTGAACGCGGCGGGCGTGGCGCTGGTGCTGTGGCGCGAATGGCGCTGGCTGGGCTGGGGGACGCTGATCGGCGCGGCGGGCTGGCCCGCCCTGTGGCTGTTTCAGACATGGGTTGATGACCGGGGGCGCTACGACGATCCATTGGTGGTCGGGCTGTATGTGACGCTGTCCGCCGCGCTGTTCCTGACGCCCGCTTTGCTCAGCCGTTGGATCGACGCGGAGCCGGTGGAGCCGCCGCCGCCCGCCGTCGGCTGGCGCGCCGCCTTGCCCGCGTGGCTGGGGCGTCGCCGCCGTCACCCGCTGGACCGGCTGGCGATGACGGCGGCGCGGGTGTTCGCCGTTCTGATGGTGGATTTGGTGTGGACGGACGGCCATGGCGACGCGGCGCTCGCCACGCTGGCCCTGTTCGCGCTGGGCGGGCTGGTCGCCGGGCGGCGGGTGGAGCGGTTGGCCGGGTTGGGCTGGATCGCCGGGTTGGCCGTCGGCGTGGCGCTGCTGCCGTGGGAACTGCCGCCCCTGCCGCCGCCGACGCTTCCCCTCGGCCCCGATGGCCGTCCGTTGGTCGCGGGGGTTCCGGCGGCTTTGGCGGATTCGGTGCGCCGCGCCTTGTGGATCACGGCGGGCTTCGCCGGTCTGTTCGGCGTCGGCGGCTTCCTCGCCATGCTGGGCGGGCGACGGGTCGCGTTGTGGGCGTCGCTGTCGGCCTTGTTGCCGCTGGCCTTGCTGGCGCTTCTCTACGAGCTGCTTTGGCCCGACCGTTCGGCGGTGGAATGGCCCGCCGCCGCCGTCGCCTTGGCGGCGCTGCTGGTCGCCGCCGTCACGCCCCTGGCCCGCCAGCGCGGCGCGCGGGCGGACGTCGATCTGGCGCTGGCGGCGCTGGCGGCGGGGGCCGTCGGGGCGATGACGCTGGGCGCGACGATGATCCTGCGCGACGCCTGGCTGACGGTGGCGTTGGCCGCGCAAGTGCCGGTCCTGGCGTGGCTGGAGCGTCATTTCACCCTGCGCGAGCTGCGCCGCGTCGCCTTTCTGGTCGCTTTGGTCGTGCTGGTCCGGCTGGCGTTCAACCCGCTGGTGCTGGAGTACAAGGGCGTCGCCTGGATCGTCTACGGCTATGGTCTGCCCGCCTTGGGCTTTCTGGCGGCGGCGCGCTGGATGCGGCAGGCCCCGGACGACAAGGCCGACGATCTGACGGTGATGGTGCTGGAGGCCGGGGCGCTGGTCTTCACCACCCTGCTGGCGTCGCTGGCGGTCCATCGTTGGATGGTCGCCGACCTGACCGACCGGCCGTCAACTTTGGTCGAGGCGTCGCTGCACACCCTGTCCTGGCTGGGCTTGGCGCTGCTGCTGACGGTGGATCGGCGCTGGAGCCTGCGCCCGGTGGCGCGTTGGGGGCGGCGTCTGCTGCTGGCGCTGGCGGCGGGGATGGCGCTGGTCGTCCATCTGGGCGGTTTCAACCCGTTGTGGAGCGGCGAATCGGTGGGCGATTGGCTGCTGGTCAACCGCCTGCTGCTGGCCTATGGCGCGCCCGCCGCGCTGATGACGCTGATTCTCTGGGTCGATCCGCTGACCTCGGCGGAGCTGCGCCGGGCGGCGTCGGCGCTGGTCGGCGCGCTGCTGGCGGCCAATCTGGCCCTTGAGATCCGCCGCGTCTTCCAGGGGCCGGTGCTGTCGGGCGGTGGCCTGTCGGACGCCGAATGGTACAGCTATTCCGCCGCCTTCCTGATTGTGGCGGTGCTGCTGCTGGTCGCGGCGCTGCGCTTTGGTTGGGGCGGCATGCGCCATGTCGGCCTCGCCCTGCTGCTGGCCGTGGTCGCCAAGGTGTTCGTCAGCGACATGGAGGGGCTGACCGGCCTGTACCGCGTCGCCTCCTTCCTTGGCTTGGGGGTTTGTCTGGTCGGCGTCGGTTTCCTCTACCAGCGCCTGCGCGGGCCGTCGGTGGCGGCGCCAGTCGCGGCGGAGGCTGACAATCCGGTGGACGAACAGACGCATTGACAGCGGCGCGGCGGCGCGCTCCCCTTTGGCCGGGCGGCAAGACCCGCTTGGCGCAAGACAGGAGCATCCGCGATGGCCCCGGCACCCGACGCTTACCCCATCGACCCGAACGGCGAGGTCGGCTTCACCGTCGAGGCCGCGCGCATGAAGTTCGGCCCCGGCATGCTGGCCGAATTGGGCGGCGACGCCCAGGCGTTGGGCATGCGGCGGGTGGCGCTGTTCACCGATCCGCGCGTGGCGGCGACCGCCCCCTTCGCGGCGGGTCTGGCCTCCTTGAAGGCCGCCGGGCTGGACGTGGCGGTGTTCGACGCCTGCCGGGTGGAGCCGACCAGCGCGTCCTTTCTGGAGGCCGCCGCCTTCGCCGCCGACGGCGCTTTCGACGGCTACGTCTCCATCGGCGG
Organism: Azospirillum sp. FG154; assembly: GCF_057809575.1. Classification (NCBI taxonomy): domain Bacteria; kingdom Pseudomonadati; phylum Pseudomonadota; class Alphaproteobacteria; order Rhodospirillales; family Azospirillaceae; genus Azospirillum; species Azospirillum sp. FG154. The sequence continues at coordinate 79,022 of NZ_JBMDKF010000005.1, read as the reverse complement.
CGGGTCGGTGATCGACACCGCCAAGGCGGCCAACCTCTACGCCACCCACCCGGCGGAGTTTCTGGCCTACGTCAACAAGCCGTTGGGGGAGGGCCGCCCGGTCCCCGGCCCGGTCAAACCGCACATCGCCTGCCCGACCACCTGCGGCACCGGCAGCGAAACCACCGGCGTGGCGATCTTCGACCATGTGGAAAAACAGGTGAAGACCGGCATTTCCTCCCGCCATTTGCGCCCGACGCTGGCGGTGGTCGATCCGCGCACCATTGACAGCCTGCCCCCCGGCGCCATCGCCGCGACGGGATTCGACGTGCTGACCCACGCGATTGAAAGCCACACGGCGCGGCCCTACCGCTCCCGCCCCCGGCCGGAGAACGCCTCCCTGCGCCCGCCCTATCAGGGGGCGAATCCCTGGTCGGACATTGGCAGCCTTCAGGCGATCCGGCTGGGCGGCCTCTGGCTGGAGCGCGCCGTCAACGACCCCACCGACGCCGAGGCGCGCGACGCCCTGATGTTCGCGGCGACGCTGGCCGGTCTGGCCTTCGGCAACGCGGGCGTTCACATCCCGCACGCCATGTCCTATTCGGTGGCCGGGATGAATCACAGCTTCACCGCCACGGGTTACGAGGCGGTGGACCCGATGGTGCCGCACGGTGTTTCGGTGGTGCTGAACGCCCCCGCCGCCTTCCGCTTCACCGGCCCCGCCGCCCCCGCCGCCCATCTCCGCGCCGCCGAAGCGCTGGGGGCCGACACGCGCGGGGCCAGCCCGGAGGATGGCGGCGACCTGCTCGCCACCCGCCTGATCGCCATGATGCGCGCCACCGGCCTGCCGAACGGCCTGTCGGCGCTGGGCTATGGCGAGGCCGACATTCCCGGTCTGGTGACGGGCGCGTCCGCCCAACAACGCCTGCTGACCATCGCCCCCCGCCCGGTGTCCGACGAGGATCTGCGCGGGCTGTACGCGGCGGCGATGCGTTACTGGTGAGGGGGCGAGTCCGCGCCGCCTTCGAGCTTGGCGAGGGTGGCGCGGGCGCGGGCGAGGTTGTTGGACGTGAGGGTGATGTAATAGGGGGTGTTCAGGCGGGTGAACATCTCCAGGGCCGCCTCGTGGGCGGTGACGGCTTGCTTGGCGGTGTCTATGTTACGGGTCAATTCGGCCAAGGCTTGCAAGGCGATGCCTATGTTGGTTTGCGTTCCGGCCCAGTTGAAAGGAACACGGTCGCGTGTTCGTTCAAGCAGGGCATTTTGGAAGGCGTCCACAGCTTGTTGCAGCCGTGTGCTGTCATCCTCGCGTTTCCCGAGGATTGAGAGAACGCCTCCGAGATTGTTCTGGGTCATGGCCCAATTGAGGGGAACGCGGTCACGTGTTCGTTCGAGCAAGGCATCTGAGTAGGCGTCCACGGCTTGTTGCAGCCGTTCGCTACCATTTTCGCGTTGTCCGAGAGTTTGGAGAACGTTTCCGAGGTTGTTCTGCGTTGTGGCCCATTCAAGGGGAGCACGGGCGCGTGTTCGTTCGAGCAAGGCGTTCCTGTAGGCGTCCACAGCCTGCTGTAACCGCGTACTGTCGTTCTCGCGCGTTCCAAGGATTGAGTGGGCGTTTCCAAGATTGTTCTGAGTTGCGGCCCATTCGAGGGGAGCACGGTCGCGTGTTCGTTCGAGCAAGGCATTTGTGTAAGCGTCTATAGCCTGTCGCAACTGTGTGCAGTCGTCCTCACGTTGCCCGAGGATCTGCAAGGCATTTCCCATATTGTTCTTCGTCAGAGCCCAATCAAGGGGAGCGCGATCACGAGTCCATTCGAGCAAAGCTTTTGTGTAGGCGTCTACGGCCTGCCGCAGGTGAGCGTTGTTGCCCTCGCGCTCTCCGATGATTGATAGAGCGTTTCCGAGATTGTTCTGAACGCGCGCCCACAGGATAGGGTAACGGTCGCGCGGTGGTAAAGCCTCACGGAAGCGGGTGATGGCAGCGTGCAGAGCGTTGTTGTCGCCGCGCTCATCGCCATGCTGCCGAAGGGCATCGGCGGAGGAGGTGAGGTAATCACTGCGCGCCTCCGTGTCGCCAACTGGCAGCAAATTGGCGGCGGCGAGGAAATGGTCGGCGGCGGCGCGGTGGTCGAAACGCAGGGCGCTCAACCGCGCGCGTTCGGCGCGGGTGGCGGCTTGGCGGCGGGCGAGGGCGTCGGCGTTGGCTTGCGCCTTGGCGTGGGCGGCGGCTTGCTCCTCTTCGATGGCGGCGAGGAGTTGGTCGGCGCGGTCGTATTCGCCCTGTTCGATGGCGGCGCGGGCGTCGGACAGGCGTTGCGGGTCGTCCGGCGAATCGAGTCGCAGGGCGTCCAGACGCTCCAGCGCCTCGCGGTGGCGCAGGGCGATTTCGGCCAGCTTGGCCGGGAGCTGTTCGGGGGGAACCTCCTGTTCGCGCAGAATGGCGAAGAAGGACGACAGCGCCGCCCGGCTCAGCGTGCCGTACAGCGCGGCGGCGGCTTGCGCCTCCGAGGCTGGGGACAGGTCGCGGATCCCGGCGAAAATGGCGGCGATCTGTTCGGGGGTCGGGCCGTGGTTGTGGATGGTGGTGGTGAGCGTGCTGTGGTTCGCGTCGCCGCCCACCGCAAGGCTGGCCGGGCCGCTGCCCGTGACGTTTCCCACCGCCAGCAGCGCGGCGGCGACCTCCGGCCCAGCGTTCAGCGCCGACCAAAGCGATTGAGCGAAGGTGAGAAGAGACTCCGGCATGGTGACGCGCGTTTTCGGCTGTGGCTGCGCGCATCGTGCCATGTGGATGGATGGAACAACAAGCGCCGCGTGTTTCGCGCCCTTGCGCCCAATCCCCCCAGAAAACCCCTCTCCCCCCGGGGAGAGGATGGGTGAGGGGGATGCGGGGCAGAATGTTGCGGGATGCGCGAACCCCTCACCCGGCACCGCGCGCCACCCTCTCCCGAAGCGGGAGAGGAGAAGCCAGGGTTCTCCCGCTTGCGGGCGTGGAACATCAAGGTTTGTCCCGCGAGTGGACGCGGGGGTTCCCCCTCACCCTGACCCTCTCCCCGGGGGGAGAGGGGAAACGGCGTGTGGGACTGGGTGGCGGACGCCTGGATTTTTGGCGGATCGTTGCTCGGGACGCGCGGGCGATATAGGAATTATACCCTATATCCGCCCGGAGTTCCCCATGCTCGCCGACGACCGCTTTTCCGTCCTGTTCACCGCGTCCGTCCGCCGCAACACTTTAGCAGAATCTCAAAATTGGGGGGCGGTCCACCAGCGGTCCACCAGCTCCGAAAACTGTTTCACAGCGTTTCAAACGTTCCATTCGCCCCAGGTCCGGCCCCTCTTCCCGCTGGACAGAATCAGCGGCCCAGGGCGCGGTTGATCGCGGTCAACACGGCGTCGCCGTAGCGGTCCTTCATTTTGTCGTGGACCGGCAGAAAGGCGGCGCGCAGGGCGGCCATTTCTTCGGTGGTGGGGGTGTGGATGGCGGTTTTGCCGGATTGGCGGATGGCCTCCAGCGCCTCAAGGTCGTCCTTGGCCGCCAGATCGGTGAAGTAAGCGGAGGATTCGGCCATGGCGTTGTTCAAGACGCCCTGAATGTCAGCGGGCAACTCGCTCCAGAACTTCTTGTTGGCGATGACCACATAGGCGTGATAGCCGTGGTTGGTCAGCGTCATGTGCTTTTGCACCTCGTGGAATTTCTGGGTGTAGATGTTGGTGATCGGGTTTTCCTGCCCATCGACCACGCCGGTTTGCAGGGCCTGATAGACTTCGGAAAAGGCCATGACCTGCGGCAACGCGCCGATCTGGCGCATTTGCGCGTCCAGGACTTTGGACGACTGGATGCGCAGCTTCAACCCTTTGAAATCGGCGGGCGTCCTCATCGGCGTGTTCGCCGTCATCTGCTTGAACGAGTTGTCCCAAAAGGCCAGCCCGACGATGCCCTTCGGCTCCAGCTTGGCCAGCAGGTCGCGCCCGACCGGCCCCTGGGTGATCTTTTTGGCTTCGGCCATGTCCTTGAACAGATAGGGCAGGTCGAGCACCTCGAACTCCTTCACGCCCAGCGGGCCGAATTTGCTGATGGTCGGGGCCAGCATCTGCACCGCGCCCAGTTGCAGGGCCTCCAACTCCTCCTTGTCCTTGTAGAGCTGGCTGTTGGGGTAGACCTCCACCTTCACCCGCCCGTTGGATCGCTCCTCCACCAGTTTTTTGAACTGAAGGGCGGCCTTGCCCTTGGGCGCGTCCGCCGCCACCACATGGCTGAACTTGATGATGATCGGCGTCGTCTGCGCCCACGCTGCGACGCTCCCGCCCAGCAGCAGCGCCCCGGTCAGGAGCGCGGCGAAAAAGCGGTTCTTGGTCATGGCCTTGCTGGTCATGGCGTTGTCCTCCCTGTTTGTTGTGGTGTGGCGTCAGGCGATCCGCGCGGCGATGGCGGCCCCGACCTCGGTGGTGGTGGCGGTTCCGGTCAGGTCGCGGGTGCGCGGGCCGTCGCGCAGGGTGGTTTCGATGGCGCGCAGGATGTCGTCGTGCGCGGCGCGGTGCGCCCCGGTCCCGTCGCCCAGGAAATCCAGCATCATCGCCGCCGACCAGATCATGCCGATCGGGTTGGCGATGTTCTTCCCCGCAATGTCGGGGGCGGAGCCGTGCACCGGCTCGAACAGCGACGGGAAGGCCCGTTCGGGGTTCAGATTGGCCGACGGCGCGATGCCGATGGTCCCGGCGCAGGCCGGGCCAAGGTCCGACAGGATGTCGCCGAACAGATTGGAGGCGACGACCACGTCGAAGCGGTCGGCGTGCAGGACGAAGCGCGCGGCCAGAATGTCGATGTGCTGCTTGTCCCACGTCACATCGGGATAGGCCGCCGCCACCGCTTCCGTCCGCTCGTCCCAATAGGGCATGCTGACGGCGATGCCGTTGGATTTGGTGGCGGAGGTGACGTGCTTGCGCGCCCGCGTCCGGGCCAGATCAAAGGCGTAGGTCAAAATCCGATCCACCCCCTTGCGGGTGAAGATCGACTGCTGCATCACGCATTCGCGGTCGGTCCCCTCGAACATCCGCCCGCCGACCGAGGAATATTCGCCCTCGGTGTTTTCCCGGACGATCATCATGTCGATGTCGCCCGGCTTGCGGTTGGCCAGCGGCGACGGAACCCCCTCCATCAACCGCACCGGGCGCAGGTTGACGTACTGGTCAAAACCCCGGCGGAACTGGAGCAGCGACCCCCACAGCGAAATATGGTCCGGCACCACCTCCGGCCAGCCGACCGCGCCGAACAGGATGGCGTCGAACGGCTTCAGCCGCTCGAACCAATCGTCGGGCAGCATCTTGCCGTGGCGCTGGTAATAGGCGGCGCACGACCAGTCAAACTCTTCAAAAACCAGCTCGATCCCGTGTTTGGCGGCGGCGGCCTTGGCCACGCGGACGCCCTCGATCATCACCTCGACGCCGATGCCGTCGCCGGGGATGACCGCGATTGTGTGTTGCGGCACTCCATGCCTCCCTTGGTGGATGGATTGATGGTATCCGCAACGGTTTTTGGTTCACAATTGGCTGATTTCTGAAGAAGGAGTTCACGTATCGTGAACAATCGGCTGACGTTGCAGGACATGGATCTGTTCTGCCAAATCATCCGCGCGGGCAGTTTCGCGGCGGCGGCGCGCGCGCTGGGGGTGTCGCCCGCGCTGGTCAGCAAACGGGTGGCGATTCTGGAGGCGGCGATGGAAACCCGGCTGTTCCACCGCACCACCCGCGCCGTCAGCCTGACCGACGACGGCGAAACCCTGCATCAATGGTCGGTGAAGATCCTGGACGATGTCGGCCAGATGCAGGACGTCATCATGAAGGCGCACGACCAGCCGCGCGGCGTCCTGCGCATCGCCAGCAGCACCGGCTTTGGCCGCAACCGGCTGGCCCCGGCCTTGTCGGAGCTGATGCGCGTCCATCCCGAATTGGGCGTCCAACTGGAGTTGCTGGATCGCCCGGTGGACATTGTGGGGGAGGGTTTCGACGTCGACATCCGCGTCGGCGGCGTCCACGAACCGAACCTGCTGTCAAAGCCGCTGGCGCGCAATTGGCGGGTGCTGTGCGCCGCTCCGTCCTATCTGGCGGCGGCGGGCGCGCCGGACACGCTGGCGGATTTGACGCGCCACCGCTGCATCGTGATCCGCGAGCGCGACCAGTCCGGCGTTTGGCGCTTGAGCGGGCCGAACGGGGTGGAGAGCGTCAGGCCGCCGCCCGGCCTGTCGTCCAACAACGGCGAGGTCGTCCATCAGTGGGGCGTGGACGGGCATGGGGTGTTTTTGCGCTCGATTTGGGACGTGGCGGCGGATTTGCGCGCCGGGCGGCTGACGCATGTGCTGCCCGCCTATCGGCAGGACGCCGACGTGACGGCGCTCTACGCCCAACGGCTCGACCAGTCCGGGCGGCTGCGCGCTTGCATCCGCTTTCTCAGCGTCTGGTTCGCGCGCGCGCCGTTGGGGTGAGGAATCAAAAGGCGGCGACGCGGTTGAACCAGCGGCCAATCGGGCCGGTCAGCCGCAGCGCGTTGATGGCGGCGCTCTGAAATCGCCGTTGGAGGTGATGCCGGCGGGTTCTATAATCCGACCGGATGGGGTTCGTTCGCGACGCCGGTGTTCGGTTGTGGAACAACGCATCCGTCAAACAGGACCGAGAGTGCAGCCTTCATGACCGCGTCGCTTTCCTTCACCATCGTCGTGCCCGCCTACAACGCCGCCGACACCATCGGCGACACCCTGGCCAGCATCCGCGCGGCGGTGCGCTTCGCCCGTGACAGAGGGGCTGTCGGCGCCTGCGACGTGATCGTCGTCGATGATCGCTCCACCGACGACAGCGTGGCCATCGCGGTGGCCCACGACGCGCCCGACCTGCCGATTCGAGTCCTGCATCACACGGAAAACCAGGGGGCTGGCTGCGCCCGCAACACCGGGGCGGCTCAGGCGACGGGAGACATCCTGTGCTTTCTGGACGCCGACGATCAATATCTGCCGTCTCATCTGGCGGTGTGCGCCGGAGCCTTCGGCCAGCGGCCGAACATTGATTTTGTCTGCACCCGCTTCACCACAAGCCGCCCCATCGACCCAAGTTGGATCCCGGCGATCTCCGCCGCCGCCATCGGCCCCTTCGCGATCCGCCGCGCCGCCCACGCGCGCATCGGCGGCTTTCCCCCGCTGCGCAATTTCGAGGACACTTTTTACCGTCGTTTGGCCGACAAGATTCTGGTCGGTTGGTATGTGGGCAACGAGACGGCGGTCTATGTCTGGCGTCCGGGAAATTCGTTTGATCGGCAATGGGCAAAGTTCCAAGCGCCCTGTTCGGAGGCCGCTCTGACGGCAGGGGATATGCCGCCCGACGCTGTGACCGCCGCGTTCAACCAACGGCTGGCTTCCCTTTCGCGGCCAGCGCCCTGACGCGATCCCTCTCCCCCCCGAGGGGAGGAGAGGGATTTGCGGTGGTCAGAACTGGTCTTCGCTCAGCGCCATCACGGTGTTGCGGGCGCTGCGGATGGTCGGCAGCAGGGCGGGGGACGGGGCCAGGATCTGTTCGGCGTAGAAACGCGCGACGATCAGCTTGGTTTCCAGGAAGGGGGCGTTGGCGCCGGGGGCGCGCAGGCCGTCCAGCGCGGCGACCGCCGAACGGGCCAGCATCCAGCCGCCCGCCACGTTGCCCCACAGCTTCAGATAGGCCACCGCCCCGGCGGCGGCCCCGCGCAGGTCGCCTTCGGCCTGGGTGGCGACGATCCAATCGACCGCTGTATCCAGCGCGTCCAGACCCGCCGACAGCTCCGCCCGGATCACCGCGACGTCGTCGCCGGGGACGGAGGCCAGGGAGTCCGCCGTCGCCCGCATCTCGGCGATGAAGGCCTTGGCCGAGGCGCCCTTGTCGCGCCCGGTCTTGCGGAAAGCCAGATCGTTGGCGTGGATGCCGTTGGTGCCCTCGTAAATCGGGGTGATGCGGGCGTCGCGGTAATGCTGGGCGGCGCCGGTTTCCTCGATGAAGCCCATGCCGCCATGGATCTGCACGCCGGTGGACGCCACGTCGCAACCGATGTCGGTGGACCACGCCTTGACGATGGGGGTCAGCACGTCCACCCGCGCGGTGGCCGCCGCGCGCGCGGCCTCGTCCGGGTGGTGGCGGGCGGCGTCAAGCTGGGTTCCGGCGTAAAGCGCCAGGGCGCGCGCGGCCTCCGTCTTGGCGCGCATGTCCAGCAGCATGCGGCGGACGTCGGGGTGCTTGATGATCGACACCGCCGAACCCTTGGCGTCGGCCAGATCCTTGCTTTGCACCCGCGCCTTGGCGTAATCGCGGGCCTGCTGGTAGGCGCGTTCGGCCACCGCCACGCCCTGGATGCCGACGCCCAGGCGGGCGTTGTTCATCATGGTGAACATGTATTCGATGCCGCGATTTTCCTGGCCGACCAGGAAGCCGACGGCCCCGTCCTCGTCGCCATAGGCCATGACGGCGGTCGGGCTGGCCATGATGCCCAGCTTGTGCTCCAGGCTGGCGCAGCGCAGATCGTTGCGGCGGCCCGGCGTTCCATCGGCGTTGGGCAGGAATTTCGGCACGATGAACAGGCTGATGCCCTTGATCCCGGCGGGGGCGTCGGGCAGGCGGGCCAGCACCAGATGGATGATGTTGTCCGTCAGGTCATGCTCGCCATAGGTGATGAAGATCTTCTGGCCGGTGATGCGGTAGGTCCCATTTTCGGCCCGCACCGCGCGGGTTCGGACGGCGGCGAGGTCGGATCCGGCCTGCGGCTCCGTCAAATTCATCGTGCCGGTCCACTCGCCCGAAATCATCTTGGGCAAATAGAGCGCCTTTTGCTCGGCGCTGGCGTGTTCGGTCAGCAGATCGACGGCGCCCTGATTCAGCAGCGGGCACAGGCCAAAGGAGAGGTTGGACGACTGCCACATCTCGTTCACCGCGAAGGCGACGGTCCAGGGCAGGCCCTGGCCGCCATGCTCCGGCTCGAACGGCAGGCTGTTCCACCCGGCCTCGGCGAACTGGCTGTAAGCCTCCTTCCAGCCGGCGGGGGTGCGGACGACGCCGTTTTCCAGACGCGAGCCTTCCTTGTCGCCCACCCGGTTCAGCGGGGCCAGCACGCCGGAGGAGAATTTCCCGGCCTCTTCCAAAATCGCGTCCACCAGATCGGGGGCCGCCGATTCGCAATGCGGCAGAGCGGCGATGGCGTCCAGCCCGACCACATGATTCAGGACAAAGCGCAGATCATCGACCGGAGCGGTGTAGGAACTCATGGCGGCGCGGCCTCCCAGGGTGTTGATTTGGTGGCGTTGATTAATTGACGTATACGTCAACATACAGCATCGCATGGCGTTTGGCGAGGGGCGCTGTTGACGCGGCGTCTGGTCACGATTGACGCGAAGGCTATGCCGGGGATCGTCCGGCGGCAAGCCGCGCGGCGCGGCAAACCCGCCCCTTGGTGGAACGCCTGCGTATGTATAACTATAATTGACTAAAACAATCATTTGACGAACTGAAATTGCAAAAGCGACGCTTGTTTCTACCGAGACCGCCACGGGATTTTCCCGCAAAAGGCGTAGCCGGAAACGCGCATCCCACAGTTTCGTCAGGAGAAATCGGACATGACCAGCTCTGTGACCACCGGGTTCGTGCCGGGTTCGCAAATCCTTCTGCAATCCTTGACGGCGGGATCAAACCTGTCGTCGATCCTGGTCGCTCAACCGTCGACCGGCGCTCTGACCATGGCGTCCTCCACGTCGGGCGCGGCGAACGGCGCCTATTGGCAGGTGGCCGACGCCGGGCAGACCGCGACCTACAACGGCCAGACCCTGGCCGGGATTTATCTGATTTCGCTGTCCACCCACACCGGCGCGCGCTTCCTGAACGGCGACACGGCGACCGCCCATGTCACCCTCGCCGCCGCGCCGTCGTCCAGCACGCCCTCGGTCTGGTTCCCGGTTCCCACCGTGATGGGCGGCTATTGCCTGGCCTGCGCGCCCGGCCCGCAGACCACGGGCGTGTCGGTGTGGTTGACCAACAACAACAACCCCGGCCCTGGTCCGAACCTGTCGCTGTGGAGCATCAGCAATCAGGGTTCCGGGGTCACGGACAGTTGGTGGCAGCCGGTGCCGGTGACGTTCGGCGCGTCCCTGTAAGCCGGAGCGGTTGCGTGCGGGGGGCGGGCGGGAAATTGGCACGCTCCCTGCATTGATATCATCGACCGCGAGAGAGGATCGCCCGATGACCTACGCTTCCGCCCTTGGCCTGTCCAGCAACGCCGCCGCCGCCCAAGCCGCTCAGGCCGCCAACGCCCCGCGCGGCCCGGCCAATGTGGAGGCGGCGGTGCGCAACGCCAGCGCCAAGACGGGGGTCGATTTTTCCTATCTGATGGAAAAAGCTGCCGTGGAGAGCGGCTATCGCACGGACGTAAAGTCCTCCTCCTCCTCGGCGACCGGGCTGTACCAGTTCATCGACAGCACCTGGTTGCAGACGATGAAGGAGCATGGCGCGGAGTATGGCCTTGGCAAATACGCCAACGCCATCCAAACCCGCAGCGACGGACGCCCTTACGTCGCCGACCCTGCGATGAAGCAGGAGATCCTGGATTTGCGCAAGGATCCCAACACGTCAGCCCTGATGGCGGCGGCCTTCACCAAGGACAACAAGGATTATCTGGAAGAGACGGTGAACGGCAACATTGGCTCGACCGAACTCTACATGGCGCATTTCCTGGGCGCGGGCGGCGCCTCCAAATTCCTCAACGCGATGCAGGAGAATCCCAACCGCTCCGCCCGCGATCTGTTCCCAGAGGCGGCGGCGGCCAACAAAAACGTCTTCACCGACAAGGAAACGGGCAAGGGCAAGTCGTTGAAGGAGATTTACGACCGCTTCGCCTCGAAATTCTCGGAAAACCCGGTCGCCAAATTCGCCCCGGCCCAGGCCGCGACCGACGCGGTGCGCAAGCAGGACATGACCGACGGCTTCACCACCCAGGTGCCGATGATGCCCAGCAAGGCGCTGAACGGCACGCCGCTGTCGATCTATCAGGTCTTGGCGTTGAACGCGCTGGAAACCCCCGACGAGGTGGACGGCGCCAACGGCAAGCAGACCCGCCCGCGCGACAAGGAGCACCGCCGCATGCGCGACGAGCCGGTGCGCACCGACCAGGCCGCCGACGCCGGGGTCAGCGTCGGCTTTGGTCTGGGGCTGGGCCGCGTCGTCGGGTCGGAATCGACGCCGGGCGGTCTGGTCAACACCGTGACCTCGGCGTCGACCGCCGCCGCCTCATCCGCCGCGACGGTCAAGGTCGCGGCCTGACCGGCAGCTTTTGCCGGTATGGGCGCCGACTCTGCCGGGTCAAAGGCGCCCAGCCCGTCCTTCTGGGGTCAGTCTTTCTTGGATCAGTCTTTTTGGGCGGCGGCCTCCTGCTCCGCCTTCCATTTGGTCATGAAGGCGCGGAACGCCTCGTCCATCTCCGCCCACACCCGTTGGGCGATGGGGTCGTCGGCCACCGTCTCAATGTAACGGGACAGCTTGGCGAAGCGCGACAGGGTGTCGTCACCAAAGGCCGCCAGCTTGTTGCCGTAATAGAGCCAGGGAACCAGCACGCAATCGGCCAACGACAAGTCCGCCCGCGCGGCGTAGCCGGTGGGTTGGAGAAAATGCTCCAGCGCGTTCAAGCCCTTGTCCAGGCTGGCGCGCTCCGTCGCCTCCTCGATTTTGAAGCTGGAATCGGAGGCGGCGCGCAGCAGGCTGAACAGGCTGGCGCAATAGAGATCCACCGTGCGCGGGATCAGCCGGGCCAGCGCGCGTTCCTGCGGGGTGACGCCCAGCATCGATGGGGTGGGGTGTAGGTCTTCGAGATACTCGCAGATAATCAGGCTTTCCGGCAGGATGAAGCCGTTGTGCTCCAGAACCGGCATCTTGCCGATGGGATTCATCGCCTGAAATTCCGGGGTGCCGAGCGCGGCCGGACGCAGCGCGATGTCGATGCCCTTGGCGTAGCCCTGCATCCGCACGCGGGCGACATAGGGAGAACCGGCGGAACCGTGCAGAACGATCATGATGGGACGCTCGCCTCAATCAGGATGGGATGATGGTCTATACCACCATGCGCCTTGCTGACGGAGCCGATTCCCGTCGGTGACGGCCCGTTGGGTCTGCCCAAAAGATCGGGTCGTCCTTGAAGTTCCGAACGTCCGTGCTATCCTGCGTGGCAAGGAGGTGACGCGCCTTCGGTTCCCTGAACAGGCGAGGCCGGTTTCCCGACCCCGCCCTTGGGTTCTTACTTATCCTGGTCCTTGTTGAAGCCGGCTTCCAACTCGATCTTCACCTTGAACCAGAAACGGTCGAACCATTTCAGGAACTTTCTCAAACGCGTCACCTCCTTCCGGTGCGCCGAAGCGGGGATGTTCCCGTTCAGCGGGAAAACCATAAGCGAAAACGTTCAATCAGGCGATGGGTTTGGCTATCTTTGCGGCGCCGTCGCAAGGCGGGCCTGCGCGTTTGCGCGCGGGCGATTCCTTGACCCAGTGACGCGCTGCACTTAATTTGATGGTTTGTCGCGGGCGCTGGTCGCCATTTCCCCCTTTCTTCCCTGTCGAGCACCCATGGCCGTCCTTCCGATCCTCGTCGCTCCTCACCCGGTCCTGAAGCAGAAGGCGAAGCCCGTCGCCGCCGTGGACGCGCGCGTCGCCGCGTTCATGGACGACATGGTGGAAACCATGTACGCCGCCAACGGCATTGGGCTGGCCGCGCCGCAGGTCGGCGTGCTGGAGCGGATCATCGTCGTCGACGTCCATGAAAAGGACCAGCCGCGCAACCCGATCCGCCTCGCCAACCCGGAAATCATCTGGTCGTCGGAGGACAAAGGCCCGTGCGAGGAAGGGTGCCTGTCGGTGCCCGAACAATACGCCGACGTCATCCGCCCGGTGGCGGTGCGCGTCCGCTACCTCGACGAGACCAACACACGGCGCGAGCTTGACGCGGACGGCATGCTGGCGACCTGCCTTCAGCATGAGATCGACCATTTGAACGGCGTGCTGTTCGTCGATCACCTGTCGCTGCTCAAGCGCAACATGATCCTGCGCAAGGTGCAGAAGCAGCAGAAGGCGAGCGCCTGATCCCCCTCTGGCGCGCGATGTCCCGATGACCCAGCTTCGTCTTGTTTTCATGGGCACGCCCGATTTCGCCGTGCCCAGTCTGGCCGCGTTGATCGCGGCGGGGCATGAGATCGTTTGCGTCTACAGCCAACCGCCGCGCCCCGCCGGGCGGGGGCAGCAGGTGCAGAAATCCCCCGTCCACCGCTTCGCCGAGGAAAAGGGCGTCCCCGTTCGCACGCCCAAAAGCCTGCGCGACGCCGAGGCGCAGGCCGAGTTCGCCGGGTTGAACGCCGACGCGGCGGTGGTCGCCGCCTATGGCTTGATCCTGCCGCAAGCGATCCTCGACGCGCCGCGTCTGGGTTGCGTCAACGTCCATGGATCCTTGTTGCCGCGTTGGCGCGGGGCGGCGCCGATCCAGCGGGCGATTCTGGCGGGCGACGCGGAAACCGGCATCACCATCATGCAGATGGACGTCGGGCTGGACACCGGGGCGATGCTGTCGAAAGAGGCGGTGGCGATCACGCCCGCGACGACGGCGAGCGGCCTGCACGATGATTTGGCGGCGCTGGGCGCGCGGATGATCGGTCCGGCGCTGGCCGGTCTGGCCGACGGCAGCCTGACCGCGCAGCCGCAACCCGAGGAGGGCGTGACCTACGCCGCCAAGCTGACGCGCGAGGATGGTCGGCTCGATTGGAGCCAACCCGCCGCCTTTGTCGAGCGGCAGGTCCGCGCGCTGACCCCCTGGCCCGGCTGCTGGTTCGACATTGGGGCGGAGCGCATCAAGGTTCTGGCGGCGGAGCCGGGCGGCGCGGCCATGGCGGCGCCGGGAACGTTGCTGGACGACCGTCTTACGGTGGCCTGCGCCGATGGCGCGGTGCGCTTGACCCGCGTGCAGCGGCCCGGCAAGGCCCCGGTCGATGGCGCGGCCTTCCTGCGCGGTTTCGCCCTGCCGGTCGGCTCCGTGATCGGCGCCCCCTGATGCAGCGGTGGAAACTGACCGTCGAGTATGACGGTCGGCCCTTCGTCGGCTGGCAACGGCAGGACAACGGCCCTTCGGTGCAGCAGAATTTGGAAGAGGCGGTGTTCCGCCTGTCCGGCGAGACGGTGCGCGTCCATGGCTCGGGCCGCACCGACGCGGGCGTCCACGCGCTGGGGCAGGTCTGCCATTTTGATTTGGGAAAACCCTTCACCGGGCTGAAGCTGCGCGACGCGCTGAACTTCCACCTGAAACCCGCCCCCATCGCGGTGCGGGAGGTCGAGGCGGCGGACGAGCAGTTCCACGCCCGGCTGACCTCCATCGGGCGTTCCTACGTCTACCGCATCGTCAACCGGCGTGCGCCGCTGGCGCTGGACGCGGGCCGCGCCTGGCACGTCACCCGCCCGCTGAACGCCGAGGCGATGCACGAGGCGGCGCAGGTTCTGGTCGGCGCGCACGACTTCACCAGCTTTCGCGCCGCGCTCTGCCAAGCCAAATCACCGTTGAAGACGCTCGACCGCCTGGACGTCGAACGGGTGGGCGAGGAGGTGCGGATCCACGCCGCCGCCCGCTCCTTCCTGCACCATCAGGTGCGCAACATGGTCGGCACGCTGGAACTGGTCGGGGCGGGCAAATGGACCGCCGCCGATTTGCGCGCCGCGCTGGAGGCCCGCGACCGCAGCAAGGCCGGACCGACCTGTCCGCCCGATGGGCTGTATTTCGTCGCGGCGCGCTATTGAGCGGGCGGCGTCACGCCCGCCGCAAAATCTCTTCGGCCAGCGCCTGCATTTCCGCCGACGCCTGCGACTTGCGGGCGGCTTCCGTCACCGAAAAGCCGCTCATCAGGGTTCCGGCGTAGGCGGTGCGGTTGCCGATTTGGGCCTCGGCCAGTTGGACGGCGGGCGGGTTGGCCAGTTCATGGACCTTGGCGATCAGCTCGTCGGCGATTTTGGCGCGCGGCGGCACGCGGTTCAGCACCAGCAGCAGGCGGCGCTTTTCCTGAGTCGCCAATTCGATGGTCGGGTGGACCGCCCACAGATCCATCGGGCTGGGCTGCACCGGGGCGACGACCAGGGCGGCGGCGCGCACGGCGATCCGCGCCTCCGTCTGGGCGTGCGGGGGGCTGTCGATCACCACGATGGCGTGGCTGCGGGCCAGCTTCTCAACCTCGGCCTGGGTGCGCCAGCCGTTGATCTGCACATGGGTGAAGCCGGGCTTGCCGCCGGTCGCCTCCGTCCGCACGGCGTGCCAGCGGGTCAGGCTGCCTTGCGGGTCGATGTCCACGGTGGCCACCGAATGGCCCAACTGCGCCCAGGCGATGGCCAGATGGGCGGCCAGCGTGGTCTTGCCGGCGCCACCCTTTTGCTGCGCCACGGTGAAGACCTTGCCCGTCATGCCCGCACCCATCATTGTTGTTGATTGTTGTGTCGTCGCGCCAACGCTGCTTCCGTCATAGCCCTGCCATGACGCGGGCGCAACCCGTGCGAATTGACACAGCGTCGCCACCCGCTACAAAGACCCCCGTGACCGACCAAGCCCCCACCACGCCCGACTCCGCCGCCGCTCCTGTCGCCGACAAGCGCCCGGCGTTGCTGCCGACCACGCCGCCCGGAATCGCCCGCGCGGGCGAGCTGCTGCGCGCGGGCAAGCTGGTCGCCTTTCCGACCGAGACGGTGTACGGGCTGGGCGGCGACGCCACCGACGACCGCGCCGTCGCCGCGATCTTCGCCGCCAAGGGCCGCCCGCAATTCAACCCGCTGATCGCCCATCTTCCCGATCTGGCGGCGGCGCAATCCTGGGCGCTGTTTGACGAGCGGGCGTTGGAGCTGGCGCATCAGTTCTGGCCCGGCCCGCTGACCATGGTGCTGCCGCGCCCGGCCAATTCGGCGCTGTCGTTGCTGGTCAGCGCCGGTCTGGACAGCGTGGCGATCCGCGTGCCGGGCCATCCGGTGGCGCAAGCCCTGCTGCGGGCGGCGGGGCGGCCCATCGCCGCGCCCAGCGCCAACCGTTCCGGCGCGGTCAGCCCGACGACGCCGCATCATGTGCTGGAAAGCCTGGGCGACCGGGTGGACGCCGTCGTCACCGGGGGGAAATGCGCGGTCGGGCTGGAATCCACCGTCATCGACCTGACCGGGCCGGAGCCGGTGATCCTGCGCCCCGGCGCGGTGCTGCCCGAGGAGATGGAACGGCTGATCGGCCCGGTCCGTCTGTCGGCGGGCGACCCGACCGCGCCGAAAGCGCCGGGCCAGTTGGAAAGCCACTACGCCCCCAACGCGGCGGTGCGGCTGAACGCCAAATCGGCGGAGGAGGACGAGGCGCTGTTGACCTTCGGCCCCGACCGCTTCGTCTTTGGCGGAACCGCCCGCCTGAATCTCAGCCCGCAAGGCGACCTGAACGAGGCGGCGGCCAACCTGTTCAGCCACTTGCGTCAACTCGACCAGAGCGGCGCCCCCCGCATCGCCGTGATGGCGATCCCCGACGAAGGGCTGGGCGTGGCGATCAACGACCGCCTGCGCCGTGCGGCGGCGCCGCGTTCCTGACGCGCGCCCATCGTCGATGGAAATGGCGGGCGGGAGATTGTAGAAGGGAAGCGCCACGAGGCCCCTCACCATCGCCGGACCCCGCACCATGACCAGCATTTCCGCCGCCGCTCTTCAGAACGCCCTGGACCAGATTCGCGCCGTCGTCGGCCCGACCGGCATCCTGACCGAGGCGTCGGACATGGCCCCCTATCTTGCGGAGTGGCGCGGGCGCTTCAAGGGAAACAGCCCGGCGGTGGTCCGTCCAGCCAACACCGGGGAGGTCGCCGCCGTCGTCCGGATTTGCGCCGACGCCGGGATCCCCATCGTGCCGCAGGGCGGCAACACCAGTCTGGTCGGCGGCTCCATCCCCTATGAGGAGGGGCGCGAGATCGTGCTGAGCCTGTCGCGGATGAACCGCGTCCGCGAGATCGACCCCCTGAACTACACGATGACGGTCGAGGCCGGGGTGGTCCTGACCAGCGTGCAGAACGCCGCCGCCGAGGTGGACCGGCTGTTCCCCCTCAGCCTGGGCGCGGAAGGCACGGCGCAGATGGGCGGGTTGATTTCGACCAACGCGGGCGGCATCAACGTCCTGCGCTATGGCAACACCCGCGATCTGGTGCTGGGGCTGGAGGTCGTGTTGGCCGATGGCCGGGTGTGGGATGGTCTGCGCCGTCTGCGCAAGAACAACACCGGCTATGACCTGAAAAATCTGTTCATCGGCGCCGAAGGCACGCTGGGCATCGTCACCGCCGCCGTGCTGAAGCTGTTCCCGCGCCCGCGCCAGTCGATCACCGCCTTCGTCGCCGTGCCCAGCCCCGCCGCCGCCGTGGAGTTGCTGGCCCGGCTGCGCGCCGCGTCGGGCGACGCCGTGTCGGCGTTCGAGTTGATGTCCCGCCGCTGCCTGGATTTCGCGTTGAAGCACGTCGCCGGGACCATCGACCCGCTGACCGAGCGCTCGCCCTGGTACGTCATCACCGAACTGACGGCGGGCACCCAGTCCGACGCCTTCCAGGAGACGGTCGAAACCGCGCTGGGCGAGGCGTTCGAGGCCGAATTGGCGACCGACGCGACGCTGGCCCAATCGGAAACCCAGGCCAAACAGCTTTGGTTCATCCGCGAGGCCATCGTCGAGGCGCAGAAGTTCGAGGGCGGCTCGATCAAGAACGACGTGTCGGTTCCGGTGTCGCGCGTCGCCGAGTTCATCGAACTGGCCGAGGCCGCCGTCGCCAAGGCCTGCCCCGGCATCCGCCCAACCCCCTTCGGCCATGTCGGCGACGGCAACATCCACTTCAACCTCAGCCAGCCCGAAGGGGCCGACAGCGCCGCCTATCTGGCCCGCTGGGACGAGATTTGCCATGTGGTGAACGAGGTGATCTTCGCGCTGGACGGTTCGATCTCCGCCGAACACGGCGTCGGGCGCTTCAAGAAGGATGAGATGCCGACGATCAAGGGGCCGGTCGAGTTCGACCTGCTGCGCGCGGTCAAGGCGACTCTGGACCCGAACGGCCTGCTGAACCCCGGCAAGATGCTGCCGTAATCATCACGGCGTAATCATCACGGCGGCGTCCCCCGGCTGGCGAAATAGCGGGCCGGGGGAACGCCGAAGCTGCGTTTGAACATGGCGATGAAGGCGCTGGGCGTGGCGTAGCCCAGCGCGTCGGCGATCTCGGCCACCGGCTCCCCGCGCGCCAGCCGTTCCAGCGCGTGGGTCAATTGCGCCTGTTGGCGCCATTGGGCGAAGGTGAAGCCGGTTTCCGTCAGGAACAGCCGACGGGCGGTGCGCGGCGACAGGCCCGCCGCCTTGGCCCACGCCTCCAGCGTCCGCCCATCGTCGGGATGGTCGAGCAAGCCGTTGACGATGCGCAGCAGGCGGCGGTCGGACGGCATCGGCAGGTGCAACGGCTCTTGCGGGGCGCGGCGGATCTCGTCGAACAGCACCGCCGTCAGCCGTTCCTGATCGGGATCCAGCCGGTCCCGCAACTCCCATCCCGCCGCCCGCCGGACCAGGGCGCGCATCAATTCCCCGACGCCGACCACGCAGGGCCGGTCGGGCAGCGCGCGGGCGGCCTCCGGCGCGATCAACACCGTCCAACCGCTGAGCGCGCCGCTGACGGCGACGCGATGGGGTTCGCCCGGCGGCAGCCAACCCGCCCGGTGCGGCGGCAACAGCCAGGATCCATGCACGGTGCGGACATGGGCCAGCCCGCTTTCGATGCAGGAGAGCTGACCGCGCCGGTGGCTGTGCCAATCATACTCGCGGGTGCCCAGGCGAAACTCGCGCGCGTCGCCGTCGTCGCCCCACTGGACGACCAGCGCCGGACCATCGGCCCATTCGGTGACGTCGTCGGTTGGCGGAAACGGGTCGGTCATGGAGGGGACCAAGGGAGGGGGGGCAAGGTGGGCGTGAGGCGGTTTGGCAGTTTCTCGATGTTTATTGTCATGATGCCGATACCGTGACAAGCGGCGTCGCGGCGAGGATGACCGTCAGACGCGCCCGCCCCGGATCGAAGGGCGACGGGCGCGCTGTCCAATCCTCCCAATTCTTCGGAGTTTCGCCGCATGTCCGCATCCTCCGCCGCCTTGGCGGCTCCCTCGCCGTTGCTTCATCCCGGCTGTCCGCGCTGGGTCGCGGTCGCCGTCGCCTGTCTGTCCTCCTTCATGGTGGTGATGGACGGGGCCATCGTGAACGTCGCCTTGCCCGCGATGCAGGCCGATTTGGGTTTGAGCGCCGTTGAACTCCAATGGGTGGTCGACGCCTATTTGCTGACCTTGGGCGGCTTCATGCTGCTGACCGCGCGGGCTGGCGACCTGTATGGGCGCAAGGCGATCCTGCAATCCGGCCTTGTCCTGTTCACCCTGGCCAGCCTGGCCGGGGGATTCGCCGCGTCCGGTCCGGCGTTGCTGGCGGCGCGGGCCTTTCAAGGGTTGGGGGCCTCGGCGTTGGCCACCTCCACCCTGGCGGTGATCGTCGCGGTCCACCCCAACGGGTCCGGGCGGGAGACGGCGATTTCCCTGTGGGCGGCGTCCAGCGCGCTGGCGGCGGCCTTTGGCGTCACCATCGGCGGGGTTCTGACGGCGTTCGCCGATTGGCGTTGGGTGATGTTCGTCAACGCGCCGGTCGGGGCGCTGCTCAGCCTGATCGTGGCGGCGTCGCTGAAGCCGCCCGCCCCGGCGGCGCAACGGCCCGCGCTGGACGTCGTCGGCGCGCTGGCGATCACGCTGTGCCTGGGATCCTTCATCCTGGGCGTCACCCAGTCGGTTCATTGGGGCTGGGAGTCGCCGCTGGTGCGCGGCGCCTTGGGGGGCGCGTTGGCGCTGCTGGTCCTGTTCGTCGTCGTCGAGGCGCGGGTGGAGCAGCCGTTGGTGCGGTTGGGGATCTTCCGGCTGCGCAACATCCTGTTCGGCAACGCGCTGGTGATGGGGCTGGGGGCGGCGTTGACCGCGTCGATGTTCCTGCTGTCGGTGGTGTTGCAGCGGATCGCCGGTTATGGCGCGCTTGACGCCGGGTTGGCGATGCTGCCGATGAGCCTGTCGCTGGCGGTCGCCGCCATCGCGTCCCGTCCCTTGCGCGACGCCGGGTTCAACCGGCTGCCGTTCGTTGGCGGCTTGGTCGGCGCGGTCGGCATGGCGTGGCTCAGCCGGATTCCGGCGGTTCCCGATTATGCCGCCGATCTGCTGGGGCCGACGCTGCTGGTGGGCGGCGGTCTGGGTTTGATGATTATGACGGCCACGCAAGCCGCGCTGGCCGGGGTGCCCGGCAAGGACGTCGGTCTGGCGTCCGGCCTGTTGAACACCGCGCGTCAATTGGGCGGGGCGGTCGGGGTGGCGGCGTTGGCGACGCTGGCGCAGGCCGTGGCGCGCGACGCGGCGGGCGCGGGGAGCGTGGCCGCCGCCCTGGCGGGCTATCACGCCGCCTTTCTCGCTACGGCGGCGGTCTGCGTGACGGCGGCGCTGGCCTCGCTGTTCCTGCGGCGCTCGCCGGAATGAGCGCGGCGGCGTGAGGACCGCGCCGCGTAGAAAGGGCGACGGGATCGTCAGAATGTTGCGGGGGACAGGCTTGCGGCGAAAGACGCTTGGCCGCGCTTGTCCCCGCCGCGACACAACGCTATTGTGCGGCCTTCCATGGTTCCGCGCCTGTTCGTACCGCGAGAGAGAGTTTTTCCGATGTCCAAGCCGCGCACTCTGTTCGACAAGATTTGGGACAGCCACGTCGTGCATCGCCAGGATGACGGCACCTGCATCCTCTACATCGACCGCCATCTGGTGCATGAAGTCACCAGCCCGCAGGCGTTCGAGGGGCTGCGCGTGGCCGGTCGCCCGGTGCGCAGCCCGATGGCCACTCTCGCGGTTCCCGATCACAACGTCCCCACGACCGACCGCTCCAAGGGCATCGTCGAGGAAGAGAGCCGGATCCAGGTCGAGGCGCTGGACAAGAACGCGCGGGATTTCGGCATCCGTTATTTCCCGATGGACGACGTCCGCCAGGGCATCGTCCACATCGTCGGGCCGGAACAGGGCTTCACGCTGCCCGGCGCCACCATCGTCTGCGGCGACAGCCACACGGCCACGCACGGCGCCTTCGGCGCGCTGGCCTTCGGCATCGGCACGTCGGAGGTGGAGCATGTGCTCGCCACCCAGACGTTGTTGCAAAAACCGGCCAAGAACATGCTGGTCCGGGTTGACGGTTCGTTGAACCCCGGCGTCACCGCCAAGGACATCGTGCTGGCCATCATCGGCAAGATCGGCACGGCGGGCGGCACCGGCTACGTCATCGAATTCGCGGGTCAGGCGATCCGCGATCTGTCGATGGAAGGCCGCATGACCGTCTGCAACATGGCGATCGAAGGCGGCGCGCGCGCCGGTCTGATCGCCCCGGACGACAAGACCTACGCCTATGTCCAGGGCCGCGCGCTGGCCCCGAAGGCGGGCGCGTTCGAGCAGGCCGTCGCCTATTGGAAGACGCTGCCGTCGGACGAGGGCGCGGTCTATGACGCCACCATCGTGCTGAACGCCGCCGACATCGCCCCGCAAGTCACCTGGGGCACCAGCCCGGAAGACGTGCTGCCGATCACCGCGACCGTGCCGAACCCGGCGGACATCGCCGACGAGGGCAAGCGCGCCGCCGTCGAACGCTCGCTGGCCTATATGGGCCTGACCCCCGGCCAGCCGCTGTCCAGCGTCAAGGTCGACACGGTGTTCATCGGCTCCTGCACCAACGGGCGCATTGAAGATCTGCGCGCCGCCGCCGATCTGGCCAAGGGCCGCAAGGTGGCCGAGGGCGTGCGCGCCCTGGTCGTCCCCGGTTCGGGGCTGGTCAAGGAGCAGGCCGAGGAAGAGGGTCTGGACAAGATTTTCGTCGAGGCCGGTTTCGAGTGGCGCGAGCCGGGTTGCTCGATGTGTCTGGCGATGAACCCCGACCGTCTGGCCCCGGGCGAGCGCAGCGCGTCCACCTCCAACCGCAACTTTGAAGGCCGTCAGGGCCGTGGCGGTCGCACCCACCTCGTCAGCCCCGGCATGGCCGTGGCGGCGGCGGTGACGGGCCATTTGGCTGACGTGCGCGAACTGGCGTAAGCCGGGTTCGGTCGTTTCAGCGACGCTTGGGTTGTGACGGCGGGCGGAATCCTTCGGGGTTCCGCCCGCTTTTTTGCGCGGATTCGCCCATGGCTTGCGAGCGGGGGCGTTCCCATTTACTCTCAGTGTGGATCATCAGGAGCAAGCGGCATGACCAAGAGCCAGCGGGACCGCATCAAGGCTGGTCTGGCGCGTTACACCGAGAAGGCCACGGCCTCGCCGGAGGCCGCGCGCGCCACGCTGGTGCGTGAGGGGATCTATTTGCCCGACGGCACGCTGTCGCCCAACTACCGCGACGCGAGCGCCTCGTCCCAGGGTTGAGCGCGCGGGATGAGCCGTCTGCACACCGCCTTTATCCTCGGCTATCACGGGTGCGACGTCGCCACCGCTGAAGATGTTCTGGCGGGGCGAACGGTTTTGGCGTCCAGCACGCGGGATTATGACTGGCTGGGGCCAGGAATCTATTTCTGGGAAGCCGATCCGCGCCGCGCCTGGGAATGGGCGGAATGGAAAGTGTCGCGAGGGGCGTTTGCCGAACCGGCGGTCGTTGGCGCGATCATCGACCTTGGCGACTGCCTGGATTTGATGGCCCGTGACAATCTGGAACTGTTGGTCAGCGCGCATGAGTCGCTGACGGCCACCCATGACGCCGATCCGTCGCTTGGCCCCCTGCCGCAGAACAGGAAGGCTTATGGGGCGGATGAGGATCATCTTTTGCGTTATCTGGATTGCGCGGTGATCCGCCGCTTGCACGCCTCCATGGAAGATGGCGGGGAAACGGCCTTCGACACCGTGCGCGGGCTGTTCACCGAATCCGCCCCCCTGTTTCCCGGAAGTGGTTTTCGCGCGAAAACCCATGTTCAGGTCGCGGTCTGTCGGGCCGACAGCATCAAGGGGTATTTTCGTGTCGCAGAGCCGTTCTGACGTGGGCGCGCGCGGGGGTGGCGTTTTGACCATTCTGGCGATCTCCGGCAGTTTGCGCGCCGCGTCCACCAACAGCGCGCTGTTGCGGGCGGCGGCGGCGGTTGCGCCGGAGGGCATGACCGTCACGGTCTTTGCCGGGTTGGACGGGCGCGGGGTCGGCGGTCTGCCGCCCTTCAACCCGGATGACGACGGCGAGGATGGCGACGGCGACCCGGCCTTGCCGACGGTGCGGGCGTTTCGGGCGGCGCTGGTCGCGGCGGACGCGGTGGTGATCGCCTGCCCGGAATACGCCCATGGCGTGCCGGGCGCCTTGAAGAACGCGCTGGATTGGGTGGTGGCGAGCGGCGAGTTTGTGGACAAGCCGACGGCGCTGCTGCACGCCTCGCCGCGTTCATCCTACGCGCGGGCGGCCTTGGCGGAGGTGCTGACGGTGATGTCGGCCCGGCTGGTGGAGGAGGCCAGCGTCACCATTCCCCTGATGGGAAAAACGCCGGAGGAAGCGGCGGCGATCTTGTCCAGCGCGGAAAGCGTCGCGGCGCTGCGGAGCGCTCTGGCGGCCATGGGCGTTGTTGTGGGTCGGGGGGCGGCAGTCTGAGTTTTGGCGTCCGTGCTTTTTGAGAGGGTTGTCCGCATGGAAAAGCCGGATGCGGAGGACGCGCGCATCCGGCTTTGTGATGACCGATGGGCTAAGTTTACGGCCGCTTCGTCGGCAATTCGTCGAGCGACAAGACGCCATCGCCGTTGCGGTCAAGCTGCTTGAAATGAGCGGTCCGGCGCTGTTTGATCGTGTCCGCCGACTGCTTGGAATTGCCGCGCGGCGCGTTCAGAAATTCGTCGAGCGACACGCTGCCGTTGCCGTCGGCGTCCATCGCCTTCATCATGGCCGCGTGCTGAGCGGCGCGCTTCCCGGATCCAGGGCCTTGCCCCTGACCTTGCTGCGCAAACGCGGCGCTGCCGGACATCAGAAGAACGGCGGCGACAGCCGCCATCAGCATCGTTTTCATGGTTGCCTCCAGTTGAGAGCGGATGGTCTGCCCTCTCACGGACATTGAACACCCACTCTGTAACGGTAGCATGTCGGCAAAGAGATTTTCTGTAACCATTGGTAACGGGCGTAGTGAATGCCCGGTAAGAGAGGGGATGTTTTGGAGACTAAACACCGCCCTTGACCTTGATTGCGCGGATCAAATATTTCATACAACCTTTGTCATGTGATTTTTTGTCGCGGGTCGCCTTGGTGGATTCGCTGCAAACGACGCTGGATGGCCGTCGCTTGCGAGCGTGACTCGCCGTGCCGCTGGACGCTCGCTCGCCGACGTCTCAAGAAACACAGGCTGTCATCCCCGCCGGAAGCGGGGACGACCATGGATGATCGACAGAAGAACGATCACTGCGAATCGGGCCGAAGCGAGCGTCAGGCTTTCTTGACGAACTCGGACTTCAAATCCATCGCGCCGACGCCGTCGATCTTGCAGGAAATGTTGTGGCCGTTGGCCCCGTCGGTCAGGCGGATGCTCTTGACCTTGGTGCCGCCCTTGATGACCAGCGACGATCCTTTGACCTTCAGATCCTTGATGACGGTCACGCTGTCGCCGTCGGCCAGCACGTTGCCGTTGGCGTCGCGGATCTCCGAACCATCGGCGGCGGGGGCGCTGGCCGCCGCGTCCGGGTTCCATTCATGGGCGCATTCCGGGCAGATCCACAGGCTGCCGTCCTGATAGACATGTTCGGAATTGCACTGGGGGCATTTCAAATCGTCGGACATCGCGGGTTCCTTCTCGCTGGCCGTGTCGCTGGGGAGCGGCACCCTAATGCAGCGACCGGCCAATAGGAAAGACAAGCTTTCGCGTGGGGGTATTGCGCCGCCGCCTGGTCCCCTGGCCTCAGTCGCCGCGCCCGCGCGGTTGACCCAGCAGCCCTTGCGGGCGGTAGATCAGGAACAGCGTCAGCAGCCCGAAGGCCACGATGTCTTTGTAGGCGATGACGAAATAGGCCGACCAAAAGGTTTCGACCAAGCCCAGCAGCGCCCCGCCCAGCATCGCGCCGGGCACCGATCCGATGCCGCCGACCACCGCCGCCGCCAGCGCCTTGAAGCCGATCAGCGAGCCGGTGAAAAAGCTGACCCCGCCGTAATAAAAGGCGATGACCGATCCCGCCGCCGCCGCCAGCCCGCCGCCGATGGCGAAGGTGACGGCGACGGTGCGGTTGACGTCCACCCCGACCAGCTCCGCCGCCGCCAGATCGTCGGCGCAGGCGCGGTGCGCCCGGCCATAGGCGGTTTTCTGGATGACGCCCCACAGCAGCGCGTACAGACCGGCGGTCAGGCCGAGGATCGCCAGTTGCGAGGACAGCGCCGTCACCGTGAAGGCCCCATCGCCGATCAGATCATGGCGGTCGGCCAGCGCCGGAGTCGGCCACCAGTCGCGCGCGCCGTGCAGCAACCGCATCCCCTCCTGATAGGCCACCGACAGCCCGACGGCGATGATGAGCGGCGTGTGGGAACGCACGCCGCGCAGCCGCCGGAAGACCAGCCGGTGCATCGTCCAGCCCTGGACGGCGGTGAAGCCCATCGCCAGCAGCAGCACCCCCAGCAAGGCGGGCGGCCAGCTCGCCAACCCGGCCATGCCCAGCCCGGCGGCGGCCATCGCCGTCATCATCGCGCCCAGCATGGTCAATTCGCCCATCGCCAGATTGATCTGGCCGATGATGGCGTAAACCAGCGTGTAGCCCAGCGCCAGCAGCCCATAGACGCAGGCCACCGTCGCCGCGTTGATGACCTGTTGCAGCAGGAACAGGAACGGCGTCCACAGCGTTTCGACGCCGCGCACGAAGCTCGCCGCCGGAGCGGCGTCGTTGCGCGGGGGCTTGATGCGGATCCATTGCTCCAGCATGGCATAATGGATGCCGGACAACCAGCCGGTGCGATCGGTGGCGACGGCGGCCAATTGGGTGCGTCCGGCTTCGGTCGAGCTTCCGGCGAATCGGCAGGTGATCCAGTGCGACTCCCCGGCGGATTGGTAATCCAGCCGGATGGCGCGCGGGTCGTCGGCCAGCATCCGCGCGGACACGCCGGTGAAGGACTCGTCCTCAAAGGCTGGAATCAGCTTTCGGCACAGCAATTCCTGGTCGGCGTCAACGCCGCACCCGGCCAACAGCGGAAGACAGGCAAGCAACAGCAGAAGATGGCGGAGCACGGAGCGGCCCGGTTGTGACGACCGCTTGAGCCTACCGACAATCCGCCCGGCTGTCATGCGCCGGGTTGCGCCGCTGTGGACGGAACCGGGAAACGGTTTTGCGACGGTTCCCGGCGTCCAAACAACCAAAACCCTTTACAGCGCCTGAACCGCCTTCAGCACGGCGGCGACATGGCCCGTCACCTTCACCTTGCGCCAGACGTTGCGGACGACGCCGTCCTTGTCGATCAGGTAGGTGGCGCGCTCCAGGCCCATGTATTTGCGGCCATACATGCTTTTTTCCACCCAAACGCCGTAGGCGTCCGACACGGAGCCGTCAACGTCCGCCGCCAGGGCGAAGGGCAGCTCGTATTTGGCCTTGAACTTGTCGTGGCTGGCGACGCTGTCCTTCGACACGCCGATCACCACCGCGTCCACGGCGGAGAAATCCGGCAATTGGTCGCGGAAGCCGCAGGCTTCGGAGGTGCAGCCGGACGTGTCGTCCTTCGGGTAGAAATACAGCACCACCGGCTTGCCGCGCAGGGCCGACAGGGTGACGCTGCCGCCCCCGTCGGTCGGCATGGTGAAGTCCGGGGCGGTGGTTCCGACGTCAACGCTCATGGCAGTTTCTGGTCCTGTTGAGAGGCGGGCGGGGCGATGTGCGACGCCGGTTCCTCGACCAGGGCGACATAATGGCCATGGGCGCGGGCGGCGATGGACCGGATTGTGGTGTCGAGTTCGGCGAAGTCAACCACAGCCGGATTTTGAGTCGAGTTTTGGGCCGGATCGCGATCCGGGAAAGCGGCGCGGGCCAGTCCGGCCAGCAGGGTTGGGGAGATCTGTTCGGGGTCCAGCGCTCCGGCGGTGGTCAGGCGCAGGAATCCCTGCACCCGCCGCCACAGCCGCAGGGTCGCCTCCAACTCCGTCGCCACCTCGGGGGCCAGCGCCCCGCTGCGGGCGGCGTTGCGCAGGGCCTTGGCGGTGCCGATGTGCAGAATCTCGGGCCGCTCATGGCCGTGGCGCAGTTGCAGATATTGCGCGGTGAATTCGATGTCGATCAGGCCGCCGCGCGCGTATTTGACGTTCCAGGGATTCTTGGTCCCGAACTCCTTGTCGATCCGGCGGCGCATGTCGGCGACGTCCCACAGAAGCTTGTCGGGATCGCGCGGCGCGGTCAGCACGGCGCGGATGGACGCGGCCACCCGCTCGGCCAGGGCGGGATCGCCGCCGATCACCCGCGCGCGGGTCAGGGCCATCTGCTCCCACGTCCAGGCGTCGGTCGCCTGATAGTTCAGGAAGGCGTCGAGCGCGGTGGCCAGCGGCCCGGCGTTGCCCGACGGGCGCAGCCGCATGTCCACCTCGTACAGCCGCCCGTCGGCCATCGGCGCGGTGATGGCGTTGGTCAGGCGCTGGGTCAGCTTGATGTAATACTCGTTCGGCGACAGGGGTTTCGCCCCGTCGGACAGCGTGGCCCCGCCCTGCACGTCGTAGATCACGATCAGGTCGATGTCCGACGTGATGGTCAATTGGCGGCTGCCCAGCTTGCCCATGGCCACCACCACCCAGGCCCCGCCGGGAATCCGGCCATGGCGGGCGGCGAACTCCGCCTCCACGCGGGTGGCCAGATCGGGAACCACGATGTCGGCGAGGTCGGCCAGGAAGGCGCCGCAGCGGTCGCCGTCGGTGATGCCGCGCAGGATGTGGGTTCCGGCGCGGAACCGCTGGTCGTTGGTCCAGCGCCGCGACAGGGTCAGCGCGTCTTCAAAATTGTGGGCCGCGCTGATGACGCGGGCGTAATCGGCGGCCAGCCCGCTGTCCTTGCCGGGCAACGGGTCGAAGAAATCGGGCGAGATCACCGCGTCGAGCAGCGAGGGGTTGCGCGACAGGGTGGCGGCCAGTTGCGGCGCGGTGCCCAGAATCTCGGCGGCCAACTCCATCAGCCAGGGGTTGGCGACGAACAGCGAGAACAGGCCGACCCCGGCGGGCAATTTTTCCAGGAGGCCGTCGAAATTCATCAGCGCGGTGTCGGGGGCCGGGGTCTTGGCCAACTCCGTCAGCAAGGTGGGGGTGAGTTCGGTCAGCAGCTCGCGCGCGCGGGGCGAACGGGTGGCGCGGTAGCGGCCCCGGTGCCAGGACGACACCACGGCGATGACCCGGCTGGCGTCGCGATAGCCCATGCCGGTCAGCGTCTCCACCGTGCCGGGGTCGTCGTCGGTGCCGGTGAAGACCAGATTGCCGGGGCCGGACAGCGACGGCGCTTCCTCGAACAACTCGGCGTAACGGTCCTCGACCCGGCCCAGACGGGCCAGCAGATCGGCGCGGAAGACGGCGGGATCGGCGTAGCCAAGAAAGGTGGCGAGATGGGCGACGCCCGCATCCTCGACCGGGATGCGGTGGGTTTGGCGGTCGTCGATCATCTGGATGCGGTGTTCGACCCGACGCAGGAAATTGTAGGCCTCCGCCAACTCGTCCACCGCCGTTTGCGGCACCCGCCCAATGTCGCACAGCGCCTGATTGGCCCGCAGGGTGGGGGCGACGCGCACGCGGGCGTCGCGCCCGCCAAAGATCAGTTGCTGGGTCTGGGCGAAAAACTCGATCTCGCGGATGCCGCCGCGCCCGACCTTGATGTCGTGGCCGTTGACCGTCACCTCGCGGTGGCCCTTGTGGGCGTTGATCTGGCGCTTGATCGAATGGATGTCCTGGATCGCCGCGAAATCCAGATTGCGCCGCCAGATGAAGGGTTCCAGATAGCGCAAGAAATTCGCCCCGGCCTCAAAATCGCCCGCCACCACGCGGGCCTTAATCATCGCCGCCCGTTCCCAATTCTGGCCGACGCTGGCGTAATAGACCTCCGCCGCCGAGACGGAGACGGCGAGCGGGGTGGCGCCCGGATCGGGGCGCAGCCGCAGATCGGTGCGGAAGACGTAGCCGTCCTTGGTGTGTTCATCCATAATGCGGACAAGATCCCGTGCGAGACGGATGAACGTCCGCGCGAGGTTGTCCGGCTGGGGCGTCTTCACAACGGCGTCGTCGTACAGGACGATCAGGTCGATATCGCTGGAATAGTTGAGTTCGCGCCCGCCAAGTTTGCCCATGCCCAAAACGATCAGGCCCGAGCCGACCCATGGACGCTCCGCATCCGGCAGCGTCAACGTCCCCGCTTCCCCCGCCCGCCGCAGCAGATGCGCGGCGGCCAGCCGCACGGCTGTTTCGGCGGTTTCCGACAGCGCGCCCGTGACCTGCTCCAGCGTCCAGGCCCCGGTGACGTCGGCCAGCGCGATCAGCAGCGCCGCCCGCCGCTTGGCGATCCGCAACGCCGCCATCAGCCGGTCGATGGAACGTTCCTGCGCCTGTTCCGTTTCCAGCGCCGACATCAGCCGGTCGAAGGTGGGGGCGAAGCCGTCCTCCACCACCCGACGGACAAAGGGCAATTCGCGTGACAGGTTGAGGCTGAGATACGGGCTGTTGCCGCACACGGCGTCGATCAAGGCGCGGCCCGGCGCGGAATCGGCGAAGCCCTCGGCCCAGCCCTTCAGGTCGGGATCGGTGGACGACGCGGCCTGTTGGCGCCATCGCTCCAGCCCCAAGGCGGCTTGCGCCGGGTCGAAGGGCTGGGGGAAGGTGGCGGCGGCGAGCGTGGCGAAGGGCATGGCGGTCGGCTTTCCTGCACAAATCATGGGCAAAAACCTGCACGGCTTGCCGGGTTGCGTCAATTGGGCGTTTTCTCGCGCCGGGGCGTCGCGGGGCGCCGCCGTCATCGCCGCTGGACGGTGGCCCGCGTGATAAGGCGGACCGCAAAGATTTTGGGGCTGACCGCCGCCGGGGCCGTCGTCGTCGTCGCGGCGGCGGCGGGGCTGTTCGTCTGGCGGCTGGCGCAGGGGCCTATCGCCCTCGACCCCTTCATTCCGATGGTCGAAGAGGCGCTGAGCGACCCCGACGGGCGCTTCATAGCTCAGGTTGGCGAGCTGGTGCTGTCGCTGGAGGCCGAGGACTCGGTGGGCGAGGTTGGGGCCGGGCCGCGCCGGATCGATGTGCGGGCGCGTCGGGTGCGGGTGGTGAACGCCGACGGGGCGGAGTTGGCCGCCGCGCCGGAAATGGGCATTGGTTTTTCCATCCCCGGTCTGTTTCTGGGCAAGCTGGCGCCGACGCGGCTTGATTTGGCGCGCCCACGCATGACGGTGTTGCGGCGGGCCGACGGCAGTCTGGCGTTTGACGTGCGTTCGGCGCCCGCTCCCGTTGACCCGGACCAGCCCGACGCGCTGGAGGCGGAGCAGACCGACCCGATGCGGGAGCTGCTGGCCAGCCTGCGCGGCGCGCCGGACCTCAACCGCCCGATGGGGGCGTTGCGCCGCCTGTCGGTGACGGGCGCCGATCTGACGGTGGTCAACCGGATGCTGGGCCTGTCCTGGCACGCCAAGCGCGCCGACATCGTGCTGACGCGCGACGCGCGGGGAACGGAAGGCAAGGCGCGGCTGACTCTGGACGTTTCGCAGCGGGACGGCGACCGCCCGGTGACGGTGGACGCCAGCGGCAGCTACCGCAATGGCGACGCGGCCACAGAGTTGATCGTCGCGTTTGACGGATTGAACCCGGCGTCGCTGGCGTCCTTTGGTCCGGCGCTGGCCCCCTTGGCGGCGGTGGAGTTTCCGCTGAGCGGGCGGACGGAGGCCCGGCTTGACGACGGGTTCCGACCAACCCGCGTCGCCTTTGATCTGAAGGGCGGGGCGGGGCGCGTGACCGTCGCGCCGTTGCGTCCGCAGCCCTACGCCGTGGCGGGGATGAGCGCGCGCGGCTCGCTGGATCTGAGCGGGCGCGCGGTGACGCTCGACGCGCTCTCCCTGTCGCTGGCGGGTGAGGACGCGCTGAGCCTGTCCGCGCAAGGCGCGGTGGCGGAGCGCGACGACACGCGGACCGGCAACGGCACGCTGACGCTGACGACGCCCAACGCTGGCGGTTCCCAACAGACGACGACGGTCGCGATCAATGGCGCGCATGGCCCCGACCGGGTCTTGAACGCGACGTTGCGTCTGACCGATCTGCGGCCCGACCGTTTGGCGGCCCTGGCCCCGGCTTTGGCTCCGCTCGCCGCCGTCGCCTTGCCGCTGTCGGGCGAGGCGGAGGTCGCGCTCGACCACAATTTCGAGCCGCTGCGCGGGCGTCTGGCCGTCACCGCCGGAGCGGGGCTGGTCCGCCGCCCCGACCTGTTCGACCAACCGCTGCCGGTGGCTTCGGCGGAGTTGCGGTTGCATGGGGAGCGGGGCGCGGACAGCGGGGCGGACAGCCGTTTGGAGATTGACCGTCTGGCGCTTGCTCTGGGCGACGCGGCGACCGGCCCGCGAATCGAGGGCAAGGCGAGCGTGAGCGAGCGCGGTGGGATCGCCTCGGTCAACACGTCGGTGACGGCGCGCGGCGTGCCGCTCGACGATTTGGTCCATTATTGGCCCAAGCCGGTTGGCGCCAACGCGCGCGAGTGGGTGACGCAGAATGTCGCCGTCGGCGTGGTGACGGAGGCGACGGCGACCGCCGCGTTGACCGTGCCGCTCGCCAACCCGGCGGCGGCGGACGTGACGCGTTTCGGCGCGGTTCTGCGCGGCGAAAACGCCAGCGTCCGCTATTTCCGCCATCTGCCGCCCGCCACCGGCGCGGCGATGGAGGCGACGACCGACGGCAAAACATTCAACATTCAAACCAAGGGCGGGCGGGTCGGCGACATCGACGTCGGCGACGGCACGGTGGTGATTGGCGGGTTGGAGATCGGCAAGGAGACGATGGACATCCGCGTTCCGGTTTCCGGCCCGGTCCGCTCCATCCTCACCCTGCTCGACACCCCGCCGCTGGGCTATCCCAGCAAGCTGGAGTTGGACCCCAAACGCACGCAGGGAACCGCCGAGGCCCAGTTGCATTTCGCCTTTCCCCTGCTGGCCGATCTGACCTTTGACGATCTGAATTTGGACGTGGTTGGGCGGATGCGCGGCGTCGGGGTGGAAAAGGTCGCGGCGGGGATGAACGCGACGGACGGCGACCTGTCGTTGGCGCTCGACCTTAAGTCCATGGCGATCAAGGGAACCACCAAGCTGGATGGGATTCCGGTCAGCGTCGATTGGAAGGAATCCTTTGAATCGGACGGGCGTGGGCCGCGCACGCGCATCGCGGTGAAGGGCAACGTGGACGCCGCCGATTTGCGCAGCCATGGCGTTGATCTGGAGGATCGGGTGTTGGGGCCGATGGGGGCCGACATCCTGTTCACGGTGGACCGCAACCACAAGCTGGCGCTGGGCGCCACGATGAATCTGGAAAAGACCCGCCTGTCCATCGCCGAACTGGGGTGGGAGAAGCCGCCGGGCCAACCGGGAACCAGCAAACTGAGGCTGGAGTTCAACAAGGACCGGCCCACCCGGATCAGCGGTCTGACGGTGGACGCCGGGGGGTTGAAGGCGCAGGCGAGTGTGGAGTTGGCCGACGGCGGCCGTCGGGTGGCGCGGGTGGTGGTTCCGTCGCTGAAGGTCGGGCAGACCGATCTGCGGGCCGATGTGACGGTGCGCCCGAAAAGCGGGACGACGCCGGTCGGCTACGCCGGAACCATCAGCGGCGAGAGCCTGGACGCGCGCAAGCTGATGGGCAAGGGCGAGCCGGGCGAACCGCCGCCGCCGCCCGAACCGCCCGACGTCAAGAAGACGCCGCTGGATTTGGAGTTGAAGCTGAATTCGGTGGTGTTCGGCGACGGGCGGCGTTTGCGGCAGGTGGCCGGGACCGTGCGGCGCGACGCTGCCGCCTGGACATTTCTGGACGTCACCGGGCGGAGCGGGGCGGGGCAGGATGGCGCGGTGTCGTTGTCCTACAAGCCCGGCGCGAAGGGGTTGTTCGACGTGGCGATCCGGGCGGACGATCTGGGCGCGGCGCTCAGCGCCATGGACATCAACGACCGGGTGCGCGGCGGGCGGTTGCACGTCACCGGGCGGACCACCGAACCGCGCGCCGATTCGCCGATCGAGGGGCAGGCCGAGATCCTCAACTACACCCTGATCGACGTGCCGGTTCTGGCGCGTTTGCTCAACGCCATCTCGCCCTCGGGCTTCGCCGAATTTCTCGAAGGCGGCAAGGGGGTGAATTTCGGGCGGATGTCGGCCAATTTCCGCAAGCAGGGGCCAAAGCTGAGCTTGGCCGATCTGCGCACCTCCGGTTCGGCCTTGGGGCTGACGCTGGAGGGGGATGTCGATCTGGACCGTGAAACCGCCAATCTGCGCGGGACCATCGTGCCGATCTATGGGCTGAACCGTTTGGTTGGGCAAATCCCGCTGCTGGGCGATCTGCTGAGCGGCGGCGAGGGGCAGGGGATCTTCTCGGCCACCTGGCGGGTGCGCGGGCGGCTGGCCGACCCCGACGTCACCGTCAACCCGCTGGCCATTTTGGCGCCGGGTTTCCTGCGCAACCTGTTCTTTCTGGGCGAAGGCGGGCCATCGGCCCCGAAGCCGAACGCGCCGTCTTCGTCCGGGCGGCCCCCGTCGGGATCGCAAGACCGATAGATGGCAGGGGTCAGACGCTCAGCACGTCGGCGCGCATGGAAAAGGCCGGATTCGGGTAGACGTCCAGGAACAGGTTGATCCGGTCGTTGTCGCCCCGGTTTTCCACCGCGTGCTTGCGCCGGTTGTTGAAGTCGTACGCATGGCCGCGCTTCATGGTGAAATCGCGGCTGCCGATGCGGTACGTCACCTTCGGGCTGTCGGTCAGGGCGATGTGAATCCGGTGGGCCTTGGTCGCCATCGGCTGGCCATCGACGTGCGGGGTGATCTTCACCTTCGGGGCCAGGGACACCAGAGCCAGCCGCGTCACCACCGCCCGTCCGCAACCCAGCCGCTCCACCACCTGCTCGATCACCGGGGTCATCACGTCGCGGACGCCCAGCCAATCGGGAAAGGCGTAGACGCGGCCCATGTCGGTGACGATGGCCTCGACCGGCAGAAAGGGGGCCAGCGGCAGGCCCTTGGCCCGCGCCCAGCGGGCGACGAGCTGCTCCATATAGGGAAAGCCCAGCGAATTGGCCTGGATGTCCCATTCGTGCCAATAAACGATGGCGCGGCTCGCCTCGTGGTTTTTCGCGGCCAGCGCCTCTTGCCGGAAGGTGTTGCGGTTCCAGGCCGCGTCGTCCAGCCCGGCGACCAGCGCGGTCAGCCCCGACACGTCGATGGCGCCGAGATCGCGATAGGGGACGCCGATGTCCATGGCGGAACGCTCCTGCGGGTGTTGCGGCTTCAGCCTTCCTCCTACAACGGCGCGGGCGGCGGCGCGACGGGAATGTTGCCCGCGCCGATGGTTTCAGAGCGAGGCGTCACTTGGTGACGGGGAGCGGCGGGGCCGGGTTGGCCGACAGGACGGCGCTGCGGTCGCGGCAGCGGTCCACCACTTTGGGGCCGCAAGCCACGAAGCCCAGATCCTTGTCCAGGCAGATCCGCACCTCCGACACGTCGCGTTTGGAGCAGACGACCGCCACGCCTTCCGCCGTCAGGCCGGGGTTGGCTTCCAGAAACAGCCGCTCGACTTGCATGGCCGGAACGGTGGCGCCGGGGGTTTTCAATCCGTCGGGAACGACGACTTTGGCGTGGGCGGCGCGCAGCTTGGCGAAATAATCGGTGGCGTTCAGGCCTGAACAGGTGCCGTGCTTGCTCCATTCATGCACCATCAGCCCGACGCTGGGCATCACCGGCATGGTCTGATCGACCACCGCCTTGGGCAGGCTCCGGTCGCGGGTGCAGGAGGCCGGGTAGCCGCCGTCCTTGTTCTGCGGCCACAGCCCATGGACGACGAAGCCGAATTTGCGGTCGGCGCCGCATTGGTCGGGGTCAGGCGCTCCCTTGGCCCGCGCGCAATAGGTCGGCGACCAGGACAGGGTCAGCACGTAATAATCGAAGCTCCCCGGCTCCGCCCGCTTCTGCGCCCAGGACGGGCTGACGGCGAACAGCGCGGCAACCAAAGCGGACAGGAACAACGCGGCGTGTTTCCGCATGACGACAGTTTCCCCAAGCGATGCGTCCAATCATTGCATAATCCACAACCGGGATGCGCGCCGCAAGAGCGCCGTCGGGGAAATTCATCGTGGCCAGCCTTCACCGCCGCCTGTTGGAGCAAGGGAAAGGCCGTTCTTTCGGGAAGGGCCTTTCTCGTCACGAAAGTCAGGCGGATTTTGGGATGCGGGCAATCACCTTGATCTCGAAATCGAATCCCGCCAGCCAGTTTACGCCGACCGCAGTCCAGTTTGGATAGGGCGGATCGCCGATCATCTCCTCACGCACGGCCAGAACAGTCTCGATCTGATTGGCCGGGTCGGTGTGGAACGTTGTGACGTCCACCACGTCGGGCATCGAACAACCGGCGGCCTTGAGGACATTGTTGAGATTTTCAAAAGCAAGGCGCACTTGACCTTCAAAATCTGGATGAGGCGATCCGTCCTCTCGGCTGCCGACTTGACCGGATACGAACAGAAGGTCTCCTGATCGAATGGCTGCGGAATAGCGATGCATGTTGTAAAGAGCGTGTCGCCCTTTGTTGGCTGGAAAGACGGCTTCGCGTTGGGTCATTCATCAACTCCTAACTCTGTTGCGGGCGTTGCGCGGACAGGGCTGGTTCCGCCGGAACTGGTTGGGCGGGACGACGCCAGCGTGGATTGATCGGTCGCATGGTTTCAGGATGGGCGAGCAACGTCACATACGTTGCGTATGTGGACGTATCTCTCATACGGAACGTATGTCAATGGGCGCGCGGCGCGCGTGCGCGCTGAAAGGAGACGAGCATGGCGGGTGAGCGACGCTCCAAAATGATGGAGGAAACGCGCGGAAAGCTGATTTCAGCGGCGCGTCACGTCTTTGCTGAAAAAGGCTACGCGGCCACCTCGATGGATGACCTGACGGCCATGGTGGGGCTGACGCGGGGCGCGCTGTATCATAATTTTGGCGACAAACGGGGGCTGTTGCTGGCCGTGGTCAATCAGATTGACGGAGAAATGGCGGCCCATGCGGCGGCGGTCGGCGGTCAGGTCGGCAATGGTTGGGACGCCTTGATGGCGGAGGGCGTCGCCTATATCGAAATGGCGCTGAAGCCAGAGGTTCAACGCATCGTTTTGCTTGATGGTCCCGCCGTCCTTGGCGATCCGTCGCAGTGGCCGAGCCAGAACAATTGCCTTCAGGCGACGTTGCGGAAGGTCGAAGACCTGATGGCGCAAGGAATCATCAAACCAATCGACGCGGAAGCGGCGGCCCGTCTTTTGAGCGGAGCCGCCCTCAACGCCGCCCTCTGGATTGCCGCAAACGACCATCCGCAGGATGTGCTCGCAAAGGCCGTTGAAGCGTTTCGGTGCTTGGCGGAAGGGCTGCTGGCGGTTCGGAACTGACGGAACCTCTCCTCTGGACGTTGGTGCGGCGTCACCTGTTCGCATCAATGTCCGCAGGATCAAGGAGGGTTAGGATGCGCTGTCGCCGCGCGGCCCGGCTGTGGCTATAGTGGGGGCATGTTCACGCTTTCCGCCCCGCTGCTGCTGCGCGCCTACGCCGCCGGGATCTTCCCGATGGCCGAAAGCGCCGACTCGAAAGAGCTTCACTGGTTCGACCCGGAGCGGCGCGGCATCTTGCCGCTCGACCGCTTCCACGTCGCGCGCAGCCTGCGCAAGACGGTGCGGCGCGGGGTGTTCGAGGTGCGTTGTGACAGCGCCTTCCGCACGGTGATGGAGCTGTGCGCCGAAACCACCGAAGACCGTCCCAAGACCTGGATCAACGACGACATCGTCCGGCTTTACACCGAACTGTTTCAGGCCGGATTCGCCCACAGCGTGGAATGCTGGCGCGACGGGCGGCTGGTCGGCGGGCTGTATGGCGTGTCGATTGGCGCGGCCTATTTCGGCGAAAGCATGTTCAGCCGCGAGACCGACGCCAGCAAGGTGGCGCTGGTCCATCTGGTGGCGCGGTTGCGGGCGGCGGGCTTCACCCTGCTCGACACCCAATTCGTCACCGATCATCTCAGCCATTTCGGGGCGGAGGAAATCCCGCGCGCCGAGTATCACCGCCGCCTGAACGACGCGCTGGAGCGGCCCACCCGCTTCGCCGCCGTCGATCAGACCCAGGCGGTCGCCGCCCTGCTGGACGGCGCGCCGCTGTAAAACCGTTACGCTGTAACGCCGTTACGCCGCCAGCGGGTGAAAGCGCCCGCCGGTCATCGGCGTCGGCACGCCGGTGGTCGCCGGTTCGCTGAGCGGCAGGCCCAGGCGGCTGCGCACCGCCAGATAGCCGAAGGCCTGCGCCTCCAGCGCGTCGCCGTCCCAGCCCACCGATTCGACCGCCGCCACCGGCGCGCCCAGCCGTTCGGCCAGCATCGCCATCAGCGTGGCGTTGCGCCGCCCGCCGCCGCAGACCAGCCAACCGACCGGGGCGGCGGGCAGATGGGGGACGATGCGGGCGACCGATTCGGCGGTGAAGGCGGTCAGCGTCGCCGCGCCGTCGGCCAGCGACAGACCGGCGACCGGGGCCGGATCGAAGGCGTCGCGGTCGAGCGATTTCGGCGTCGGCAGGCTGAAATAGGGGTGGGAGAGCAGGGCCGCCAGCGCCGCCGCGTCCACCCGGCCCGTCGCCGCCAGCGCGCCGTCGGCGTCGAAACGCCCGCCGCCATGGCGCAACACCCAATCGTCGATCAGCGCGTTGCCTGGCCCGGTGTCGCAGGCGACGACGGCCCCGTTCCCGTCTTCGCCAACCCAGGTTGGCCCAACCCAGGTGACGTTGGCGACGCCGCCGACGTTCAGCACCCCCAGCGGGCGCGGCAAGCCGGTGGCGAGCGCGCGGTGGAACAGCGGGACCAGCGGCGCGCCCTGACCACCCGCCGCCACGTCGGCGCTGCGGAAGTCGTTGACCACGGCGATGCCGATGGCCGCCACCAGCCGCGCGCCATCGCCGATCTGCCAAGTCCGCCGCTGGTCGGGCGCGTGGTGGATGGTGTGGCCGTGGAAGCCGATCAGATCGACCGAGGCGGGGGCGACCCCGGCTTTGTCCAGCACATGGCGCGCCGCGTCGGCGTGGGCGTCGGTCAAGGCGCGCTCCACCTCCGCCACCGGCCCCTTGCCGCCCAGACAGCCGCGCAGGGCGGCGCGGAAACCATCCTCATAGGGAATGGTGACGAACGCCATCGGCTCCACCCGCGTGATCCCATCGGTGCGCAGCAAGGCGGCGTCAACGCCGTCCATCGAGGTTCCGCTCATCAGCCCAATCACGGTGCGGATGGTCATGGGATGCTCCGTCGATCAAAGGTGAGGGGTGGTTGAGTTTTGGTTTCAGGCGCCAATGAACGCAGATGAAGGCGCCAAAAACCCCGTCCCCATCAGCGCTTCACAAGCGCCTCACGCTGGCTCCACGCGATCAGCCGCCGCGCCGCTTCGGCGATGGTCGCTTCCGATCCGGCGAAGCTGAAGCGCAGGAAGCGGCGTCCGCGCGCTGGATCGAAATCAATGCCCGGCGTGCAGGCGATCCCGGCGTCGTCCAGGATTTGCTTGGCCAGCGCCTCGCTGTCGTCGGTCATCGCCGACACGTCGGCGTAGATGTAGAACGCGCCGTCCGCCGGGGCGAGGTTGCTGAATCCGGCCTTCGGCAACTCTTCCAGCAGCAGCGCCCGGTTGCGGGCGTAACGGGCGATGTGGCCCTCCAACTCGTCCGTGCAGGCGAAGGCTTCGACCGCCGCGATCTGGCTGATGGTGGGGGCCGAGATGAAGAGGTTCTGCGCCAGACATTCGACCGAACGGATCAGATCGTCCGGCACGATCATCCAACCCAGCCGCCAGCCGGTCATCGAGAAGTATTTCGAGAAGCTGTTGACCACCAACGCCTGCTCGTTGATCTCCGCCGCCGTCACCGCGTCGGTTCCATAGGTCAGGCCGTGGTAGATCTCGTCCGACACCATGCGCACGCCGTTGGCCTTGCACCAGTCGGACAGCGCGGTCAGCTCCTCGCGGCTCAGCATCGTGCCGGTCGGGTTGGCCGGGCTGGCGACGATCAGGCCCTGGACCGGCGGATCAAGCTGTTCCAACAGGTCAATGGTCGGTTGGAAGCGGTGCTCCGGCCCGGTCGGCAGTTCGACCGGCTCCACCCCGATGGCGGTCAGCGTGTGGCGGTAGGCCGGATAGCTGGGCGAGGCCATCGCCACCCGGTCGCCCGGATCGAACGCCGCCAGAAAGCCAAGCTGAAACGCCCCCGACGAGCCGGTGGTGACGACCACCCGGCTCTCCGGCACGGCGACGCCGTAGCGGTCCCGATACCATTGGGCGATGGCGGCGCGCAGCGGCGGAATGCCCAGCGCCCCGGTGTAGCCCAGCGGATCGCCGCCCGTCAGCAGCGACGCGGCCTTGTCCAACACCGCTTTTGGCGCGCCGGTGGAGGGTTGGCCGACCTCCATGTGCAGCACCTCGCCCCCGGCGGCTTCCCGCTCGGCGGCGGCGCGCATCACTTCCATGACGAAGAAGGGCGGAATCGCGCCCCGTTTGGACACTTTCGGCTGCTTGCTCATTCTCATTCGTCTCTGCAAAAACCCGATCAACGCTCGCGCACGGTTTCAACGACCACGGCCAAGCCGTTGCCGCGCGGATCCGTACCGGATTGGCAATCGCGGAAGCCGTTTTCAATGGAAACCTGGCAGGCCACCAGATTGACCCGCCCCGGCGCGGTCGCCGGGCGGTTGGCGAGAATCGCGTCGCCCAGCGCGCCGTCCAACGCGGCGGGCAAGGCCGCCGTCAGCACCGCCATTGGTCCCGCCGCCGGACCGTCGTCGCCGTTGGCCGTGCCGACCCCGGCGAACAGGGTGCGGCCGACGATGGCGTTGGTCACAAGGGCGGGCGTGCCGAAACCGCCGCGATCCACCCCTTGGGCCGCCAGAACGCCGGTGCCGACGATGCTTCGTCCGGCGCCAAAGGGCGCGCCCTGGGTCAACGCGCAGGCCACGCCGTTTTCCTCCCGGTCGATCACCATCAACCCAGCCCCGGCGGCGGTCGCCCCCTGGCCGGTGGCGCCAAGCGCCGAGGCGACGCGCGCGGCGCGCTGGGCGGGCGGCAGATCCGCCGCCGCGTTCCACGCCTGGACCAGAGCCGCGCCCGAGTCGGGCAGATCGGTGTCGGGCAGATTCAACGACACCAGCCCCAGCGGAACCGAGCGGGCGCCGGTCACGCGCGGCTGATAAGCCCGCAAGGCCGCCGGATCAATGCCCAACCCCTGCGCCACAACCGTCGCCAGCGGGCCGCTGTAGAACGCGCCAACGCCGTTGCGCCGCAGGATCGACAGGGTGGCCGACAGTTCGGGCTGGCTGACCAGCGCGCCGACCGCCGGAACCGCGCCGCCGACCAGGAAATGCTTGCGCAGCTCCGAATCCGGAGCCAGACGGTTGCCGAAGGCGGCCAAATCCTGCGTCAACGCCCGGCTGACCCCTGGCGAGAATTGCGCCAACTGCTCCGCCGGGGAGACGACTTGCTCCCAACGCTGGTTTCCCGCCAGCGCCTGCACCGCGTAAAGGCCGCGCAGCATGGTCGGCATCGCCACCCCGCCGGCGCCCGCCGGGCGCGGCAGGAAATCGACCGTGCGCGCCTGCTTCTTCGTGGCGTCGAACAGCACGCAAACGCCGCCGCCCGCCAAACCAACGCGCGACGGCAGGCTGGCGGTCATCGCCAAGGCCATGGCGGCGGCGGCGTCGCCCGCCAGCCCGCCCTGAAGCAGCACGTCGCGCCCGATGGCGGCGGCGCGCGGTTCGTCGGCGATGACAAAACTTTGCACCAGGGCGTTGGTCTTGAACTTGGTGTTGACGCAGCCCGTCAGCAGTGATGCAGCTATGGCAATCGCGCCCGCGCGTCGCCACATTCGCAAGCTGGACGCCGGGCGCCGTCGCGCGGGTGTCCGTTCACAAGAGCCGGAGGTCGTCACGGTGCGCAAGCCCAGCAGGCTGGTTTCGGTCGTCGCCATCATATCCGTGTTGGTCGTGTCGCTGGTGGGGGGAGCGCCACCCGCACAGGCGCAGCGTCGGCCAGAGATGCAAATCCTCAGCGACGCCGAGACGGACCATATCATCCGCAAGATGGCCCGGCCAATCTTCCAGGCGGCGGGCATCGACCCGGAGGCCGTGACCATTCTGTTGGTCAATGATTCGACCCTGAACGCCTTCGTCGCCGGGGGGCAGAACATCTTCCTGCACACCGGCCTGTTGCTGAGCGTCGACGACGTCGGCCAGTTGCTGGGCGTCATCGCCCATGAAACCGGCCACATTTCCGGCGGGCATCTGGTGCGCGGGACCGACGCGATGGAGAACGCCTTTCTCTCTTCGCTGGTCGGCATGGGGCTGGGCATCGCGGCGGGGGTCGCCGCCCGCAACAGCAACGCGGGAATGGCCGGAGTCATGCTGGGCCAGCATCTGGCCGAACGGAATCTGATGGCCTTTTCCCGCACGCAAGAAGCGTCCGCCGACCAGGCCGGATTGTCCTATATGGAGCATGCGGGCCTGTCGTCGATGGGCATGCTGACCTTTCTGGAAAAGCTGGGGGTCGGCGAACCGCTGTTGAACGACCGCGACGCGGGTTATCGCTTGACCCACCCGCTGACCCGCGAACGCATCGAGGCGGTGCGCAACTTCATCGAAAAATCCCGCTTCACCAAGCTTCCCACCCCGGCCAGCGTGAACGAGGATTTCCGCCGCATCCAGGCCAAGCTGACGGCCTATCTCGACCCGCTGGGGGCGCTGCGCCGCTACAAGGCCGACGACCGCAGCCCGGTCGCCCGCTATGGCCGCGCCTACGCCTATTTCCGCCAGGGCGACGTGAAGCAGGCCGCGCCGCTGGTCGATGGGCTGATCGCCGAGGAGCCGAAAAACCCCTATCTGCACGAGATGAAGGGCGATCTGATGCTGCAAACCGGGCGCGCCGCCGACGCGGTCGCCCCCTACCGCAAGGCGGTGGAACTGGCTGGGAGCGAAGCGGGCGTCATCCGCGTTTCGCTGGCCCACGCCCTGTTGGAGCAGCATGATCCGAAGTTGGCCGACGAAGCGCTGAAAAACCTGCAAATCGCCTCGAAGTCACAAGCCCAATCCGCCTTCCTCTGGCGGCTGACGGCGCAAGCCTGGAGCATGAAGAACAACCCCGGCATGCTGGCCTACTCGACGGCGGAAGAGGCGCTGGCGCGCGGCGATCTGCCGATGGCCAAGGCGCAGGCCGAACGCGCCGAAAAACTCCTGCCCGCCGGGTCGCCCGGCTGGCTGCGCGCGCAAGACATCCGGGGGCAGACGGGGGCGTTGGACAAGCCGAAGTGAAGGGCATGGGTCGCGTTGGGATTCTTGGGTGACAGGATGTCGTGTTGAGTTTATTTTGTGACACCGATGAACACAGATGGACACAGATGAATAGAGACACAGATAAATGAAAATTGATGATGCTTTCTCCGGCGCGCCGCTGGTCGAATGAGGGTCATCATTATTCATCTGTGTTTATCTGTGTTCATCGGTGTCAAAATCCCTCGAACCCCACGCGTCACGCAACGGTCATCCAACCGACCAACGCCCGTCACGCACAGTTGCTATGCCGCCAGGAACGATCATCCGCACACCCGGATGTGTCCTTCCTCTTGCGGAAAGCCTGTCCCATGCTCACCCCCCGTCACCTGCGTGACGCCCTGTGCGCCACGGCGGTTCTCGCCCTTCTGTCAGCGACTCCGGCGCGCGCGGAGGGCGCCACCCGTTTTCCCGCCACGCTGGCCGGGCACGCCGCTTTGCCCGCCGCGACTCTGGCGCAAGCCCCGGCGGACGCCGGGCCGCTGTTCGCCACCGCCGGGAAATTCACCGCCCCCGACCGCAAGCGGGTCGAGACGCTGGGCAGCCTGATCGCCACCTCCTTCGCCGCCAATCCGAAGGCGCCGCGCCAGACTGAGATTGGTCTGCCGGTCGCCGGGCAAGCGGTCCAGGGCTTTTCCGCCGTCGTGCCGCAGGGCAAGGACGTCTTCCTGACGCTGACCGACAATGGGTTCGGCTCGAAGGTCAATTCGGTGGACGCGCTGCTGATGGTCCATCGCGTGAAGGCCGATTGGGCGACCGGCGCGCTGAACCGCGAAGACACGCTGTTCCTGCGCGACCCGAACAAGAAAGTTCCCTTCGCCATCGTCAACGAGAACACGACCAGCCGCTATCTGACCGGCGCCGATTTCGATCCGGAATCGTTGGTGGTCCAGAACGACCGCCTGTTCATCGGCGACGAGTTCGGCCCCTACATTCTGGAACTGGACCGCGACGGCGTGGTTTT
The DNA here is from genome assembly GCF_057809575.1 of Azospirillum sp. FG154. Classification (NCBI taxonomy): domain Bacteria; kingdom Pseudomonadati; phylum Pseudomonadota; class Alphaproteobacteria; order Rhodospirillales; family Azospirillaceae; genus Azospirillum; species Azospirillum sp. FG154. Next base: position 35,493 of record NZ_JBMDKF010000005.1, on the reverse strand, counting down.
GGCGGTGCATGAGACGCTGGTGGACGGCAAGCCCGCCCGCTCGCCCGACCATTACCGCAACGGCGGGCTGCCCAACATCCCCGGCGCGGTGTCCTTCGAGGTTCGCCGCTCGCGCGGGTTCGAGCCGATGGGCGTGTCGCCCGACGGCAAGACCCTGTATCCGGCGCTGGAAGGCCCGCTGTGGAACGCCGAGGCCAAGGCCTTTGAGAACAAGGACGGGCGCCTCTACACCCGCGTTCTGGAGTTCGACGTCGAAAAGCGCGCCTACACCGGGCGGTCGTGGAAATATCTGTTGGAGGACAACGCCAACGTCGTCGCCGACATGGCGATGATCGACGCGGGCAGCGCCCTGGTGATCGAGCGCGACGACGCCACCGAAGGCGCGAAGTCCCAGGCCTGCAAGGGCGAGATCAAGCCCGACTGCTTCAACGCCCCGGCCAATTTCAAGCGGATCTACAAGATCGACATCGCCGGCGCCGACGCCGACGGCTTCGTCCGCAAGATCGGCTACATCGATTTGACCGACATCGCCGACCCCGACCACAAGGCGCGGATCGGCGAGCCGTCCGACCGCTTCGTCATGCCCCATCTGGGGCCGGAGGGCGTCGGGATCGTCGACGCCGAGCACATCGTCGTGGTGAACGACAACAACCTGCCCTATTCGACCGGCCGGACCATCGGCAAGGCCGACGGCGACGAAATCGCCCTGCTGAAGGTTGGGGAGTTGCTGCGCGCCCGCTGATAGCGCTTGTTCCGCCACAATTGTCGGTACAGTGTGGGCGGCTTTCGTCGTCTTCGGAGACCGCCCACCATGCCGTCGCTGTTTCGTTCCGCTCTTCTCGCGCTGCCTGTCGCCGCTCTGGCCCTGACCACGACGGTCCTGACCCCGACGACAGCGCAAGCCCAATCGGCGGCGATGGACGACGCCCAACGCGCCGCCATCGAGACCGTGATTCGGGATTATCTGATGAAGAACCCGGAGGTCATCCTCCAGGCCGTCGAATCGCTCCAGCAGCGTGAAAAGGTTGCGGAAGCGGAACGAGCCAAGAAGGCTCTGGCCGAAAACCAACAGGCACTGACCCGCAACGCCGCCGATCCGGTGGCGGGCAACCCGCAGGGCGACGTGACGGTGGTCGAGTTCTTCGATTACCAGTGCGGCTATTGCAAGGCCGTCCAGGCCGACGTCCAACGGCTCATCAAGGACGACGGCAAGCTGCGCTTCGTCTTCAAGGAGCTGCCGATCCTCGGCCCGGCGTCGGTCATCGCCTCCAAGGCGGCCTTGGCCTCGCGCGCGCAGGGCAAATATCTGGAATTCCACAACGCCTTGATGGCCCAGCGCGGCCAGATCGACGAGGACGTGGTTCTGCGTCTGGCCAAGTCGGTCGGTCTCGACACCGACCGTCTGAAGAAGGACATGGAAAGCCGCGACGTCCTGTCGGTGATCGCCGCCAACCAGACCCTGGCCGAAAATCTCGGCATCCACGGCACGCCGGGCTTCGTTTTCGGCGGCGATCTGGTTCCCGGCGCGATCAAGCTGGAGGACATGAAGCGTCTGGTCGCTGCCGCGCGCAGCAAGAGCTAAAAAGGGTCGTTCCATGACCGGAATGGAAAATCCTCCCAAGATCCCCCCGAAGATCGTCGTCTTCGACATCGGGCAGGTGCTGATCGAATGGGATCCGCGTCACCTCTACCGCGACCTGTTCGACGGGTATGAGGATCTGATGGAGGATTTCCTCGACAACGTCTGTTCCCCCGCCTGGAATCTGGAGCAGGATCGCGGGCGCCCCTGGGCCGAGGCGGTGGCGCAGTTGACCGCCGAGCACCCGGATTGCGCCGAATTGATCCGCGTCTATGACGAGCAATGGGAACAGATGGTCCCCGGCCCGATCCCCGGCACGCCGGAGATTCTGGCCGAACTGAAGGCGCGCGGGGTTCCCGTCTACGCCATCACCAATTTTTCCGCCGACAAATTCGTCCTGTCGCAAAAGCGCTTCGACTTCCTGAACGGCTTTGACGGAATCGTTGTGTCCGGGATCGAAAAAGTCATCAAACCGGATCCGAAAATATACCGGATTCTACTGGATCGTTACGGACTCGACGCGGCGGATTGCCTGTTCATCGACGACAATCCCGACAATGTCGAAAGCGCGCGGTCCGTCGGCATGACGGCGCATCATTTCGCGGGCGCCGAAGCCCTGCGGCGGGATTTGGAAGGGTTCGGGCTGCTGTAACGCCGCCCCTTCACTCCGCCGGTTGCTTACTCTGTGACCGCTTCGCGGTCGGCGGCGGAGTTGTAGGCGTAGGTCTTCCAGGTCGGCTCGTAACTGTCGTCGGCCTGGTTGCCCCACACCGCCCAGTTGGGGCGGGCGCCGCGCGCGAACATTTCCAGATAGGGGCCGGGGCTGCACGCCTCGATCAACTCATACTGTTCATCGGGCTTGCGGCTGTGCTCGCGCTTGCGGGTGCTGATGCAATTGACCTGGGTGCGGCCCGGCGGCAGGGTCCGCGCGTTCTTGCCGCGCACGCCGAACAAAATCAGTTCGGTGACGTTGCGAAAGTAGAAACCGACGCCGCGCCCGTCCGACCCGCCATCCTTGCGGATCTTGTGCCAGACCAGATTGGTCTTGTACTCGAATCCCCAGGCGCTCATCACCTGCAAGCCTTCGGGCAGCAGGGCGTTGGGCACCCACAGATAGAGATGCGCGGTGGGGGCGGCGATGTCGGCGACCGGCAGCGCGCAAATATCCTCGATGGTCATGGTGCCATAGCGGGACAGGCGACGGTGTTCCGGGGCCATCTTGCCGGTGCGGTTGACGAAGCGCCAAGGCGGGTCCGCCATCACGGTGGCGAAACGCCGGTCCCCGGCGAAGGACACGAGATCCGTGGCGGGATCCTGCGCCGTCGTCACCGTCGTCGTCGTGTCGCTCATCGCGTCCTCAAACTTCCTGAATAGCGGACGGCGGAGCCAAACACAGCGGACGCCCCCGCCATCGTCTCACCGTTGAAGGGGTGCAAACTCGCACGCAGGCGCCACCCCGTCAACCATCGCTCGTCGGCCTCTGGCGCGCGCGAAACACGCATACCCGGTTAATCACCCGCCTCGTCAATCGGTCGTCGTTTCGACAAAGCGCCGCAGCGCGCCGCGATCGGCCACCGTCACCGCCCCGCCTTGGGTGTCCACCCCCACCGCCCGCAGCTTGGCCAGCGCGCGTGAGAAGGTTTCCGGCTGCATTCCCAGACGGCGGGCGACCAGCGCCTTGTCGAACGGCAGGGCGAAGTTGGCCGCCCCCTCTCCCACAGGGCAGAAGCGCAGCAGAAAGGCGGCGACCCGCTGGGGCGCCGGTTGAACCTGAAGCTGTTCAATCTGCGACACCAGATCCCGCAGCCGCAGCGACAGCGATCCCAGCATGCCAAAGGCGATGCGCTCATCCTCGCGCAAACAGCGGGCGAAGCCGTCGGCGGTCAGCGTCATCACCCGCCCATCGGTCACAGCCTCGGCGCAGACCGGAAATTTGCCGTCGGCGAACATCGCCGCTTCGGCGAAGCTTTCCGCCGGGCCGATGACGTGGACCACCGCCTCCGCCCCCTCGCGGGTCAGGCGGAACAGCTTCACCCAGCCATCGAGCAGCACGAAAAAACGATCCGCCGGTTCATCCTGCACAAACAGCGTCACGCCCCGCGCCACGGCGCGCACCTGCGCCACCCCGGCCAACAGCGCCAACGCCCGATCCGACAGCTTGGCGAACAGCGGGATGGCCCGCAACGCCGCGACGTCCTGCGCCGACAGACTGTGGGGCGGCAGGGCGCGGGCGGGTGGATTGGACGTTTCGCTCATGTCTCGCTCATGGGCCGGATGATCCCGAGTCGGGGTTGAAAAGCAGCCGCGTCTTGGACCAGAAGGCCCCGAACGCCCCGCTGCGGGCCAGCATCCACAGATTGACCGTCATTCCCACCGCATCCGACAGCATTCCCGGGGCCGAACCGATAAGGAGACTGTGGGTGAACCAACAGGGCAAGGCCAGCGCCATGAACAGACGAAAGCGCGTCCCCCCCGTTTGATAGCGCGCCACACTGACCAGGGCCAGCGCCAGCGCGGCGAACAGCGACAGCCAACCGGTCCAGGTGATCGCCATCAATCCAGCGATGACCGGCAGAATCATCAGATACACGACGCGGAAATTTGGCCGCGTCCCCAACGGAATCGCCGCCAGCCCTTGCAGAATGGCCAGCAGATTCAGAACCGCCGCGGTTAATCCGCCCAACAGCCAAAAATGAATCATGAAGCAAAAGGACGGCGCAAGCTGGGCCAGAAGAATGCTCACCCGCCCCCGGAACAGGGGCCAGACCATACCCCCCAACGTGCCAAGATAGCCGATGAGTTGGGTCGGAGAGAGATCAATCGAAAGATCGAACATCGGACTCACGCGCCAATCATCGGTTGCGTCAGCGCGCTGACCGCGCTGGGCGACGCCACCGCGAAACTCTCCAGTGGCGCCCCGCCACGTTGAACACCGCCGTGCCCAGAGACAAAAACGCACGGCGCACCCTTTCGGGACGCCGTGCGCCTAACCCGACGCGAACGCCGGTAAACGCTGGTCCGCCAAGGCGACGCCCGCTCTTACGAACGAAGGGCCGCCATGGCGTCAACCCAGAGCCGAGACCTTAGAGGTACTCGACCTTGCCAGCTTCCGGACCCTTCTGGCCCTGGCGAACGGTGACGCGCACCTGATCGCCTTCCTGAAGGGTCTGCATGCCCGAGCGGCGCAGCACGTTGACGTGAACGAACACGTCCTTGCCGCCGGTGCTCGGCGTGATGAAGCCAAAGCCCTTGTCGGCGTTGAACCACTTCACGGTGCCGCTGACTTCCTCGCCGCCGCCGCCGGCGTCGTAGCCGCCACGGTCATAGCCGCCACGGTCGTAACCGCCACGATCAAAGCCGCCGCCACCGGCGCCAGCGCGCGGCGGACGGGGGGAGCTTTGCGCCGTGGAGGCGTCAACCGAGTGGATGGAAGCGACCTGCGGTCCCTTGGGACCACGGGCCAGATCGCAGGAGATGGTGGTGCCTTCGTCAAGCGCGTCATAGCCAGCGGCCTGAACCGCAGAGACGTGCAGGAAGGCGTCGGGCGAACCGTCCTCAGGCGACACAAAGCCGAACCCCTTGGTGGGGTTGAACCACTTCACGGTGGCGGTGACGTTGGACTTGGTGATCTCGGGAGCGCGGAAGCCCTGGCGGGGCGGGCGGTCGAACATGTGTCTTCAAGCTCATAGAGTGTGCCGAAGATCCTTTGTCACAGGGATCCGACCATCCGTCAAGCCCGCCAAAAGAAAGAAGACTGATTCTCTTTCATTTGTCGCAGGCGCCCTGTTGATGCTGCGTCGCACAACAACAGATTGCCCACAATCACGCCAGGGCGGAAGACGCCGCGACGCGGGTTACACCATCGCCGCGCCCAACGTCGGATAATCGGTGTAACCGCGCGCGTCGCCGCCGTAGAAGGTCTTGCTGTCCGGCTCCGCCAGCGGAGCGTCGATTCGCAACCGCTCGATCACCGGGCTGTAGGTCGCTTGCGGGTCGCTTTCCTGCGCGTCGTTGCTGGGGCTGAGCGGCGACAGGCGGATGCCGACGCGGTCGACGCCGATCTCACCCACCACGGCGTCCAACACCTCGAACAGGAAGCGGGCGCGGTTTTCGACGCTGCCGCCATAGGCGTCGGTCCGTTGATTCGTGCCGTCGCGCAGGAACTGGTCGATCAGATAGCCGTTGGCCGCGTGAACCTCGACCGCGTCGAATCCAGCGGCCACCGCGTTGCGGGCGGCGATTCGGCAATCCTCGACGATGCCGGGCAACGCGTCGATCTCCAGCGCGCCCGCGCGGGCGAAGGGGCGTCTCCTCTCCCCCCGCGCGGGCTTACGCGCGATGGTCAGACCGGCTTGACCAGGACGTGGCGCTTCTTGCCCGCGCTGAGCTTCACCGCGTTGTCGGCGTTCAGATCGGCGGCGCTGGCCTTGGCGGCCTCGTCCGACACCGTGGCGTCGTTCAGCTTGATCCCGTTGCCCTTGATGAGACGGCGGGCCTCGCCCTTCGACGCCGCCAGACCGGCGGAGACCAGCAGATCGACCACAGCGATTCCGGCGTCCAGATCGCCGCGCGCGATCTCAATGGTCGGCAGCCCCTCGGCGGCGGCGCCCTCCTCGAACGCCCGGCGGGCGGTTTCAGCGGCGTCGCGCGCGGCCTCTTCGCCATGGGCCAGCGCGGTGACGGCGTTGGCCAGGATCTTCTTGGCCTCGTTGATCTCCGCGCCGGGCAGGCTTTCCAGCCGGGCGACCTCGTCCAACGGCAGTTCGGTATACAGGCGGAGGAAGCGGCCGACGTCGGCGTCCTCGGTGTTGCGCCAGTACTGCCAGAAATCATAGCTGCTGAGCTTGTCGCCGGTCAGCCAGACCGCCCCCGCCGCCGTCTTGCCCATCTTGGCGCCCGACGAGGTGGTGAGCAGCGGCGTGGTCAGACCGAACAGCTCCGCCCCGTCGGCGCGGCGGCCCAGCTCGACGCCGTTGATGATGTTGCCCCACTGGTCGGATCCGCCCATCTGCAAGGCGCAGCCCAAGCGCCGGTTCAACTCGACGAAATCATAGGCCTGGAGAATCATGTAGTTGAATTCGAGAAGCGTCAGCGACTGTTCCCGGTCCAACCGCAGCTTGACCGAATCGAAGCTCAACATGCGGTTGATGCTGAAATGACGGCCAACGTCGCGCAGCATCTCGATGTATTTCAGGCCGTCCAGCCAATCGGCGTTGTTGACCATCACCGCGTCGGTCGGGCCGTCGCCGAAGGTCAGGTAACGGCCAAAGATGCGCTTGATGCCCGCCATGTTGCTGGCGATGACCTCGTCGGTCAGCAACTGCCGCGCCTCGTCGCGGCCCGACGGGTCGCCGATGCGGGTGGTGCCGCCGCCCATCAGAACGATGGGCTTGTGCCCGGTCTTTTGCAGCCAGCGCAGCATCATGATGGGCAGCAGGCTGCCGACATGCAGGCTGTCCGCCGTGCAGTCGAAGCCGATATACGCGACGATCGGCCCCTTTTGCGCCCGCTCGTCCAAGGCGGCGAGGTCGGTGCATTGATGGATGAAGCCACGCTCTTGCAGCGTGCGCAGGAAATCCGAGGAGGGGGTCGTCGTCATGGTGGCCGCAATCCGGCTGTCGTTGGAAAGAAATGGTCGCGTCTGTTACCATGGAACGTCCACAGCCTCAATCGGCGCGGGCGACGTGGTTTTTTTTGGGACGCCGCTGAACACAGACCGTCCTGTGTTTGGGTGGGCGCCGCCCATCTGGCGACCACTCATCCCCGGTCATTTGTGTTTGTCAGCGTTCATCGGAGACAAACCCCGCCGATTTGGTCATGAGCAAACCGGGTGACGAGCATTTCCCAGCCTCACCCGGCGTACCGGATCTCCAGGACTTCCAGCTTTTCCACCCCCGCCGGGGTTCGCACCTCGACCACGTCGCCTTCGCGGGCTTTCAGCAGGGCGCGGGCGATGGGGGAAATCCAACTGATGTGGCCATGGTCGGAATCAACCTCGTCCACGCCAACGATGGTGACGGTGTTTTCTGAATCATCCTCGCGGGCGTAGGTCACGGTCGCGCCGAAAAAGACCTGTTCGCGGTTTTTCTGGTCTTGCGGGTTGACCACGCTGGCCGATTCCAGCCGTTTGTTGAGAAAGCGGATGCGGCGGTCGATCTCGCGCAGGCGCTTTTTGCCATAGAGATAGTCGCCATTCTCGGAACGGTCGCCGTTGCCCGCCGCCCAGGACACCACCTCCACCACCTTTGGCCGCTCGACGCGCAGCAGATGGCGCAACTCCTCCTGCATCCGCTGGAAGCCGGGCGGCGTCATGTAATTTTTCAGTCCCTTGGGCAGCGGTTGCGGCTCTTCCAACTCCTCGTCGTCGTCGGGATTGTCGTTCTCGCGGGTGAACGCCTTGCTCATGATCGGGCCTGACAAACAGAAGCGGACGGGGGAAACGGAAAAGGCGCCTTTCGGCGCCTTTCCCTCACTCATGGTGCTTCGCCGTTTGGCTTAGCGCCGCCACCAACCCCGGCGGGGCTTTTCGGCGGACGCCTCGGCGCCGGACGTTTCAGCGACCGGGGTTTCGACCACAGGGGCCGGAGCCTCAACCACCGGAGCCTCAACCGCTGCCGGAGCCGCCGGGGCTTCGACCGGCGTCTCGACGGCGGTCTTGCGCTTGCGGGCCGGGGCCTTCTTGGCCGGGGCCTCTTCGGCGACCGGGGCCTCGGCAGCCTTGGCGGGAGCCTTGCGGCGTCCCTTGGGGGCCGGGGCCACGTCAACCGCCGCCGCCGGAGCTTCGACCGGCGTCTCGACGGCGGTTTTGCGCTTGCGGGCCGGGGCCTTCTTGGCCGGGGCCTCTTCGGCGGCGACCGGGGCTTCAACGGCCTTGGCGGGAGCCTTGCGGCGCCCCTTCGGAGCCGGGGGTTCAACCGTCGCCGCCGGGGCTTCGACCGGCGCCTCGGCGGCGGTCTTGCGCTTGCGGGCGGGCTTCTTGGCCGGAGCCTCATCAACGACGACCGGGGCCGGAGCCTCGTTCACCGCCGCGACCGGCGCTTCGCTGGTCGGGGCGAGGATTTCGTCGAAGTCGATGACGTCCAGGGCGGGGGCCACCGCGACCGGCGCCACCGCGACCGGCGCCGTGGCGTCGGTCACGTCGTCGGTCGCGGATTCGGCGGGCGCCGCCTCATCCGTGATTTCAGAGCCGTCGCGACGGGTCCGCCGACGGCCGCCGCGCTTGCCGCGACGGCGCTTCTTGCGACCGTCCGCGTTGCGGTCGTTCGCCTCATCGCCACCCTCGTCTTCGCCGTCCTCATCCTCGTCGGCCTCGGCGTCATTCTCGGCGTCGCCGCCATGTTCGCTGACGGCGTCGGTCGGGATGCTGACGGGGAGTTCGGCGGTTTCGTCGGCGGTCTCAGCTTCGACGTCGCTGTCGGCTTCGCCGTCCGCAGCGGTCTCGCCACGGCCATCCTCGCGTTCGCCACGGCCACGACCGCGACGACGGCGACGGCGGCGGCGGCGTTCGGCGGCTTCGGCGGTTTCCGCCGCGCCTTCGGGGGCGGCGGCGCTGTCAACCTCGTCCTCGGCCTCGACCGCTTCGGCGACGTCAACCTCTTCGACGACGTCGTCAACCGGCTCGGCGGCCAGCGCGCGGTCGGTTTCGGCCATCGCGCGGTCGGCGCTGACCAGCGGACCATCCTCGTCCGGCAGACGGGCGCGGTTGCGCTCCAGCCGGTGATCGGGGGCGATCAGCGTGTCGTCGGCCTGGACCATGACGTGGAAGCCGTGACGCTCCTCGATCTTGGTCAGTTCGGCGCGCTTCTGGTTGAGGATGTAGAGCGCGATCTGCGTCGGCACATAGATGGTGATCTCGGCCGACCGCTTGCGGATGCCCTCTTCCTCGATGGCGCGCAGGATGTGCAGCGACGCCGATTCGACGGAGCGGATGACGCCGGTGCCCGAGCAGTGCGGGCAGCGCTCGAAGTTGGTTTCCAACAGCGACGGGCGCAGACGCTGACGCGACAGCTCCAACAGGCCAAAGGCGGAGATCCGGCCAAGCTGGATGCGCGCCCGGTCGTTCTTCATCGCCTCCTTCATCCGACGTTCGACCGAGGCGTTGTTGCGCGCCTCTTCCATGTCGATGAAGTCGATGACGATCAGACCGGCCAAATCACGCAGACGCAACTGGCGCGCCACCTCGTCGGCGGCCTCCAAATTGGTCTTGTAGGCGGTTTCCTCGATGTTGCGCTCGCGGGTCGATTTCCCGGAGTTGACGTCGATGGAGACCAGCGCCTCGGTCGGGTTGATGACGATGTAGCCGCCGGAGCGAAGCTGCACCACCGGGCTGTGGATGGCGTCGATCTGGGTTTCCACCTGATAGCGGTGGAACAGCGGGATCGTGTCGTCGCGGTATTGCTGCACGCGGCGGGTGTGGCCGGGCATCAGCATGCCCATGAACTCGCGCGCCGTGCGGAACCCAGCCTCGCCCTCGACCCAAATCTCGTCGATGTCGGCGGCGTAGAGGTCGCGGATCGACCGCTTGATGAGGTTCGCCTCTTCATAGATGAGGCAGGGGGCCGACGACTTCAGCGTCTGTTCGCGGATGTCGTCCCACAGGCGCAGCAAATATTCCAGATCGCGCTTGATTTCCGGCTTGGACCGCTCCAGACCGGCGGTGCGCAGGATGACCGCCATGCCGTCGGGAATGTCCAGATCGGACAGGATTTCCTTCAGGCGCTTGCGGTCCGCCGGGTTGGTGATCTTGCGGGAGATCCCGCCGCCCCGCCCGGTGTTGGGCATCAGCACGCAGTAGCGGCCCGGCAGCGACAGGTACGTGGTCAGCGCGGCGCCCTTGTTGCCGCGCTCTTCCTTCGTCACCTGCACCAGCATGACCTGGCGGCGCTTGACGACCTCTTGGATTTTATAGCTGCGCAGCGGACGGGCGCGGCGGCGTTGAACCTCCTCGACCTCTTCCTCTTCGTCGCCGCCCAGCACGTCGGGGTTTTCCGGCGGGGCGACGTCGTCGCCATGGCCGTTGGCCTCGTCGGAGCCTTCGGCGCTCATCGCGTCGTTGTCGCCCGAGTCCGGGGCGATCGGCGAGGGCATCGGCGAGGATTCGTCGACCACCGGCTCGGGGCGCACCGGCTCGGCCATCACGGCGCCGTCGGCGGCGGCTTCGGCGCGCGCCTCGGCCTGCTCGTCCAGGCGGCGCTCTTCAGCCAGAAGCGCTTCGCGGTCGGCGACCGGGATGCGGTAATAGTCGGGATGAATTTCCGAGAAGGCGAGGAAGCCATGGCGGTTGCCGCCATACTCCACAAAGGCCGCCTGAAGCGAAGGCTCAACCCGCGTGACTTTCGCGAGGTAGATGTTGCCCTTCAATTGCTTGCGGCTGGCGATCTCAAAATCGAGTTCTTCCAGCCGATTTCCACTCACCACGGCGACCCGGGTTTCTTCCGGGTGCGTGGCGTCCACCAGCATGCGCTTGGCCATACACGTTCCTCAACGACGCGATCCCGGCTGACCCGCGCGACCGACAGGGCCGCCTGGAGGCATCGTCTGTTGTGGGCGAAGCGTGCGGCGCAGGGACCGGCGCCGTCGAACGGCGCTGATAAAAGCAGCCAGGACGGGTCGGTCGACAAGCGCCGGGCGGCGGCCTTGCAGCCGCAACCAGCTTCGAGGTTTCGTCCTCTCACCGGCAATCCGAACGCGTCACCCAACGACAGGCTTCCGGCTTGGCTGCCGGTCAGAGCCTGTTGCTCGCGGGCGACGCCGCAAATCCTTGAACCATGAGCCTTGATCGGATGATCGGAACGGCGTGGGTTCGAGGAACTGGCGAATTGCGGTTTGTCGCAGCGATACCATAGACAAGAGATCCGCCGTGCACAACGCGGAAATATGACGATTCGCCGGGCGCCGACGTTTCGTCGAGTCGGGGCTGTTTCCCTTCCCATCCGGTGTGGCAGGAACGGCGCCCCGGCGTGAAAATCACGCCGCTCCCCATCGTCCACGTTGAGACTGTCGTTGGGGCTGGCTATAGGTGAAGGGAGTGACGCGTTTTTCCGGTGCCTCGTGGAGTTCATGCCGCCCCTGACCCGCCATCTCCATTCTGTCGCCCTCGGGGCGGGCAGGGCGGGCGGGCGTGTGCTTGGCGCGCTGTTGCTGGCGGCTGTGATGGCGGCGTTGGTCATGGCGGGCGCCGCGCGGGCGCAAACCACGGCCTTTCTGCCGTCGCTCACCCCGCCGACCAAAGCGGCGGTGGTCGACGCCCGGCTGGGGCTTCATCCCGATAAGACGCGCTTCGTGCTGGAACTCAGCGACGCGGTTTCCTTCACGGTGACGGCGCTGGCCAAACCCTATCGGATCATCGTCGATCTGCCGGACGTGGCGTGGTCCGGCGGCGGCCTGCCGATGGAAGGCAAGGGCATTGTCGCCCGCTACAGTTACGCCACGCCGACGCCCGGCGTCCTGCGCATCACCTTCGAGACGGTCGGCCCGGCCAAGGTGCGCGAGGCTTACACGATACCGCCGCGCGAGGGGCGCCAAACACGCTTCGTCCTCGACCTGGAACGGGCCTCGCCGGTGGAGTTCCAACGCTTGGCCGCCGTTGCGCCGCCGACGCCGAAGCATCCGACCGAACATGTGGGCCGGAGCGAGGGGAAGGGAGCGTCGGCGCCGGGGTTGGCCCTGTCCGCCCGACCGCCGCCAGAACCCGATGAGCCGCCGTCGGCCCAACTCATCCCCGCCGCGTTGCCGATGGCTCCGCCCAGCGTCACGGCGCCGGTAAAGCCTCCGCCTCGGGCCGAAAAACCCTTGGCCGAAAAGCCCTTGATTGTCCTGGATCCTGGTCATGGCGGTCCCGATCCCGGCGCCATCGGGGTGGGCGGTCTTTATGAAAAAGACATCACGCTGGCCGCCGCCCGCGAGGCCAAGCGCCAGTTGGAGGCGACGGGCCGCTACCGCGTGCGGCTGACTCGCGACAAGGACGTGTTCATCCGCTTGCGCGACCGGGTGGCGATCGCGCGCGAGGCCGAGGCGGACCTGTTCATTTCGCTGCACGCCGACAGCATCGGCAGCGGCGAGATGCGCGGGCTGTCGATTTACACCCTGTCGAACAAAGCGTCCGACCGCGAGGCGGAAATGTTGGCCGCCAAGGAAAACCGCGCCGACGCCATCGCCGGGCTGGATCTGTCGGGGGAAAACGATCTGGTCGCCAGCATCCTGATCGATCTGGCCCAGCGCGACACGATGAACCACTCCACGCGCTTCGCCAAAATCGCCCTGGAGCATTTGGGGCGCGAAGTGAAGCTGATACCCAGCAAGCCGCACCGGCAGGCTGGTTTCGCCGTGCTGACCGCGCCCGACGTGCCGTCGGCCCTCATCGAAATGGGGTATCTGTCGAGTCGCCAGGACGCCAGCCTGCTGACCACCGCCGACCACCGCGAAAAGCTGGGCCGGTCGCTGGCGCGGACCATCGACGCCTATTTCAAGTGGTTGAGCGGCGCCAAGGCGGGGTGATCGCCCCAGTCGGGCGTCCTGCGCGTTTGAAAAAATTTCTGCCCTCTGCGTGACACATTGTCCTGGCATGTCGGGAATGGGGGCGCGCATCCGGGCCGCATGATGATAGGATGCGGCGTCTTATGGGGCGCTTCAAAGCGGGCTGCGGCGGTTTTTCAACCACTGTGGGACGCGAGCGCCCATTTTGTCGTGTGCGGACGGTGTTTCCCGTCGGTCTTCTTGGGATTGGTCATGCGCCTTCTTCTGTCTTTGCTGATGGGTTTGGTGATGCTGGCGCTGGCGGGCGCTGGCGGGTTGGTTTTCCTGCTCGACCATTACAATCAGGATTTGCCGGATTACACGAAGCTGGCCAACTACCAGCCGCCGGTGACGACCCGCGTCCACGCGGGCGACGGGCGGCTTCTGGCCGAATTCGCTTCCGAACGGCGAATTTTCGTGCCGATGGACGCGATGCCGCGCCGGGTCGTCAACGCCTTCATGTCCGCCGAGGACAAGAATTTCTACGAGCACAAGGGCGTCGATCCGACCGGCATCCTGCGCGCCGTGCTGATGAACGTCGAAAATCTGGGGCGCGACCGCCGCCCGGTCGGGGCCAGCACGATCACGCAGCAGGTCGCCAAGAACATGCTGCTGACCAACGAGGTGTCCTTCGCCCGCAAGATCAAGGAAGCGATCCTGGCGATCCGCATCGAGCGGGCCTTCACCAAGGACCGCATCATGGAGCTGTATCTCAACGAGATCTTCCTTGGTTTCCGGTCCTACGGCGTGGCGGCGGCGGCGTTGAACTACTTCAACAAGGCGCTGGACGAGTTGGAGATCGAGGAGGTCGCCTATCTGGCGGCCCTGCCCAAGGCGCCCAGCAACTACCACCCCGAACGCCAGCGCGACGCCGCCATCGCCCGGCGCAACTGGGTGATCGGGCGCATGGCCGAAGACGGCTACATCACGGCGGAGGAGGCCCGCGTCGCCCAGGCCAAGCCGTTGGTGGTGCGCAAGCGCGACGAACAGGACATGGTGACGGCGGAGTATTTCGCCGAAGAGGTCCGGCGCGAGTTGGTCAAGCTCTACGGCGAGCAGGCGCTGTATGAGGGCGGGTTGTCGGTGCGTTCCTCGATGGATCCGCATCTTCAGGCGGTGGCGACCAAGGCCTTGCGCGATGGGTTGGTCGCCTATGACCGCCGCCACGGCTGGCGCGGCCCAGTCGGCAAGATGGAGAGCTTTGACGCTTGGCCGAAAAAGCTCGCCGCCATCGCCCCGCCAGCGGGCAGCGAGGGGTGGAAGTTGGCGGTCGTGCTGAAAGACGATCTGGCCGACGGGTTGGACATTGGCTTGGCTGACGGCTCGCGCGGCAAGATTCCGATGAGCGAATTGCGTTGGGCGCGCGCCTTCAAGGATGACGACGCGCTTGGCCCGGCGATTCGCAAGCCGTCGGACGTCGCCAAGCTGGGCGATCTGCTGTTGGTCGAGCCGACCACCGGCAAGGACGACAAGGGCAAGGATCTGGGGGCCGGCAGCTTTTACGCGCTTCGCCAAATTCCGGCGGTGCAGGGCGGGTTGGTCGCGTTGGATCCGCACACGGGCCGCGTGCTGGCGATGGTCGGCGGCTTTTCTCCGCACATGAGCGTGTTCAACCGCGCCACCCAGGCGATGCGTCAACCGGGATCCTCCTTCAAGCCCTTCGTTTATTTGACCGCGCTGAATCAGGGGCTGACGCCGTCCACCCTGGTGATGGACGCGCCCTTTGAGTTCAATCCCGGCGGTGGGCAACCGATCTGGCGCCCGGAAAATTACAGCGGCCAATTCTATGGTCCGACGCCGTTGCGCGTCGGCATTGAGAAGTCGCGCAACGTCATGACCGTGCGTCTGGCCCAGAACATCGGCATGGACAAGGTCAAGGCGCTGGTCGAGAAATTCGGCATCGTCGACAATTTGCACCCCTATCTGCCGATGGCGCTGGGCGCGGGCGAAACCACGGTGCTGCGCCTGTCCACCGCCTACGCGATGCTCGCCAACGGCGGCAAGCGGGTTGTGCCGACCTTCATCGACCGCATCCAGGACCGCAACGGCAAGACCATCTTCCGCCACGACGCCCGGCCTTGCGCCAATTGCGCCGCGCCGACGTGGCGGGACGGGTTGGCGACGCCGGCGATTCCCGACAACCGCGAGCAGATCAACGATCCACGCACCACCTATCAGATTGTTTCGATCCTGGAGGGCGTCGTGCAGCGCGGCACGGCGACGGCGCTGCTGTCGCTCGGCAAACCGCTGGCGGGCAAGACCGGGACGACCAACGACAGCAACGACGCGTGGTTCATGGGCTTCTCGCCCGATCTGGTGGTTGGCACCTACATCGGCTTTGACCAGCCGCGTTCCCTGGGGTCGCACGAAACCGGCGGATCGGCGGCGGTCCCGGTCTTCAAGGAGGTGATGACGGAAGCCCTGAAGGACCGCCCCGCCACCCCCTTCCGCGTGCCGCCCGGCTTGCGTCTGGTGCGGGTCAATCCGGCGAACGGCCAGTTGGCCCAGCCCGGCGACCGCAAGGCGATCTGGGAAGCCTTCCTGCCCGGCACCGAACCCAACCCGGATCGTCCGCAAATCGTGCTGGACGGCTCGGCCAACGCCAGCCCGACGGTGATCGGCGATCCGTCCGCCCCGCTCGACCCGTCGGCGGGGGCGGCCCCGCCAGCGGCGGCGGCGCAGGGGACCGGCGGGCTGTATTGAGCGTTTCCGGCGGAAGAACCGCCGAGGAAAGGGGGTGCATGCGGACGGCCAAGCCGTTACACATGCACCCGACATTGTTTCAACTCTAGGCACACGAGGAGGCGCCGCCATGCGGGCCGAGATCGAAGCGGCCGCTGGCGAGATCAGAGAATCGCTGGCGCTGCTGAGGAGGCATCTTTGACTGGGATAACGCGCTGCGTCGTCTCGACGAACTGAACAATCTGGCGGAGGATCCCAAGCTTTGGGACGATCCCAACCGCGCCCAAACCATCATGCGCGAGCGCACCCAGCTTGAAACCTCGGTCACGGGGTATCGGGCGCTGGAGCGCGATCTGTCCGACAGCCTGGAGCTGATCGAGATGGGCGAGATGGAGGAGGACGCGACGGTGGTCGCCGACGCCGAATCCCAACTCTACGCCCTGCGCGAACGCGCCGCCAAGCTCCAGTTGGAAAGCCTGCTGTCGGGCGAGGCCGACGCCAACGATTGCTACGTCGAAGTGAACGCCGGAGCGGGCGGCACCGAGGCGCAGGATTGGGCGTTGATGCTGGTCCGCATGTACACGCGCTGGGCCGAACAGCACGGCTTCAAGACGGAATGGTTGGAAGAGAGCGCCGGTGAAGAAGCCGGAATCAAATCCGCCACCATCCAGATCAAGGGCCACAACGCCTATGGTTGGCTGAAGACCGAAGCCGGGGTGCACCGTCTGGTGCGCATCAGCCCGTTCGACAGCCAGGCGCGGCGTCAGACCAGCTTTTCCGCCGTCTCGGTGTCGCCGGTGATCGACGACAAGATCGACATCGAGATCAACGAGAAGGATTGCCGGATCGACACCTACCGCGCGTCCGGCGCTGGCGGTCAGCACATCAACAAGACCGACTCGGCGGTCCGCATCACCCACTTGCCCACCAACATCGCGGTGAGCTGCCAGCAGGAGCGCTCCCAGCACAAGAACCGCGCCAAGGCGTGGGACATGCTGCGCGCCCGCTTGTACGAGCGGGAGCTGAAGATCCGCGAGGACGCCGCCGCCGCCCTGGAGGCGACCAAGACGGACATCGGTTGGGGCCACCAGATCCGTTCCTACGTCCTGCACCCCTATCAGATGGTGAAGGATCTGCGGACGAGCGTGGAGACCTCGCAAAGTCAGGCGGTGCTTGACGGCGCGCTCGACCCCTTCCTGGAAGCGGCGCTGGCCTCCCGGATCAAGGGGCAGCTCGACGAGGATCTGGAGGGTTGATGACGAAAGCCCCTCTCCTTCGCAAAGGAGAGGGGCTTTTTTTCTGCGCGGCGCGGAATGGAATCGTCGTCCAGCGCGTTGGTGGCCTGTGTTCTGCTTAGATCGGGAGCGTTCGACCATGATCCGCCCTTTGCTCATCGCCCTGCTTGCGGCCCCGCTTGTGGTTGGGTCGTTGACCGTCGCCGCTCCAGCCTTCGCCGCGTCCTGTGGTCAGGGCAGCATGCCGCCGGACATGTTCAAGACCTACGTCGCCGGGGTGCAGGAGGCGTTGAACGAGCATGGGTTCAAGGCGGGCAAGGTCGATGGCAAGGCCGGTGGACAGACCGGGTCGGCCATCCGCGCCTACCAGCGCGCCGCCAAACTGCCGGTGGACGGCTGCGTCAGCAAGGAACTGCTCGACCATTTGAACTTCGTGCAGCCGAAAGTTTACGCGAACAAACGCCGATAAGCTCCCTCTCCCGTTTCGGGCTACAGTATTCACACATTTAGCAATCGCGGTAAGCATCTGAAATTGAATGGAAAAGCCCCTCTCCCCTCGCGGGGGAGGGGTTGGGGTGAGGGGGTGGAAGCTTAGATTTCCAACGGCCTTCAGCCGTCTGCACCCCTCAACCCAACCCTTCTCCCACAAGGGGAGAAGGGCTTTTCTTTCCAAACAGGAGCTTACCGTTCCGCAACATGTGTGAATGCCGTAGCCCAGGGCGGGAGAGGGAGACGGCGCGCGGTTCACTGGCCGATGAAGCTCAGATCCATGATGGATTTGGCGTCGAGCGTCTTGTCCACCTGACCTTCGGATTGCCAGAATTTCACCTGATTGACGACATCGTCGATCAGCAGCTTGGCGTTGGGGTCGACGTAGGGCAGACCGGCGGCGACGATTTCCGGTTTCTGCTTGGTCGCCTCGGCGATGATGGTCAGCAGCCCGTCGTAACCCGGCCCCTTGACCCGCGCGCCCGTCGCGTCCTTGACGTTGAAGGCCGCGTGGTATTCGGCCAGCGCCGTCTTGTAGGCGCGGACGAACTTCTCAACCACCGGGCGGCGGGTCTGAATGGTCTTCGGCCCGGTGAACAGGGCACCCAACTGCCAGGGCGTTTCATCGCCCGCCCAACCCAAAATCTGACCGGCGCCGTCGGCCGCCAACTGGCGGGCGACGGTGGAGGGCGCGATGATGGCGTCCACCTGACCGCCCTTGAAAGCGGCGACCATCTTCGGCACGTCCTGCAACGGCACCATGGTCACGTCCTTAACCGTGAAGCCGTATTTCTGGCCGAGAATGCCGATCATGTAGTGAAAGGTGGAGCCGATGGTGGTGATGGCGATCCGCTTGCCCTTCAGCTCCGACGGCTTGGTCAACCCGGCGGCGTGGGCGGCGTTGGTCGCCACATAGGCGCTGAGCGGAAAGCCCGGCTCGTCGCGGCTCTGCGCGGCGATCATGGTGATCGCGCCCTTGGCGGCGAGGTTGTAGAAGCCCGCCGTCAAGCCGGTGACGCCGAAATCCACGTCGCCCGAGGCCACCGCCACCGGCACCTGTTGGGCCGAGGTGAACATCGACAGGGTGACGTCCAGCCCCTCGCGCTCAAAATAGCCCTTGGCCTTGGCGATGAAGATCGGGCCGGAGGAGGACAGCGCCAGCACGCCGACGGACGTTTTTTCCAACGTCTGCGCGTGGATGGGCATCGCGGCGGCGGACAGAGCGGCGGCAGCGGCGCCCAACACGGCGCGCCGGGTCCAGCTTGCAAACGTCATGGTCGGGTTCCTCTCCGTAATATTTTTTGGTTGGTCAGCGGCATGGGGTCAGCGCCAGACCAGCAGGCGGCGCTCCAAAACCGACAGCAGCGTGCCGATGGTCAACCCCAGGGCGGACATGACCAGAACGCCCGCCAGCAGCGTGTCGGTCTGCATCAGGTTGCCCGCCATCAGCACGAAGGCGCCGATGCCGTACTCCGCGCCGATCATCTCGGCGGCGACGACCAGAATCAAGGCGATGGAGGCGGTGATGCGGAACCCGGCCAGAATCCCCGGCAGCGCCCCCGGCAAGACGATGGAGCGCAGGATCGACCGCCAGGGCAGGCCGAAGCTCTGCGCCATGCGGATCAAATTGCGCGGCACCGAATCGATGGCGCTGTAGGTGGCGATCACCGTGGGGAAGAAGACGCCGAAGCCGATGGTGGCGAATTTCGACGGCTCGCCGATGCCGAACCACAGGATGAACAGCGGCAGCAGGGCGATTTTGGGAATCGGGAAAAAGGCCGACACCAGCGGCACGCCGACGGCGCGCGCCAGCGATCCGACGCCCATGGCGAAACCAACGACCATGCCGCCCAGCGTTCCCAAACTCCAGCCAACGCCGATTCGCAGCAGCGAGGCCTTCAGGTTCAGCCACAGCGAGCCGTCGGCGACCATTCCAACCAGCGCCGCGCCGACCGCGCTGGGCGGCGGCAGAAACAGCGGGCTGGCCAAGCCAAGACGGCTCGCCCCTTCCCACAGGCCAATCAGCAGGGCGAAGGCGGCCAGCGCCGCCCAGGGGTGGCGGCGCACGGTGAAGCCGCCGCCGCGAAAGCGCACGGGCTGAGGGGCGGCGGCTGGGGCGGGGATGGTCTGCGGATCAGGCACGGGCGATCTCCCGGTCAGCCATTTGCGCTTCGGCCTTCATCAAGGTCCACAGCCGGGCGCGCACCTCGGCCAGATGGGCTTGAGCGGAGGCGTCCAGGCGGCGGTCGCGCGGCTCTTCGATGGTGACGATCTCGCGGATGCGGCCCGGACGGCGGCTCAGCACCACCACCCGGTCGGCCAGCCGCAGCGCCTCGTCCAGATTGTGGGTGACGTAGAGCGCCGTCGTTTTTTCCCGCCGCCACAAATCGAGGAAATCATCCATCAGCAACTCGCGCGTTTGGGCGTCGAGGGCGGACAGCGGTTCGTCCAGCAGCAGCATGGCCGGGCGCACGGCCAGCGCGCGGGCGATGCCGACCCGCTGGCGCATGCCGCCCGACAATTGCTTGGGCAACGCCTTGCGGAACTCCTCCAGCCCCATGCGGCGCAGACCGTCGTTCACCCGCTCGCGCCGTTCGGCGGCGGGCAGGGGGTGATGCTCCAACGCCAGGGCGACGTTGTCCTCCACCGTCCGCCAGGGCAGCAGGGCGAAATCCTGAAAGATGAAGGTGATCGGGTTCAGGCAGCCGTCGGGAACCGGCCCATCGACCGACACCCGCCCCGCCGTGGGGGCGACGATGCCCCCGGCGATGCCCAGCAGGGTGGATTTGCCGCAACCGCTGGGGCCGATGACCGCCAGCACCTCGCCCTCGTTCAGCGCCAGATCAACGCCGTCCAGCACGGTCAGGTCGTCGTAACGATGGGTCAGTTGGGAAATGAGCAGTCGCATCGCGCCCTTGCGGTCGTTCCGTTTCCGCCGTCGGTTCCGTCTGGTTCCGGGGGGAAGGGCGGCACTATAGCGCAATCAGGGCTGACGCATAGGTGCGTATGACGAACCAAAGCAAAGGACCAGCCGCGTGACGCGGCTGGCAAGGCGCTTTGGAGGAATTGTCCACGGAAGACCCGCAACAATCCTGATCCCGAGAGAAAGCAAAGCGCGTGCCGGGCGGCGAAGCGGAGAGAAAATGGCGGATTTCCGCCATCGGGGTGGAGCTGCGTCACGCCGACTGTGTGCGGTTTTGGACAGTGGGGCGAAAAGACTGACCGCCCAACCGGACAGATTTGCCGATCTTACGCGGCGCCGCCGCGCGCGGTCGGGTGGGCGGTCGGGGTGAAGGCCCGCAGATTGGCGGCGCAGCGGGCGACCGTCGCCTCGGCCTTGGCGTGGCGTTCGCTCAAGCCCGCGTCCTCCACCTCGTCCGGGGTCATCGCCTGCAACAGCACGGTCAGCGTGCGGACATAGGCGCGCAGCATGGCGGCTTCCTCGGGGAAGTCGGGCAGTCCGGCGGCGCTCAGCGCGTGCAGCGAGCGCAGTTCACTGTCCAGGGAATAGGCCGCCGATTCGATGGCCTGGAACGCTTTGGCCAGACGGACATGCTTCAGAACGATCACCTGACCCATGGCGGAACCTCCCAAACAAAACCCGAGAAAGAACCGACCGCAGAGGGGCTTGGAGCGGTCGGTTCAGTGCCCGGAGGAAACACGCCGACAGACGCGCTCGCTGCGTTTGCCGACGGACATCATCAAAGCAATGGTTGTGCCAACGGATGAACGAAGCGTGGATGCCTTGGAAACCAAGGGTTTTTCTGGGATGCCGCCTTGGCGAAACGGGAAAACCACACCGCGCCTCGTGCGGAATCGTCGTCAATTTGCGAATTCATCAGCATTTTGCAACGCGCGGATTTCGCATTTGTGATCCGCATCACGCGCAGAACGTCCCTGGTCCGCTTCGCTCCAGTCTGCTCAGCGTGAACGCATGGATGGGTGCCAAGCCGTGGTCGCCCGTTCCAGCAGGGCCAGCGCGCCGTAGAAACCCGACCCGGTGAGCGCCGCCACTGCGATGGTGGCCCAAACAATGTCGAGATTCATCCGCGCCACCTCGGTGGAGATGCGGAATCCCATGCCGACGACCGGGGTGCCGAAAAACTCGGCGACGATGGCGCCGATCAGCGCCAGGGTGGAGTTGATCTTCAAGCCGTTGAACAGAAAGGGCAGGGCGTTCGGCAGCCGCAGCTTGACCAAAGTCCGGCCATAGCCCGCGCCGTAGGAGCGCATCAGGTCCAACTGGATGCGTTCCGCGCTGGCCAGACCGGCCAGCGTGTTGATGAGCATGGGAAAGAAGGTCATCACCACGATGACCGCCGCCTTCGACGGCCAGTCGAAGCCGAACCACATCACCATGATCGGGGCGATCCCCACCACCGGGATGGCGCTGGCCAGATTGCCCAACGGCAGCAGCCCGCGCGCCAGAAAGGGCGCGCGGTCGGCCAGAATCGCCACGGCGAAGCCCGCCCCGCAGCCCATCAGATACCCGCGCGCGACCGAGGTCAGCACCGTCTGGCCGAAATCGTCCCACAGCACCGGGGCGTGCTGGCCCAGCGCTCCGGCGATCCGGCTGGGGGCGGGCAGCAGGATGGCGGGAACCTGAAAGCCCCGGACCAGAACCTCCCAAGCGACCAGCAGCCCCAGCCCGAACAGGCCCGGAACCACGACCGACCGCGTCCAGCCCGGCGCGGCGGACAGCGCGCCCAGCACCCGCCACAGCAGCAGGATGGCGGAGATCAGAAACAGCCACACCCCCCAGCCCGCCGACAGATCGACGCCTTCGTTCAGCAGATGCAGCGGCAGCAGCCACGCCATGACGACGCCCGCCAACTCGACCCAGGCGCCTTTGCGGCGCGAGGGCGCGGTGCGCCCGCCCACCACGGTCAGGACGACGCCGATCAGGAACATCGGGGCCATGGAGCCGCCGAACCAGGACAGGGCTTCGCCGTTTTGCGTTCCCACCGGCTGGGTCAGCGCCGCCAGGGTCGGCAGGACCAGGGCCAGCAGCCCCCAATCGACCGACGCGCCCAAGCTGGTCCGGTAGGCGCTGTTGTCCGGCCCGTTCGTCGTCTGGCTCATCGCGCTCCCCCCCGGCCCAGCAGGACCAACTCGACGCCGCGCACCACGGCGATCAACAGCACCGACAGCAGCGCCGCCATCACCAGCGCCGCCCAAATCTGCACGGTCTGTCCGTAGTAAGACCCGGACAGCAGCCGCGCGCCCAAGCCCGCTTGGCCGCCGGTCGGCAATTCGCCGACGATGGCCCCGGTCACGCTGATGGCGACCGACACTTTGAGGCTGGCGAACAAAAAGGGCAGGGAGGCCGGAAGCCGCAGCGACCAGAAGGCGCGCAAGCCCCCCGCCGAATAGGTCCGCATCAGGTCTAGCCACAACGGATCCGCCGACCGCAGCCCCTTGACCATGCCGACGGTGATCGGGAAGAAGCAGAGATACATGCAGATCACCGCCTTGGGCAGCAGGCCGGTGAAACCCAGATTGCCCAGAATGACGACGATCATCGGCGCGATGGCCAAGATCGGCACGGTTTGCGAGGCGATGACCCAGGGCAGCAGGCTGGCTTCCAGCGTGCGGGTGTAGACGATGCCGACGGCCAGAAGCGTGCCGAGAACCACGCCCATCGCCAGCCCGGTCAGGGCGGCCTGCGCCGTCACCCCGGCGTGGAACAGCAGATTGCGCGGGCTGGTCGGGGCGTACCCCGTCAGCGAGGTCCACAGCTCCGTCAGCACTTGGTCGGGCGTCGGCAGGATCGGGCGCTTCATGCCGTAGGCCTGCGTCAGCAGATCGGCGAAACCAAAGGGCTTGCCCGCGCGCGTCAACGCCTCTTCAGCCTGTGGCAGATTGAGCCACGCCGCCCCGGCGTACCAGACGACCAGCAGCAGCAAGGTCATCACGGCGACCGGAAGGACGGAGGGGGAAAGCCCGCGCTTAATCGTCATAGCTGTGGCCTTCCTTCAGCCCGTCGCGGACGCGGTGGGCGATGGCGGCGAATTCCGGCGATTCACGGATGTCCAGCGTGCGCTCGCGCGGTAGATCGCAGTCGATGACGTCGAGGATCCGACCGGGGCGCGGACTCATCACCACGATGCGGGTGGACAGGAAGACGGCTTCGGCGATGGAGTGGGTAACGAAGACGCAAGTTTTTCCGGTTCCGCGCCACAGTTGCGTCAAGTGCAGGTTCAGATGGTCGCGGGTGATTTCATCCAGCGCGCCGAACGGCTCGTCCATCAGCAGAAGATCGGGCTTCAGCGCCAGGGCGCGGGCGATGGAGGCGCGCTGCTGCATGCCGCCTGAGAGTTGCCAGGGAAATTTGCGCTCGAACCCGGACAGGCCGACGCGCTCCAACTCCTCCCGCGCGCGGGCCTGCCGTTCGGCGCGCGGCAGTCCCATGATCTCCAGCGGCAGCATGACGTTGCGCTCCACCGTCCGCCAGGGATAGAGGGCGGGGGCCTGGAACACATAGCCGTACAGCCGTTTCAACCGCGCCTGTTCCGGCGTCAGCCCCTCCACCGTGATGGTTCCGGCGGTGGGGCGCTCCAGATCGGCGATGACGCGCAACAGGGTGGTCTTGCCGCAGCCGCTCGGCCCGATCAGCGAGACGAAATCGCCCTTGGCGATGGTCAGGCTGACCTCGCTCAACGCCGTCACCGGCTTGCCGTCGGCGGTCGGGTAGATCAGCGACAGGTTTTTGGCCTGAACGATTGGCGCGGGATGGGCGGGCGCTTGGCGGACGGTCGCCCCGCTGGCGTGGGGCGGTGACGGGCTGTGCACGGAGGGGGGATCCTTCTTGCGCGGATCATGCGTGGGGCGTTCGTCACGCTAGCACCGACGCCGACGCGACGCCAGAGTCCCCAAACCTTACAAGAGGTTGCCGCCAGTCGGTTGATTTATCGGGGGAAAACAGAAAAAACCCCTGGACGGCGCGTCCACCCGCCCGCAGAGTCGCAGCCATGCGGTCCGCTTCCCAACCTTTGGAAATCACGCGTGAGGACAGCGCCGCCGGGGCTGTGTTCATCGCCACCCCGGCGGTCAGTCCGCGCATCCGCACGCGCTATCTCTTGATGGCGGGATTGCTGGCGATTGGCTTTATCGCGGGGGCCGGGCTGGCCCCCAATTACATCGCCACGATGCTGCAATGGTTGGCGGCCTTTTGCGCCGTGCCGGTTCTGCTGCTGTGGGTGGTGATGCTGACGGAGACGGTGCGGCGGCGCGCCGTGCGGTTGGGGGTGACGCCCGCCGGTCTGACGGTCGACGGCAGCCGCGTTTATCCGCATGAGGTGATTCGCGATCTGGCCTTATACCCGCTGGTCGGGGGGCGTCCGCTGTTCTTCGCCTGGATCGAGCCGGAGCACGCCTATGGTCACAAGGCCGAATTGGCGTTGGCGACCGGCGGCGTGATCGCCAACGACGCGGTCAAGGCGGCGATGAAGGCGGCGGGAAGCCGCCGGGTCCGGTTGGTCATGCACCGGCGCGGCGGACGGAAGGGCGTCGTTCTGGCGCGCGGCCTGAGCCTGTCGTCCGGGGAATCGCTGTTGGCGGCTTTGTCGGCGGAGTTGCGCGCGCACAGCCGATAAGCCGATTTCCCGCAAGCCAACCCGGATGGGGCGGGGCGGTCAATCGGTTTATCGGAGGGCGGTCAAACGCGTGTCGTCAAACGCGTGTCAGCGGCGCGGAATCGTCGGCAGTTCCGGCAGGTCTTCTTCCAGGATCGACATGTGCAGATCGTAGGAGACCTCGCCCTCGTCCACGTCGCGGTGCAGCGTGCCGATGAACTCGCCGTCGATGGAGACCTCCGCCGACTGACCTGCCTTGGCTGGCGGCTCGATCACGATTTTGGCGTTGCCGAGCGTCTTGCGCAGATAGGCCTGCACACGGGCGACTTCGGTGTCGGTCATCTTGGCGACGGTCGGCTTTGCGGGCGGCATGAGAGGGGTTCCTTTGAACGAATCGGAAAGCGCGTCATATAGGCGGCTTTGCCGCAAAGGAAAAGCGCAACCTGACGGAAGGCGGCGCAATCCTTGGACGCGGGACGCGAGGGGCCACGGGATGGGGCGAATGAGGGCGATGCTGCGACGTCTGGCGCTGGCCGTTTGGTTGGGCGCGGGGCTGTTTGACGGGGCGGCGCTGGCGGCGGAAAAATCGGCTTTGCCGCCCGGCGCTTACACGGCGGTTCGCTCCGGCATGATTTTCGAGCGTCCGGCGGTTGGCGCCCGTGGGGTGGCGGCGTTGGCGCCGGGGGCGGCGGTCACGGTGTTGGCCGCGCCGGGGGCTGGAAACTGGGTGAAGATCCGCGACGGGGCTGGCCGGGTCGGCTACGTCACCGCTGGAACATTGTCGGATCGTTGGGGGGAGCCGCCGCCGCCGGTGGCCGCCAAGGAACGTGGCGTGATCGAAACGGCTCCGGTCGCGAAGCCAGACGATTCCACGCCCGTCGCCCCGCCGTCCGACGAGGCCGAGACGATGCGGCGGCGCGCGGTTTTGGCGGCGGCGGAGGCCCGACGTGCGGCGGATCGCGCGCGGGCCGGGGATGACGGCGCCTTTTGGAGCTATGAGTTTCCCAACGGCGACCGTTACGACGGCTCCTGGTTGGCGGCGGGGGCGGCCTTGGCGCGTCCCCAGCGCCATGGTTTTGGCGTGTACCGCTTTGCCGGCGGCTCGCTTTACGAAGGGGAATGGACGGCGGATCTGATGGCGGGCTTGGGGGTCATGAGCTTTCCCGATGGCGGTCAATTCGCCGGGCAGTTCCGCGACGGAGAGCCGGATGGTTTGGGCGTTCACCATCGTGCCGATGGAGGTCGCAGCGCGGGCCGCTGGCGGGCTGGCGTCCGGCTGGCGGAGTGACCGATGATCTCCTACTTTTGGCGTGGATTTTGCTACGCCATTGGTCAGAGCAAGCGGGGATAGGCCCATGATGCGGAAGAAACTGGGGATGCGCGGCGTTGCGGCCGAGGCGGTTTTGCATTTTGCAAACCGGAACGCGATTCGCGGCGGAAAAAGCGCGTCGCGTTCGCATTTTGCAAATCGTCCGGCGACGGGCCGTCACTTGGAGCAAGCCTGCGCCAGTCTGCAAGACGCGGCGGTCGAGTTGGAAAGCGTGTTGTTCAGCGTGTCGGGTTCGACCGAACAGGCTGACTTGCACGAGGCCATCGGTTCAATCATGGAAACGCTGCAACTGATCGCCGCCACGCAAGCGCGGCTGGAGCCGTCAGCCGCCGCTGAGTGAGCGGTTCTGGACGCGGGTCAAGGCCATCAAACGAAAAGGGCGGACCCGATCATCGAGTCCGCCCTATTGGCGTCGCTATGATGGAAAGGGCGGCGCGCCGCCCGACCAATCATTCAGAAACGGTCTGCCAGAAGAAGAACAGGACGGCCAGAACCATGATTGCGATGTCCATGAGACGCTCCCGCTGATCGCTAGGGGGGATGATCGGTGTTCGACGGCCTCTATACGACAGTTTGGACCTGGGGGGCAGGGATTCCGTAAGGCTGCGGCCATTTGCGCAAAATTTTTTGCACCCGACTCGTCGCCGCATCGCTCTCCCGGACCGTCAAGCGTTCGTCAGTCGTCAGACGGCTTGTCTGGAGCTGGGTGAATGAGCTCATCGGGGGTAGCGGAGAAACATCTTGGATAATCAAAGATATGAAGAGATGGAAAATTGTTTGATGGGCGTCTTGTGGTTTCTGCCGATCACAAGCCTGCAAAGCGGTCTGACAGGCTTCGCCCTTCAACCAGAGCTGAGGCGGGATCTGGCGCGTTTTCTATGACTTTTGTTAGGGATTGCCCAACCCCCTGGATTTCTGGCAGAAAAAAGGCCGCTGAGACAGCGGCCTTGAGTTTAGGGAGGAAACGCCCAAGAAGGGCGAAGCAGCAATCGCTTGCTGCACTGCAAAAATAACAAAATCAGGGTTTCCCGCAAGCCCTTCTGGTCATCATGGGCTGCGCGGCGATGTTTGATGGCGATCTGTTGCCAACGCGCAACAGATCGCCAGACAATTTTCGTTTCTGCCGTTTTTTTGTGCGGCGGCGTTGAGTGAGGGCGTTCATCAAGGCTTTACCCCTGCGGCGTTAGGCTTGGGTTGTTCCCGCGTTTTGAAGGCCATGGCCATGGACATCGGTTCCGCCACCTCCTCCCCCTCGCTCGTTCAGCCGCAGGCGACCGCGCTCAGCGGTTTGCAAGACGCGCAGGCGCGGGTTTCCGATGGGGCGGAACAATTGGCGGCGGGCAACCTCGACCCGGCGGTGGTGCTCAGCATTTCCTCGGCCCAAGTCGATTTCGCCGCCAACGCCAAAGTGTTCGAGGCGACGCAGGAGAACACCAAGCGTCTGCT
Source organism: Azospirillum sp. FG154 (assembly GCF_057809575.1). NCBI lineage: Bacteria > Pseudomonadati > Pseudomonadota > Alphaproteobacteria > Rhodospirillales > Azospirillaceae > Azospirillum > Azospirillum sp. FG154. The sequence continues at coordinate 7,644 of NZ_JBMDKF010000005.1, read as the reverse complement.
GGACATGTTCGCCTGACCGCGCGCCGTTCAAAAATCCTTACAAAGCCAGATAGGCCCGCTGCACCGACTCGTCGGCCATCAGATCGGCCATTGGGCCGGACCAGCGCACTTGCCCTTTTTCAATGACGCTCGCCCGGTCGGCCACCGCCGCCGCGAAGCCGACATTCTGCTCCGACACCAGAACCGACAAGCCTTCGGCCTTCAGGCGGCGCACCGCCTCGGCCATCTGGCGGACGATCAAGGGGGCCAGCCCCTCCGACGGTTCGTCGAGCAGAAGCAGGAACGGGTTGCCCATCAGCGTGCGGGCCAGGGTCAGCATCTGCTGCTCGCCGCCGCTCATCCGCGTGCCGCGTCGCCCGCGCAGCGCCGCCAGATTGGGGAACAGGTCGAACAGCTTTTCCGGCGTCCATTCCGGCGCGCCGGGGCGCGGCGGCTGACGCCCGACCGCCAAATTCTCCTCCACCGTCAGATCGGCGAAGATCCGGCGGTCTTCCGGGACATAGCCGACGCCCAACCGGGCGATGCGGTGGGGCGGCAGCCGGTCGATGGGCCGTCCGTCCAGCGTCACCCGCCCGGATCGCGCCTCGATCAGCCCCATGATCGCTTTCAGCGTCGTGGTCTTGCCCGCGCCGTTGCGGCCCATCAGCGCCACCACCTCGCCCCGTCCGACCGTCAGATCGACGCCGGTCAGAATGTGGGCGCGGCCATGCCAGGCTTGCAGCGACTCGGCGCGCAACAGCGGTTCGGGCGAGGCGGTTTGGACGGTTGCGGTTTGCGCGGTCACGCCTCGCCTCCCAGATAGACGGACTGGACGCGGGGGTCGGCGCGCACCGCGTCTGGCGGTCCTTCGGCGATGAGTTGGCCGCGATCCAGCACCAGCAGGCGGGTGGCGTGGCCGAACACCACGTCCATGTCATGCTCGGTGAACAGCACGGCCAACCCGCGTTCGCGCACCAGGGCGGCGGTCAAGGCCATCAGTTCCAGCCGTTCGGTCGGGGCCATCCCGGCGGTCGGCTCGTCCATCAGCAGAATTTTCGGGTCGCTGGCCAGCGCCATCGCCAGTTCGACCCGCTTCAGGTCGCCATAGGCCAGCACGCCGCAAGGGCGGTCGGCCTGCGCCGCCATGCCGACGCGGTCAAGCAGGGCCAGCGCCTCCGCGCGGAACTGGCGGGCCGCCGGTCGCCACAGGCCGAACAGGCGGCGGGCGCGCGACAGCAGAACCATCTGCACATTCTCCGCCACGCTCATCGAAGCGAAGGTCGCGGTGATCTGGAAGGTCCGCCCGACTCCCAGCGCCCAAATCCGGCGCGGCGGCAGCCCGACCAGATCGGTTCCGTCCAACCGGACGCTGCCCTGATCGGGGCGAAGCTGGCCGTTCAGCAAATTGAAGCAAGTGCTTTTCCCGGCGCCGTTCGGCCCAATCAGCGCCAGAAGGTCGCCCGACTCCAGCGTGAAGGACACGCCGCGCACCGCCTGCACGCCGCCGAAACCGCGCCACAGATCGCGCACCTCCAGCCGACTCATGACCGCCCCCGCAGCCCGGCGAGGAAGCCGACGATCCCCCTGGGGAACAGCAGCACCAGCGCGACGATGACCAGCCCCAGCAGCAGGCGCCACCAATCGGTCGCCCGCATCACCTGTGTTTCCAGCAGATGGAACAGCCCGGCCCCGGCCAACGGCCCGCTGACCGTTTGCACGCCGCCCATCAGCACCATGACCAGCGCGTCCACCGACGCCGGAACCGCCATCAGGGTGGGGAAGACGCTGCCCTTGGCGAAGGCGTACAGCCCCCCGGCCAGCCCCGCCGCCGATCCGGCCAGAGCGAAGGCGAACCACTGATGCCGCCGCACGTCGATGCCCACCGACTCGGCGCGCAGGCTGGAATCCCGCCCGGCTCGCAGGGCGTAGCCGAAGGGGGCGAAGGCGGCGCGGCGCAGCAACCCCAGCGCGCCCGCGCACAGGCCCAGCGTCAGCCAATAATAGACGGCCTTGCCGCTGGCCCAACCGGACGGCCACACCCCCAAAACGCCGTTGTCGCCGCCGGTGAAGCCTGACCATTGGAAGGCGACCGACCAGGCGATTTGCGCGAAGGCCAAGGTCAGCATGGCGAAATACAGCCCCGACCGCCGGACGCAAAACCAGCCCGCCGCCACCGCGCCCAGCCCGGCGACCAGCGGCGCGGCGGCCAGCGCCAGCGGCATCGGCGCGCCCAGATGCTTGACGACCAGCGCCGCGCCATAGGCGCCCAGGCCGAAATAGGCGGCGTGGCCGAAGGACACCAGCCCGCCCAACCCGATCAACAGATGCAGGCTGGCGGCGAACAAAGCGAGGATCACCGTTTCGGTCAGCAGAATGACGGCGTAATCCCCAGCCACCAGCGGCGCCGCCGCCAGCAGGGCGAGCAGCCCCAGCGCGGCCCAGCCGACTCCGCGCCCGGCGACCATCGGCGGGGCGTGCGCGGCGGCGGCGCTGGGCGGCGCGTCCTCCGCCCGGCCCAGCAGCCCGTGCGGGCGCAGGATCAACACCACCGCCATGAACAGGAACACCAGGACCAGCGTGATTTGCGGAAACACCAGAATGCCGAAAGCCTGCAACTGGCCGATCAGCAGCGCGGCGAGAAAGGCCCCGGTCAGGCTGCCCATGCCGCCCACGACGACGACGACGAAGGCCTCGACGATGATGGCCATGTCCATGTGCAAATTCACCGCCTCGCGCGGGACTTGCAGCGCCCCGCCCAACCCGGCGAGCGCCGATCCGAGAAACAATACGCCGGTGAACAGCCGCGCCGGATCGACGCCCAGGGCCGACGCCATGTCGCGGTCCTGCGTGGCGGCGCGGACCAGCACGCCCCAGCGGGTGCGGGTGAACAGCAGCCACAGCAGCGCCAGCACCAGCGGCCCCAACCCGATCAGCATCAGGTCATAGAGCGGGAAGGGCTGGCCGAGAATCTCGACCGATCCCTTCAACCCCGGCGCGCGGCGGCCCAGCAGATCCTCCGGCCCCCACATCCAGGCGACGACGTCTTGCAGAATCAGCACAACGCCGAAGGTGCCCAGCAGTTGGAACAGTTCGGGCGAGCGGTACAGCCGCCGCAGCAAGCCGACCTCCATCGCCGCCCCCAACGCCCCGGCGCCCAGGGCCGCCGCCGCCACGCTGGCCCAGAAACCGCCGACGGTTCCGCCGAACCGCTCGATCAACGACCAGCCGAGATAAGCCCCCAGCATGTAGAGCGAGCCATGGGCGAAATTGACGATCCGGGTGACGCCAAAGACGATGGTCAGCCCCGACGACACCAAAAACAGCGTGGCCGCCGTGGCGAGTCCGCTGAGAGACTGGACGAGCAGGAAGGACATGGGCCGTGCGGGGGCTTGCGATGTTTGCGGCGCCCCCTCCCTAACCTTCCCCCGCGTTGCGGGAGAGGGGATGGACGCCGCTGTTCGGAAAGGCCCCCTCTCCCGCGCAGCGGGGGAGGGCTGGGGAGGGGGCCGGTGGCGCGCGCCCTTATTCCGCCGGGCGCAGCGCCCGCACGGCCTCGTCGCTTGGCAGATAGGCCGCGCCGTCGGCGTAGCGCCAGTTTTTCATCGTGCCGCGCCCGTCCTTGACCGTCGTCGCCCCGACATAGGCGCCCATCGTCGCCTGATGGTCCGACGCGCGGAAGGTGATGGGGCCGAAGGGGCTGACGATGGACAGGCCGCTCAGCGCCGCCGCCAGTTTTTCCGGGTCGGTCGAACCGGCCTTGTCCACGGCGGCGGCGATGGCCTTCAGCGTGCTGTAGCCGACGACCGACCCCTGGCGCGGCGCTTCCTTGAAACGCGCGCCGTAGGCGTCGCGGAAGGCCTTGTGTTCGGGCGTGTCGATCTGGTCCCAGGGGTAGCCGGTGACGATCCAGCCCTCCGGCGCCTCGTCCTTCATCGGTTCCAGATATTCCGGCTCGCCGGTCAGCAGGCTGACGACCGCGCGGTTCTTGAACAGCCCGCGCCCCTCGCCCTCGCGGACGAATTTGGCGAGGTCGGCGCCGAAGGTGACGTTGAAGATCGCCTCCGGGTTGGCGGCGGCCAGCGCCTGGACGGTCGGCCCGGCCTCCAGCTTGCCTTGGGCGGGCCATTGTTCGGCGACGAACTCGACGTCGGGGCGTTTCTCTTTCAGCAACTGTTTGAACCACGTCACCGCCGATTGGCCATATTCGTAATTCGGCGCGACGGTGGCCCAGCGCTTGGCGGGCAGCTTCGCCGCCTCCTCCACCAGCATCGCCGCCTGCATGTAGGTGCTGGGGCGCAGACGGAAGCTGTAGCGGTTGCCCTTGCTCCAGGTGATGGCGTCGGTCAGCGGTTCGGCGGCGACGAAGGGGATTTTGTTGCGCGCGGCGAAATCGGCGACGGCCAGCCCGATGTGCGAAAAATAGGTTCCGGCCAGCAGATCGACCTTCTCGTTGCTCAGCAACTCTTGCGCCACCCGCACGGCGTCGTCGGGCTTGCCGGCGTCGTCGCGCGAGACGACCTCCAGCTTGCGCCCGCTGAGCAGGCCGCCCTTGGCGTTGATCTCCTCGACGGCGAGCTGCCAGCCCTGGCGGTAGGGAATCGTGAAGGCGGGCAGGCCGGTGTAGCTGTTGATCTCGCCGACCCGCACCGGGGGGGATGGGGGGGCCGCTTGCGCGAAGGCCGGTTGGCTTCCGACCGGAAGGGCGGCGAACAGCGCGACGGCGCTGGCGCCCAGCAGCGAAAGGGTGTGGCGGCGGTTCATCATCGGCGGGCGTCCCGGCTTGGGGTGACGGTGAGCGAACGGCAGTCGTCCCCAGAACAATTCCGGGTCAACCGCGCGCCCTGCGTTCATAGCAAACCCGGCGCAAAAGTCACCGTCTAGAACGCGCGCGCCCCGTCGTCACATCAACCGCTGAAGCAAATCCAGGAACTGCGCGCGCTCGTCCGGCGACAGCGGTTCCAGCGTGCGGTCGTGGGCGACCATGGCGTTGTGCATCCGCTCAACCACCAGGGACCGACCGATTCGCGTCAATTCCACGCTGGTGCGGCGGCGGTCCTGCGGATCGGGATTGCGCTCCACCAGATTGCGTTCGACCAGCCGCAGGATGACGCCCTGCGTCGTCGCCGGGTCCATGTAGGTCAGGCGGCCCAACTGGTTTTGCGACAGGGCGCCTTCGCTGTGCAGCGTGGCCAGCGCCGCCCACTGGGTCGGCGTCAACTGCGAGTCGCCGATGGCGTCGAGGAAGATGGCCGACGCGCGCTGATGGGCGCGGCGAAGGCGATGATGCACCTGAACGGCCAATTGAAAGTCGTCGGGCGGCGGTCGGCCAATGTCGTCCATGAGCACACAAGAAGCAAAGCGCGTCCGCCTTCGCGCCGGGACGAAGGCAAGGCGGGACCGGAACACGCCGCCCGGCGGCGAAAAACGGCGGCGCGTTGACTCGCGCCTTGTCCGTCCTTCAGTGCGCTCCATTAGAGAACAGCGTAGGAAGGCAACAGGCCAAGAGCAACCTTCGCAGATGCGGCATAGAGCCACAGTGATGGCGTCGTCATTGGAGCTGAGGACAGAAAATTTGGCGCGGAATAAGGGGGAATCCTGATTGAACCGGCCATGGTCTTTGTGCGGCGATTGCGAACAGCAGACGTTTGGGGGGGCGCTATGCTTTTCGCCATAGCTCGCGCTGGTGTGTCGCCTTTGTCAGAACCGTCGGGAATGGAGCGCAGAAATCATGCGGATCTTGCCGCGCCGCCGCCGGTTGGACACGCGAAAGCCCCGGCGAAATCGCGCGGGGCTTGCAAAAATGATGGCGGTTCCATCGAAGAACTGGTGCCGGATACAGGAATCGAACCCGTGACCTTCTGATTACAAATCAGCTGCTCTACCAGCTGAGCTAATCCGGCGTCCGCAGCGGGGCGGAGGCGCACATTAGCGCCGCGCCGCGCCGGGAACAAGGGTTACGAGCGCAAACGCGCCACCTCGTACAGCGCCACCGCCGTGGCGTTCGACACGTTCAGGCTGCCGACCGGCCCCATGGTGGGCAGACGGGCGATGGTGTCGCAGCGTTCCATGGTCAGGCGGCGCAACCCGCTGCCCTCGGCCCCCATCACCAAAGCGGTTTTGCCGGTCAGATTGAGCTGGGCCAGAGTCTGCTTGCCCGACTCGGCCAAACCGACGCTCCAGAACCCGGCCTGCTGAAGGTCGGTCAGGGCGCGGGCGAGGTTGCCGACGCGAATCAGCGGCACGGACTCCAGCGCCCCCGACGCGCTTTTCGCCAGCACGCCGGTGGTTTCCGGGGCGTGACGTTCCGTCACCACCACGGCCTTGGCGCCAAAGGCGGAGGCCGAACGCAGGATGGCGCCGACATTGTGCGGGTCGGTGACTTGATCCAGGACAACGATGACCGCTTGGGGTTGCTCCGCCAACTCGTTGCACAGATCGTCGATGTCCAACTCCGGCAGCGGGGCGGCGTCGATGGCGACGCCCTGGTGGACGGCGCCCGGCGGCAGCATGCGGTCGAGGTCGGCTTTTTCGACCAGGGTCAGGCCGGGACGGGTCAGCCCCGCCGTCCGCGCGGCGTTGATCGTTCCCTCCAGCGCCGCCCGTCCGGCCTCGGTGGCGAGCAGGCGGTGGACGCGCCGTTCCGGGTTCGCCCAGGCGGCGGCGACCGGGTGCAGGCCATAGAGCAGAACGCCCTGCGCCCCGCGCGGAGCGCCCGAGGATTTCCCCGTGGGGCGACCGGAGGTTTGGGCGGACGAAGAGGGTTTGGAGCGCGTCATGAGTCTCACAGGCGAGGGCGGGGGCGTGGCGGCGACCGCAAGGGGTCGGTTCATTTTTCTGGTGTGAACTCCTTTTTGTTTGTTGACAAGGGTCGAAAAATCGCGATAGTGCCGAACTCCGCGACGGGCACAGCCTGGAGCGGAATGGAAGGGTGGCCGAGTGGTTAAAGGCAGCAGACTGTAAATCTGCCCGCGTAAGCGTACACTGGTTCAAATCCAGTCCCTTCCACCATTTACTTTCCACGGCTTGTCCGTGATCGTGTTGCCCCGGACGGTCGCGCCGGCGGGATGGCTCGGCGGGTGTAGCTCAATGGTAGAGCAGAAGCCTTCCAAGCTTACGACGGGGGTTCGATTCCCCTCACCCGCTCCAACCCGCGCGCGCCTCGGTACGAACGATCTCGGCCGGGCCATTGTGTGCGTCCGGAACGTCGGGAACGAAAGACCAAAGCGATGGCGAAGGCAAAGTTTGAGCGGAACAAGCCGCACTGCAACGTTGGCACGATCGGCCACGTCGACCACGGCAAGACGTCGCTGACGGCGGCGATCACGAAGGTGCTGGCGGAATCCGGCGGCGCGACCTTCACCGCTTACGACCAGATCGACAAGGCGCCGGAAGAGAAGGCGCGCGGCATCACGATCTCGACGGCGCACGTCGAGTATGAGACGGCCAACCGCCACTACGCGCACGTCGATTGCCCCGGCCACGCCGATTATGTGAAGAACATGATCACCGGCGCGGCGCAGATGGACGGCGCGATCCTGGTCGTGTCGGCGGCGGACGGCCCGATGCCGCAGACGCGCGAGCACATCCTGCTCGCCCGTCAGGTCGGCGTTCCGGCGCTGGTCGTGTTCATGAACAAGGTCGACATGGTCGACGACGAAGAGCTGC
>NZ_JBMDKF010000049.1:0-12284 GCF_057809575.1 Azospirillum sp. FG154 | reverse complement strand
GGGGCTGGTCCGTCCGTCGGACCTGTCCCGCCTGCGCCGCCGCCGCGCCGGATGACGCTCAGCCCGCGTTCTTGAGCGGGCGGGCCGGGTCGGCGGTCCATTCGGACATGGAGCCGTCATAGAGCCGCACCCCCGGCACGCCCGCGATCTCGCTCAACGCGAACCAGGACACGCTGGCCAGATGGCCGGTGTTGCAGAAGGTGATGGGCGCCGGATCGAGAGGCAACCCGGCCTTGTCGGCCAGCGCCTTCACCGCGTCGGCGCTGACGAAGCGCTTGGCCGCGCCGGAATAGAACGCGCCGTTGTCGATGTGGAGCGCGCCGGGCAGGGTGCCGGCGGCGCGCGCCTGCGGGCTTTTGCCCTGCCCGGCGAACTGTTCGGCGGATCGCGCGTCGTGCAGCGGCGTGGTCCCGGCGGCGACGGCGGCCTCCACCTCGGCCAGCGTGGCGCGCAGGTCGGCGCGCGGCGAGGCGGTGAAGGCGACGGGCGGGCGGACGGCGGCGGCGGGCTTCACCGGACGACCCTCGGCGACCCACGCGGCGAACCCGCCGTCGAGCACCGACACGGCGTCATGCCCCAAACTCTTGAAGGTCCAATAGACCCGCGTGGCGTTGCCCATGTCGGCGGCGGTGGCCCCGGCGGCGACCAGGACGACGTGATCGTCGTCGCCGACGCCTAACCCACCGATCAGCCGTTCCAGAACCGCCGGTTCCGGCAGCAGGCCGGGGGCGGCGCCGATGGTGGCGCGCCAGCCATTTGTTGCGTAATCGGAATGAACCGATCCCGGAACGAAGCCGCCGCTGGGCGGGGTGCGCACGTCCAGAATGACGAGGTTGGGGTGGTCAAGCCGCTCGTTCAGCCATGCGGGGGTGACAAGCGGGCTGGTGGGGGTGCTGGTCATTGGCGTGAACCTGATATTCGTTTGCGGCGTCGCAATCGTTCCGAAAACGAAACAGAAAGAGAATGGCGCTGGCGCCAGGCGGGTGGGGCCGTCCGTCCGTCATGCCGGGGGCGACAGTGTGGGCGAAGCGTTCCATCGCCGCAAGATCATCAGCGCGTCGGGCTGGGGAACGCGTTGCTCCGCCGCAGGCAACGGGTGTAGATTCAAGGCTGTCGTTTCATCCGGCGTTCACGCCAGCCGCGCGCCTGATCCTGACGATCCTGAAACGCGCGGCGAAGGAGCATCCATGGCCAACATCGACGATCTGCTCGGCGCGCCGGATCCCGGCGAGGGGGACCCTTCGACCTTCGCCATCGGCGACGCGCCGGTGGAGATCAAGGTGGTCATCGGCACGGCCATGCTGCGCGTCCGCGATTTGTTGAAGCTTGGTCGCGGCGCCGTCGTGGAACTGGACCGCGAGTTGAAGGATCCGACCGACATCTACGTCGAAGGCGTGCTGGTCGCCCGTGGCGAGGTGGCGATCATCGACGACAAGATCGGCGTGACCCTGACCGACTTCATCAAGTCGAGCCGCGAGTGGAAACGTTGAGCGGCTTTTCACGCCGCTGACGGCGCGTGCGCGCGACGATTTATCCGCAAGAAAGATATGGCTATTGGTGGCGACCCGGCTTGACGGCATGGGGTGGCTTCTGGTCTCGTGATGAGCGGTCTGCGTCCCTTTGACCCGGAGAACACACCGATGCCCGAAGCCGACTCGTCCTGCATCCCGCGTCTGTTCTCCAATCCGCGCGCCGACCAGGACCGCGTTTACGGCCCGTCGGAACGCGCCATCGTCAGCCGCGCCGCCTTTGAGGAGGCGATGGCCGAAATCGGCGCGTGGCCCGGCTACGCCCCCACGCCCCTGCGCTCCCTGCCCGGTCTGGCGCGCGAGGCTGGGATCGACCGCATCTGGTACAAGGACGAAAGCGCCCGCTTCGCCTTGGGCAGCTTCAAGGCGTTGGGCGGCGCCTACGCCGTGCTGCGCCTGCTGGCGCGCGAGGTGACGGCGCGGGTGCCCGGCGTGCCGGTGACGGCGCTGGATCTGGTGGTCGGGCGCCACGCCAAGGTGACGCGCACGCTGACCGTGGCGACGGCGACCGACGGCAACCATGGCCGTTCCGTCGCCTGGGGCGCGCAGGTGTTCGGCTGCAATTGCGTGATCTATGTGCCCGCCGCCTGCTCGCCGGGCCGCCGGGCCGCCATCGAATCCTATGGCGCGACGGTGGTGGTGGTCGATGGCCTGTATGACGACGCGGTGCGCCGGGCGGCGGCGGACGCGGCGGCGGGGGGCTGGTTCATCGTCTCCGACACCTCCTACACCGGCTACATGGACATCCCGCGCGACGTCATGCAGGGCTACAGCGTGATGGTGGAAGAGGCGATCACCCAGCTTCCCTCCAGCGAGCGGCCAACCCATGTTTTCATTCAGGGCGGCGTCGGCGCGCTGCCCGCCGTGGTCTGCGGCCATTTGTGGGAAAGCTGGGGGCGCCAGCGCCCGCGCTTGGTGGTGGTTGAACCGCACAACGCCGATTGCCTCTATCAAAGCGCCATCGCCGGTCGCCCGACCAAATCGGCGGGCGACCTCGACACCGTGATGGCGGGGTTGGCCTGCGGCGAAGTCTCCTTGCTCGCTTGGGCGATTCTGGAGCGCGGGGCCGACGATTTCCTGACCATCCCCGACGAGGGGGCGATCCGAACCATGCGCAAGCTGGCCGAGGGCGGGCAGGGCGGACGGCCCATCGTGGCGGGCGAATCCGGGGTCGCCGGGTTGGCCGGTCTGCTGTGCGCGGCGGCGCATGAGGACACCCGGCAGGCGTTGGGGCTGGCGCCCGACGCGCGCGTTCTGGTGTTCGGCACCGAAGGGGCGACGGATCCGCTGGTCTACGCCGAGCTGGTCGGTCGCTCGCCCGAGGCTGTTTTGGCCGGTTGACGCGCCGCGCCCGCGCGATAAAGCGTGCGCGCTCGGCCAAAGGGCGTTAGAAGAAAGCGGGATTCCAAGGATCTGCCGGGCTGTCCGGCGGGTCTCTCGCGTGAACGTCGAAGAGCGGAACGATGTCGTACATCCAGGGTGAAACGGGCGAATGGGAAATCGTGATCGGGCTTGAGGTTCATGCCCAAGTGATTTCAAACGCGAAGCTGTTTTCCGGCTCGGCCACCGATTTCGGCGCGGCCCCGAACAGCCAGGTCAGCTTCGTTGACGCCGCGTTCCCCGGCATGCTGCCGGTCATCAACGAACGCTGCGTCGAACAGGCCGTCCGCACCGGGCTGGGGCTGAAGGCGCAGATCAACCTGCATTCGGTGTTCGACCGGAAAAACTACTTCTACGCCGATCTGCCGCAAGGCTATCAGATCAGCCAGTTCCTCCAACCCATCGTCGGCAAGGGCGAAATCGTCCTGGATTTGCCGGACGGCTCCAGCCGCACGGTCGGCATCACGCGCTTGCATCTGGAGCAGGACGCGGGCAAGTCGCTGCACGACCAGCACCCGGCCAAGACCTACATCGACCTCAATCGGTCGGGCGTGGCGCTGATGGAAATCGTGTCGGAACCCGACATGCGGACCTCGGAAGAGGCGGGCGCCTATCTGCGCAAGCTGCGCTCCATCCTGCGCTATCTGGAGACCTGCGACGGCAACATGGAGGAAGGCTCCATGCGCTGCGACGTCAACGTGTCGGTGCGCAAGCCGGGCGACCCGTTCGGCACCCGCTGCGAGATCAAGAACGTCAACTCCATCCGCTTCGTCATGGCCGCCATCGAGTATGAGGCGCGCCGCCAGATCGAGGTGATTGAGGAGGGCGGCACGATCAAGCAGGAAACCCGCCTGTGGGACACGACGAAATTCGTCACCCGCTCCATGCGGTCGAAGGAAGAGGCGCACGACTACCGCTATTTCCCCGATCCCGACCTGTTGCCGCTGGAACTGGACGCTGATTGGGTCGAGGCGATCAAGCAGACCCTGCCGGAACTGCCCGACGACAAGAAGGCGCGCTTCATCGACGACTACAAGCTGTCGGTCTATGACGCGGGCGTTCTGGTGTCGGAACGCGCCAAGGCCAATTATTTCGAGACGGTCGCCAAGGGCCGCGATCCCAAGCTGGCCTCCAACTGGGTGACGGGCGAGCTGTTCGGCTATCTGAACAAGGCGGGCAAGGAGATCGAGGACAGCCCGGTCAGCGCCGAGAATCTCGGCGGCTTGATCGACCTGATCGCCGACAACACCATCTCGGGCCGCATCGCCAAGGAAGTGTTCGAGGCGATGTTCGAGACCGGCGAAAAGGCCGCCGACATCGTCGAGAAGAAGGGGCTGCGCCAAGTCACCGACACCGGCGCGATTGAGTCGGCCATCGACGCCGTCATCGCCGCCAACGGCGACAAGGTGACGGAGTTCCGCAGCGGCAAGGACAAGCTGTTCGGCTTCTTCGTCGGGCAGGTGATGAAGGCGACCCAAGGCAAGGCCAACCCGGCTCTGGTCAATGAGATTCTGACCGCCAAGTTGAAAGGCTGAACCATTGCCCGCGCAATGATCGACGGTTGAGACGAACAAAAGCCTCTCTCTTCGCGAGAGAGGCTTTTTTCTTGTCAAATGTGACCGTTTGGGGCGACGACGGGCTTGGATTCTCACAGGCTGTGCGGCCACACTCTCTGTCATGGAGGGGCCATGTCGGTCGAACTGGTGATCGTTGCGCTGCTGGTCTTGCTGGTCGCCGGTTTGGCGGGCGCCCTGGTGGGGCTGCGTGTGGGGCGGCGCTGCCCGGACAGCGACGTGGTGGAGCGGCAGGCCGCCGCCGCGCACCGCGACGTTGGCGAACGGCTGGAAATGGCGCTGGACGCCACCGGGGCGGCGGTTTGGGACGCCGATCTGGTCACGGGCGCTTGCTGGTGGTCCGACACCTTCCCCCGCATGCTGGGCTACCAGGATATTCCGGCGATGCCGCCGAATTTCTGGGAGGCTCGCTTGCACCCGGAGGACCGGGAACGGGTGCTGGCGCACATCGCCTCGCATCTGACCGGAGAAACCACCAGCTACGTCTACGAGTACCGGATGCGCCATGAAAACGGCGGCTGGCTGTGGATCTTGGCCAAGGGGCGGGCGATTCATGACGCCGACGGGCGCCCGATGCGCTACGCCGGAATCATGACCGACATCACCGAGTCCCGTCGTCAAGAGGAACGGCTGCGCGCCAGCGAAGAGCGTCTGCTCAAAATCATGGAAACCGCGCCCATCGCCTTGAACGTCACCACCCGCGATGGCCGGTGGCTGTTCTGCAACGCGCAATCCGTACGGTTGATGGGGCGTCCGCGCGCTGAGCTGATGAAGACCTGGGTGCCTGATCTCTACGCCGATCCCGCCGACCGTCGGGCGTTGATTGAGCGGCATGACCGGGAGGGAGCGTTCCGTGACGCGGAGATTCGCTTCCGTAGGCCGGACGGCAGCGTTGTCTGGACGCTGTCATCCTGGAGCGTGATCGATTTTGACGGGGAATCGGCGCTGCTGACATGGCTTTACGACATCACGGACCGTAAAATCGCGGAATCCGCGCTGATTCGCGCCCGCGAGGAGGCCGAACAGGCGTTGGCGGAATTGCGCGAGGCCCAGGAAAGCCTGATCCAGGCCGAAACCATGGCGTCGCTGGGTCAACTGGTCGCCGGGGTCGCGCACGAGATCAACACCCCGATCGGCATCGGCTTGACCGCCGCCAGCCACATCGGCGAGCAGGCCGACCGATTGCGCGAGCGTTTCGCCGACGGACTCCTGCGCAAATCCGATTTTGTCGAGTTTCTCAGCGAGTTGGCGGAAAGCGCGCGTCTGTTGATGGCCAACATCGACCGCGCGGCGTCGCTGGTGCAAAGCTTCAAACAGGTGGCGGTCGATCAATCCTCGGGCGACCGTCGGGTGTTTGAGCTTGGGGGTTACATCGCGGAGGTGCTGTTTTCCCTGGGCCCCCGTCTGAAGCGGACGAAACTGACGGTGGACGTCGATTGCGCCGATGGGCTGATGCTGGACAGCTTCCCGGGCGCCTTTGGGCAGGTGCTGACCAATCTGGTCATCAACGCGATTGTCCACGCCTATGGCGATGGCGCGGCGGGGGTGATTCGCATCACCGCGCAGCCCGACGGGGAAGATCGGGTGCGGCTCGATTTCATGGATGACGGGGCTGGAATCGCGCCCGAACATCTGCCCAAGGTGTTTGAGCCGTTCTTCACCACCAAGCGGGGGCAGGGCGGTTCCGGGCTTGGCTTGCACATCGTGTTCAACACCGTGACCGGCCCGTTGGGGGGCGCCGTGACGGTGCAATCCTGGCCGGGTCAGGGCACGCGCTTCACGTTGAAACTCCCACGCGAAGCCCCGATCGCCGCTTTGGTCGTCGAATCCGAAACAGCGGCGTCATAAAGCTCCCTGCGGCGGGTGGTTCGCGGGTCAGGCCACATGCAGTTCGTGCAGTTGCAGATGCTTTGGGCGACGGCCCCGGCGTTTGGGGGTGGCGAAGGCGGCCATGCTGCCATTCTCACCGCGCAGTTCCGCCGCCAACTCCTGCACGCAGCGCATCAGCAACTCTTTTTCCCGCATGTCCTCGCGGTCGGTGATCTCCAGGCAACTCAGCTTGATTTCGACCAGATCGATCAGCGTTTCCGCGCAACGGCGTGACAGGGACATGATGGCTTCCTCCGCAGGGGGCGGGTGAGGACGTCACCCGGATGGTGTGCTGCTCATGGAGTGATCCTACCGCCAAACTCTTAAAAAGTACCTAAAATTTTATACAGATTTAGCGCTCTTTTTCATCCAGCGAGGTCTGGCAAATTTCTGCGCTCTAGGCGTTGACAAGGGGGGAGCGGGTCGTTAGAAGCATCCCCACGCCAGCGGCACCGCAAGATGCCGACATGGACGGAGGGGTGGCCGAGTGGCTGAAGGCAACGGTTTGCTAAACCGTCATACGGGTTAAACCGTATCGTGAGTTCGAATCTCATCCCCTCCGCCAAAAATTCAAGCTAGAGCGTTGATTTAAGAAATGAATCCGCTCTAGCCTTTCATTCAGGCATGATGTTCGTCAGGTGGTTTTGGGGCGCTTCAGTCGCGGCTCAAACAACGATCCGCCGGAAACCGCAGCGTCACTGTGGTTCCCCGTCCCGGCGCGCTGTCCAACTCCGCTTTGCCGCCATGGGCTTCGACCAGGGCCTTGGTGATGGCCAGACCAAGGCCGACGCCGCCCGCGCCGCTGATGTGGGCGTTGCCCGCTTGACCGAAGGGTTCCCAGACTTTGGTGAGATCGGACGGCGGAATCCCGGCCCCGGTGTCGTGGATGGCGAACAGCAGGCCGGGGGGCGAGGTGGGGCTGTTGGGCGCGCGCCGCGCCTCCAAGCGGACGCAACCGCCCGGTGGGGTGAATTTGATGGCGTTGACGCCAACATTGACCAGAATTTGAACGACCCGCCGGGCGTCGCAGAGCAGGCGCGGCAGGTCGTCGTCGGCGTCCAACCGCAGATCGACCCCCGCCTCTTCCGCGCGCGTCGCCAGCAATTGGGCGGAGCGGGTCAGCAGGTCGGCGACCGCGACCACCTCCTCGAACAGTTCGACGACGCCAAGTTCAATGCGCGAGATCTCCAAAATGTCGTCGGTGATGTTCAGCAGATGCTGGCCCGAACTGTGGATGGCGTCGATGTACCCGGCGTAGCGCTCGTTGCCGATGGGGCCGAACAGGCCGCGCTGGATCACTTCTGAGTAGCCGAGAACGGCGTTCAGCGGGGTGCGCAGCTCGTGGCTCATCACCGCCAGAAACTGGGTTTTGGAACGGTTGGCGGCCTCGGCCTGTTGTTTGGCGCTCAACAACTCGGCTTCGGTTTTTTTGTAGCGCGTGATTTCCCGTCCCTCGGCGATCAGGAAGCTGACGGCGCCGCTGGCGTCGTGCATGGGGCGCAGGCTGAAATCGACGTGGATGGACGGTCGTCCGGGTGGTTGATGGATGGTTTCAAAGCGGACGCCGTTGCCCGCCGCCGCGCGTTGCAGACCCGCGCGCAGCAGGTCCAGATCGGGGGAGCCGATCCACCATGGGGTGTCCCAGAAAGGGCGACCGAACACCGCCGTCGCTTCGATCTGGGCGTAGCGGAGCGCGGCGTCGTTGGCCTCGATCAGAACGCCGTCCGGGGTCAGCAGACCCATGAAGTCGCTGGCGCTGTTGATGATGGCGTGGAAACGCCGTTCACGCTCCCGCAAGGCCCGCGCGTTGTCATGTTGCTCGGTCACATCCGTCAGCACGCCTTCCATCCGATTGGCGCCGCTGCGCCATCCGTTCAGCGTCAACCAGCGTTCGCCGTCGGCGGTTGGCAGGCGGAAGCTGAAGGGTTGAGCCGGATTGGCGTCGGGGTCGTTGGTTTCCGGGCAGGTGATGACCCAGGCGCGCAAGGCCGGGGCGTCGTCGGGATGGGCAAGGTCGAGCAGGCCAAGGCCGCGTTGGGACAGACGCTCGCGATCCAAATGCAGGCGGGCGAGGTTGCCCGCCGCATAATCGATCAGCATCCGGCCTTCGACGCGCCAGCCAAGGCCGATGACGGGGCTGCGCGCGATCATCGCGGCGAGGCGCAGTCGTTCCTGTTCGGCCATGCGGCGCTGTGTGGTGTCGCGGCCAACGGCTTGCACGGCCATCAGACGGCCCGTGACGTCGAACACCGCGTAGCGCCGCCAACTGAACCATCGCTCATGACCATCGCGGCAGGGCCACGGCTCTTCCGCCGAGGAGGCCGGGTTGTCGGGGGTCGCTTGGGCGACGAAGGCGGCGACGGCGGCGGCGGACAGGGGCGGCATAAGGTCGCGCAGGTGGCGATCAATCAGCACGCGCGGCGGCACCGCGAACAGGGCGGCGAACTCCCGATTGACCAACGTCACCGACAGATCGGCGGCGACGCGGACGATCACCTCGGATTGATCGTCGATGGCGGTGCGGAATTTGTCGCGGCTGGAGAAGACCTTGCAGATGAAGCAATGCTCGTCGGCGACGTCGCTCAGCGACAGGATGCCGACGTCGTTCGACAGAGGCGACAGGGTGTAGGGCAGGCCGCGCCCGTCGCCGACGCGGTTCAGAAAGGCGACGCCGCTGCGCGCCGCCATGGCCGCTTGGTCAATCCACGGCCCGCCATCAAGGGTCAAAAGCGTGTCAATCCGTTGGTCGGGCAGGGCGTCGACCGTGGCCCCAACCAAAGCGGCAAAGGCGTTGTTCGCCACGATCACGCCGCCATGGACGTCAACCACGCAGGTTGGCGCCGGGCTGGAGGCGAACACCGCGCGCCAATCAATCGCTTCGGAACGCCCCATGCCCACCCCCTGAAAGCGCCCTTATCCGCTGCGGAGTGACAGGCCGTCACGTTTGCGATGATGAGCCGAATCGCCAACGGACTCCATCGAAAAGCCGATGCCGATTGGCCTAAGATTAAACTATTGGAAAAACGGAGTTTATTGAACTTTAGACGGAGATCTCTGTTGAATGGTTGGGCCGATCACGCTCTCATGGCTGGCCCCCGCAGGTCGCCGTATTCGCCATGGGGTGGCCGCGCTAAGCTTTGCCGGTCGCACAATCAATGAATTCGGGAGGATGACGACCATGAGCGCCGCTCCGCCAAGCCATGACGCCGACGCGCCGCTGGTCCTGCGCGAGGATCGCGACGGCGTCGCCACGCTGACGCTGAACCGTCCCAAGGCGCGCAACGCCCTGTCGGTCGGGCTGATGACCGCGCTGCAACAGAAACTCGACGCGATCAACGAAGATCGCTCCGTCCGCGTCGTGATCCTGACCGGGGCGGGTCCGGCCTTTTGCGCTGGGCATGATCTGAAGGAAATGCGGGCGACTCCGACCCGAGCCTCGTATGACGCGCTGTTCGCGCAATGCGCGAAGTTGATGCTGACGATCACGCGGATCCGCCCGCCGGTCATCGCCAAGGTGCAGGGAATCGCCACCGCCGCCGGGTGCCAGTTGGTGGCGAGCTGCGATCTGGCCTATTGCTCCGATCTGGCGCGATTCGCCACGCCGGGGGTGAACATTGGGCTGTTCTGCTCCACCCCGATGGTGGCGCTGACCCGCGCGGTGGGGCGCAAGGCGGCGATGGAGATGCTGCTGCTGGGCGACCTGATCGACGCAGACGACGCCGAAAGCATCGGACTGGTCAACCGGGTGACGCCCGCCGACCAGTTGGACGAGGTGGTGGCCGGGGTCGCCGACAAGATCGCGTCGAAATCGCCGCTGACGTTGGCCGTCGGCAAGGAGGCGTTTTACCGCCAGATCGATTTGGATGTGGAGGCGGCCTACGCCTACGCCGCCCAGGTGATGGCGCAAAACATGATGGCCAAGGACGCCGCCGAGGGCATCGACGCCTTCATCGGCAAACGCGAGCCGGCGTGGTGCGGCCAATGACCCAGCCCCACGCGATCAATCATGACGATTACAGCGACGCCTTTCTGCGCGGCGTGCTGGACAGCGTCAAAACCATCGCCATCGTCGGGGCCAGCGCCGACCCGGTGAAGGCCAGCTTCTATGTGTTGAAGTATCTGCGGGACAACGGCTATCGCGTGTTCCCGATCAACCCGAAGCTGGCCGGTCAAACCATCCTCGGCGAAACGGTCTATGGCGGTCTGGCCGATCTGCCCGAACCGCCGGACATGGTGGACATTTTCCGCAACTCCGCCGCCGCTGGGGGCGTCACCGACGAGGCGGTCGCCGTCGGCGCGAAGGTGGTGTGGATGCAATTGACCGTGCGGAACGACGAGGCCGCCGCGCGGGCCGAGGCCGCCGGGCTGACGGTGGTGATGAACCGTTGCCCGAAAATGGAAATTCAACGCCTGTACGGTGAAATCGGCCGGATCGGCGTGAACTCCAACATCATCGTCACCAAGAAGCAACCGTTGAAGAAGTTCTTCAAAAAACTGATCTGAGGGAACCGCCATGAGCGCCAACAAGAGCTTTGGTTTTGAAACCCGCGCCATCCACGCCGGGGCCGCGCCCGATCCGGCGACCGGCGCGCGGCAGACGCCGATTTACCAGACCACCAGCTTCGTCTTTGACGATGTGGACGACGCGGCGTCGTTGTTCAATCTGCAAAAGGTCGGCTTCATCTATTCCCGCCTGACCAACCCGACGGTGGCGGTGCTGGAAGAGCGGCTGGCCAATCTGGAAGGCGGCGCCGGGGCGACCGCGACCTCCTCGGGCCACGCCGCGCAGTTGCTGGCGCTGTTCCCGCTGATGGCGCCGGGCGATCACGTCGTCGCCTCGCAAAAGCTCTATGGCGGCTCGATCAACCAGATCGGAACCAGCTTTCCGCGCGCCTTCGGCTGGCAGCCGACCTTCGTCAACACCGACGAGCCGGAGAATGTCCGCGCCGCCATCACCGAGAAGACCAAGGCGATCTTCGTGGAAAGCCTCGCCAACCCCGGCGGGGTGGTGACGGACATTGAGGCCATCGCCAAGATCGCCGACGCGGCGGGCATCCCGTTGATCGTCGACAACACGCTGGCGACGCCCTACCTCATCAACCCGATCCAGTGGGGGGCGACCTTGGTCGTCCATTCCACCACGAAATTCCTGTCGGGCAACGGCACCTCGGTCGGCGGCGTCGTGATCGACAGCGGCACGTTCGACTGGTCGAAGTCGGGCAAATACCCGGCCCTGAGCGAGCCGGACGCGGGTTATCACGGCCTGCGCTTTCACGAGACCTTCGGCCATCTGGCCTTCACCATCCACGGCCACGCCGTGGGCCTGCGCGATCTGGGGCCGAGCCAGGCGCCGATGAACGCCTTCCTCACCCTGAACGGCATCGAAACCCTGCCGCTGCGCATGCAACGCCATGTCGAGAACGCCCAAAAGGTGGCGGAGTTCCTGGAAAGCCATCCGGCGGTCGGCTGGGTCAGCTACGCCGGGCTGCCGTCGTCGAAATATCACGGTCTGGCGCAGAAATATCTGCCCAAGGGCGCGGGCGCCGTGCTGACCTTCGGCGTCAAGGGCGGTTACGCGGCGGGCGTCGCGCTGGTGGAGGGCGTCGAGCTGTTCAGCCATCTGGCCAACATCGGCGACAGCCGCTCGCTCATCATCCACCCGTCCTCGACCACCCACCGCCAATTGTCCGAAGAGGGACAAGCCATCGCCGGGGCCGGGCCGGACGTCATCCGCCTGTCCATCGGCCTGGAAAGCGTGGCCGACATCATCGCCGACCTGGATCAGGCGCTGAACAAGACGCTGGCGTAAACGGAAACAGGGGGCGTCGGTCGCGTGGGACGCCCCCCGTCTTGACAGCTTTGATGCTGTTGGGGAGGTTAGAGTATCCGTTATGGACAAGCGGTTTTTTCGCCCCACTTTCGGCCTTTGCTC
>NZ_JBMDKF010000048.1:0-15827 GCF_057809575.1 Azospirillum sp. FG154 | reverse complement strand
TGCCGGAAGGCGTGGAGATGGTGATGCCGGGCGACAACATCGCCATGGACGTCGAGCTGATCGCTCCGATCGCCATGGACGAAGGTCTGCGCTTCGCCATCCGCGAGGGTGGCCGCACCGTCGGCGCCGGCGTCGTCGCGTCGATCAGCAAGTAAGTCGCTTTGGGGTTCGTCGCCCAAAGATGATGGTTGCATCAGTCTTTGGGCGGTGGTATAAGCCTGCCTCCCCCGTCGGACGGAAGCCCGGCGGGGGTTGGTTTTCAAGGCAGGTCAGGTTGGTGACGCTTCCGGTACAAAACCTCGCTCTTCTTGGAGGGCAAGGTCGGACGGCGATAGGAGTGTAGCTCAATTGGTAGAGCACCGGTCTCCAAAACCGGGGGTTGCGGGTTCGAGCCCCTCCACTCCTGCCATCCCGTCTCGATTGTGTTTAGGGTAGATGCGACGCCCATACTGTCGCTACCGGAGCTCGCACGGTTCGCATGATGGCTAAAGTCAATCCCGCTGAATTCGCGCGCGAGGTCCGCCGCGAGGTTGCCAGAGTCACCTGGCCGACCCGCAAGGAGACCGGCATTACGACCGCCATGGTCTTCGTCATGGTGGTGCTCGCCGCTCTGTTCTTCCTCGTCGTCGATCAGGTGCTGGCGGTTGCCGTCCGCTTGATCCTTGGGCTGGGAGGCTAAGAGCATGGCTGCGCGCTGGTACGTTGTTCACGTCTATTCCGGCTTTGAGAAGAAGGTCTCGCAGGCGATCCGCGAGAAGGCCGCTCAAAAGGGTCTGGAGGACAAGTTCGAGGAAATCCTGGTTCCGACCGAGGAAGTCGTCGAAGTGCGCCGAGGCGCCAAAATCAACACTGAGCGGAAGTTCTTTCCGGGCTATGTGTTGGTCAAGATGGACTTGACCGATGAATCCTGGTCGCTGGTGAAGAACACGCCGAAAGTCACGGACTTCCTGGGCGGCGGCGGCAAGCCGCAGCCGATTTCCCAGCGCGAAGCCGAGCGAATCATTCATCAGGTGCAGGAAGGCTTTGAGCGCCCGAAACCGTCGATCACCTTCGAGGTGGGCGAGCAGGTTCGCGTGAGCGACGGTCCCTTCACCTCCTTCAACGGCACGGTCGAGGAAGTCGACGAAGAGAAATCCCGCCTCAAGGTGGCGGTGTCGATCTTCGGGCGGTCCACGCCGGTCGAGTTGGAGTACACGCAGGTCGAAAAGGTCTGAGTGTAAAGATTTGTCTTTCCCGGAGCTGCCGATGCCCTCGCATCGGTGGCTTCATTCTGTTGCGGAAGGCCCGCCATAGCCGCACCGCAAAACCCCGCGACGCCAAGCCGTTTCGCGAGGCGTCGTTTCAGGAGGTTGTCACATGGCGAAGAAGATCGTCGGCTACATCAAATTGCAGGTCCCGGCCGGCAAGGCGAATCCGTCGCCCCCCATCGGTCCGGCGCTCGGTCAGCGCGGCCTGAACATCATGGAATTCTGCAAGGCGTTCAACGCCAAGACGGCGGACCTGGAAGTCGGCATGCCGATTCCCGTGGTCATCACCGCCTTCGGCGACCGCACCTTCACCTTCGTGACCAAGACCCCGCCCGTCAGCTACTTCCTCAAGAAGGCGTCGGGCAAGGACAAGGGTTCGACGACCCCCGGCAAGGGTGGTTTCGTCGGCTCGGTCACGACCTCGCAGGTCCGTGAGATCGCCCAGAAGAAGATGGTCGATCTGAACGCGCACGACGTCGAAGCCGCCGCGACCATGATCGCCGGTTCCGCCCGCTCGATGGGCCTCGAAGTGGTGGAGGGCTGATCCGATGGCCAAGCTCGGCAAGCGTCTGACCGACGCCTACAAGAACGTCAATCGCGACTCCTTCTACAACCTCGAAGCCGCCGTCGCGCTGCTGAAGTCGTTGTCGAAGACCAAGTTCGACGAGACCATCGAAGTCGCCATGAACCTCGGCATTGATCCGCGCCACGCCGACCAGATGGTCCGTGGCGTCGTGAACCTGCCGAACGGCACCGGCAAGACCGTGCGCGTCGCCGTCTTCGCCCGTGGCGCGAAGGTGGACGAGGCTCTGGCCGCCGGCGCCGACGTGGTCGGCGGCGACGATCTGGCCGAAGCCATTTTGGGCGGCAAGATCGATTTCGACCGCTGCATCGCGTCCCCGGACATGATGGGCGTCGTCGGCAAGCTCGGCAAGGTGCTCGGCCCGCGCGGCCTGATGCCCAACCCGAAGCTCGGCACCGTGACCCCCGACGTCGCTGGCGCGGTCAAGGCCGCCAAGGCTGGCGCCGTGGAGTTCCGCGCGGAAAAGACCGGCATCGTGCACGCGGGCGTTGGCAAGGCCAGCTTCTCGGAAGAGGCGCTGGTCCAGAACATCCGCGCGTTCGTCGACGCCATTGGTCGCGCCAAGCCGACCGGCGCCAAGGGCCAGTACATCGAGAAGATCTCGCTGTCCTCGACCATGGGTCCCGGCCTGAAGGTCGATCTGGCCGCCGTCTCGACTCCGGTCAACGGCGCCTCGGCGTAAGTTTCTCTCTTTTGTCGTCAGCCTCCACCGTGGGGTTGACGACACTAGGTGATCGGCCTTCGGGTTGATCGCCGCCCCTGTCCGAGACCGCAGGTGCCAGACCGCTTCGGCGCGACGGCTTAAAATTCACCGGCGCAGACGGGAGTTGAACCGTTGACCATTCTGGCGCGAGCCAGGGCAGGAACGGCTTGAACTTCTGGGACAGGTTCGCCGGAGCTTAAGCCCTTCAAGGGTTTCGGCTCCATGTACACCTCTGTGCAAGGAGGCGATCCGTGGATCGTACACAAAAAGAAGCGGCGATCGCGGACCTGCAATCGAAGCTCCAGGACAAGGGTCTCGTGGTGGTCGCCCACCATCTGGGCCTGACGGTGAAGGAAGTCACCGACCTGCGTGCGAAGGTTCGGGCCGCTGGCGCCGGCTTCAAAGTGACGAAGAACCGGCTCGCCCGTCGCGCCCTTCAGGGCACGCAGTTCGAAGGTCTGGACGGTCTCTTCAAGGGACCGACGGCGATCGCTTTCTCGAAGGATCCGGTTGCGGCGGCGAAGGTTATCGCCGACTACGCCAAGACCAACGAGAAGCTCAAGATCGTCGGCGCCAGCCTGGGAAGCCAGATTCTGGACGCCGAGGGGGTCAAGGCCCTCGCCGCGCTCCCGTCGCTGGACGAACTGCGCGCCAAGCTCGTGGGCATGATCCAGACCCCGGCGACTCGCATCGCTGGCGTTCTCCAAGCTCCGGGCGGCCAGGTCGCTCGCGTGCTTGCGGCCTACGCGAAGAAGGACGAGGCGGCCTGAGCCGTTTAGTCACTCGATTTCTATCATCCCAGAACATCAAGTCGTTGGAGTAGTAACATGGCTGATCTGCAGAAGCTCGTCGACGATCTGTCGGCCCTGACCGTCCTCGAAGCCGCTGAGCTGTCGAAGCTGCTGGAAGAGAAGTGGGGCGTCTCCGCCGCCGCTCCGGTGGCCGTCGCCGCCGCTGGTCCGGCCGCCGCCGCCGCTCCGGTTGAAGAGCAGACCGAGTTCAACGTGATCCTCACCGACGCCGGTGACAAGAAGATCAACGTCATTAAGGAAGTCCGCGCCATCACCGGCCTGGGTCTGAAGGAAGCCAAGGACCTCGTCGAAGGCGCTCCGAAGCCCGTCAAGGAAGGCGCGACGAAGGACGAAGCCGCCAAGATCAAGAAGCAGCTTGAAGAGGCCGGCGCCAAGGTCGATATTAAGTAAGACCTTGTTGCGTTACGGATCATACAGTTCCGCGCCGGACGGCGGCCAGTCCCCCAGGGGGCTTGCCGCCGCACGGCGTTTTCTGCCTTTCACCGGACCGGGGTTTCCCGGCCCGGCTCTTTCCGTCCCAATTTTCGGGACGGCCCGCGCGGTCGTCCGTACGGTCGGTTGAACGGTCGGTTGAGCGCATCACGTAGCAGACGTTTGGGGACATCCATGGCCAAATCCTTTACGGGTCGTAAACGTGTTCGGAAGAGCTTCGGGCGCATCCCGGAAGTCACCCAGATGCCAAACCTCATCGAGGTGCAGCGCAGCTCCTACGATCACTTCCTGCAAATGGACATCGCCCCGGAAAAGCGGGCGAATCTGGGCCTTCAGGAAGTGTTCAAATCGGTTTTCCCGATCAAGGACTTTTCCGATCGTGCTGTGCTCGATTTCGTAAAGTATGAGCTTGAGCAGCCGAAATATGACGTCGAGGAATGCCAGCAACGCGGCATGACCTTCGCCGCGCCGCTGAAAGTGACGCTGCGCCTGTCGGTCTTCGACATCGAAGAAGACACCGGGCTGCGCTCCATCCGCGACATCAAGGAGCAGGACGTCTACATGGGCGACATGCCCCTGATGACGGCCAACGGCACCTTTGTCATCAACGGCACCGAGCGCGTCATCGTCTCGCAGATGCACCGTTCGCCGGGCGTCTTCTTTGACCATGACAAGGGCAAGACCCACTCGTCGGGCAAGTATCTCTTCGCCGCCCGCGTCATTCCTTATCGCGGCTCCTGGTTGGACTTCGAGTTCGACGCCAAGGACATGGTCTATGTCCGCATCGACCGTCGCCGCAAACTGCCCGCCACGACTCTGCTCTTCGCCCTGGATGGCGCGGAGACGGCGACGTTGCGCGCCCAGCGCAAGGCCGCGCGCAAGGATCTGCTGCCTTACGAGGCGCAGGGCATGTCGAAGGAAGAGATCCTCAACTATTTCTACGAGACGATCACCTACACGCGGGCGTCGGGCGGCTGGAAAACTCCGTTCAACGTCGACCGCATGAAGGGCGTGAAGCTCGCCTCGGACCTGATCGACGCCGCCACCGGCGTGGTCGTCGCCGAAGCTGGCACGAAGATGACGCCGCGCGTCATCAAGAAGCTGGTCGAAGGCGGTCTGACCGAACAGCGGGTTTCGACCGAAGAGCTGACGGGCCGCTATCTGGCGGTGGACATCATCAACGAGCGCACCGGCGAGGTGCTGTTCGAGGCGGGCGACGAGTTGTCGGTCAGCGATCTCGACAAGCTGGAAAAGACCGGCGTCGATGAGTTGCCGGTGCTGGCGATCGACCATCTGAACATCGGCGCCTACATCCGCAACACGATGAACGCGGACCGCAACGCCAGCCGCGAAGACGCGTTGATCGACATCTACCGCGTCATGCGTCCGGGCGAGCCGCCGACTCTCGAGTCGGCTGAGGCGCTGTTCTCCGGCCTGTTCTTCGACAGCGAGCGTTACGATCTGTCGGCGGTGGGCCGCGTCAAGATGAACGCGCGCCTGAACTTCAAGACTGACGACCAGATGCGCGTGCTGCGCAAGGACGACATTCTGGAAATCCTGAAGGTTCTGGTGAACCTGAAGGACGGTCGCGGCGAAATCGACGACATCGACCATCTCGGCAACCGCCGCGTCCGCTCGGTCGGCGAGCTGATGGAGAACCAGTACCGCGTCGGCTTGCTGCGCATGGAGCGCGCGATCCGCGAGCGCATGTCGTCGGTCGAGATCGACACGGTGATGCCGCACGATCTCATCAACGCCAAGCCCGCCGCCGCCGCCGTCCGCGAGTTCTTCGGCTCCTCGCAGCTCTCGCAGTTCATGGATCAGACCAACCCGCTGTCCGAGATCACGCACAAGCGTCGTCTCTCGGCGCTGGGGCCGGGCGGTTTGACCCGCGAGCGCGCGGGCTTTGAAGTCCGCGACGTGCACCCCACGCATTATGGCCGCATCTGCCCGATTGAGACGCCGGAAGGCCCGAACATCGGTCTCATCAACTCGTTGGCGACCTATGCCCGCGTGAACCAGTACGGCTTCATCGAAAGCCCCTACCGCAAGGTCATCGACAGCCGCGTCACCAACGAGGTGGTGTATCTGTCGGCGATGGAGGAGGGCCGCTACGTCGTCGCCCAGGCCAACGCCGAGTTGACGGCGGACAACAGCTTCGCCAACGACCTGGTGTCGTGCCGTCAGGGCGGCGAATATCTGATGTTCCGCCCGGAAGCCATCGACCTGATCGACGTGTCGCCCAAGCAGTTGGTGTCGGTCGCCGCCGCGCTCATCCCGTTCCTGGAGAACGACGACGCGAACCGCGCGCTGATGGGATCCAACATGCAGCGTCAGGCGGTGCCGTTGGTGAAGGCCGACGCCCCTCTGGTCGGCACCGGCATGGAAGCGACGGTGGCCCGCGACAGCGGCGTGACCATCGTGGCCAAGCGTTCCGGCGTCATCGACCAGATCGACGCGACCCGCATCGTCGTTCGCGCCACCGACAGCTCCGACAGCACGGCGCCGGGCGTTGACATCTACAATCTGTTGAAGTTTCAACGCTCCAACCAGAACACCTGCATCACCCAGCGTCCGCTGGTGAAGGTGGGCGATCGGGTGAAGGCGGGCGACATCGTCGCCGACGGTCCCTCGACCGATCTCGGCGAGCTGGCGCTGGGCCGCAACGTGCTCGTCGCGTTCATGCCGTGGAACGGCTACAACTTCGAGGATTCGATCCTCATCAACGAGCGCATCGTCAAGGACGACGTCTTCACCTCGATCCACATCGAGGAGTTCGAGGTCATGGCCCGCGACACCAAGCTGGGCCAAGAGGAAATCACCCGCGACATTCCCAACGTCGGTGAAGAAGCCCTCAAGAACCTCGACGAGGCCGGCATCGTCTACATCGGCGCCGAAGTCCGTCCGGGCGACATTCTGGTCGGCAAGGTGACGCCGAAGGGCGAAAGCCCGATGACGCCGGAAGAAAAGCTGCTGCGCGCCATCTTCGGCGAAAAGGCCTCGGACGTCCGCGACACCTCGCTGCGCCTGCCGCCGGGCGTCGTCGGCACCATCGTCGAGGTCCGCGTGTTCAGCCGTCGCGGCGTCGACAAGGACGAGCGCGCTCTGGCCATCGAACGGGCCGAGATCGAGAAGCTGGCCAAGGACCGCGACGACGAGCGCGGCATTCTGGAGCGCAGCTTCTACACCCGCTTGAAGGAAGTGCTGATCGGCCAGACCGCGCAGGCGGGGCCGAAGGGCATGAAGGGCGGCACCGTCCTGACCGACGAGGTTTTGGGCGGCTTGTCGCGCGGCCTGTGGCGTCAGATCTCCATCGCCGACGAAACGGTGATGGAGAATGTCGAGAACCTGGCCAAGGTGTTCGACGACTCGATCAAGGCCCTTCAGGACCGCTTCGAGAACAAGGTCGACAAGCTCCAGCGCGGCGACGAGCTGCCGCCGGGCGTGATGAAGATGGTCAAGGTGTTCGTCGCGGTGAAGCGCAAGCTGCAACCGGGCGACAAGATGGCCGGTCGTCACGGCAACAAGGGCGTCGTCTCGCGCATCATCCCGCAAGAGGACATGCCCTATCTGGAAGACGGCACCCCGGTCGATCTCGTGCTGAACCCGCTGGGCGTGCCTTCGCGCATGAACGTCGGTCAGATTCTCGAGACGCATCTGGGGTGGGCGGCGTCTGGTCTCGGCAAGCAGATTGGTCGGGCGGTCGATCAGTATCGCCTCGCCATTCGCCAGAAGGCGGACGGGGGGACTCAACTGGAGGCCCTGCGCGGCACGTTGAAGAACTCCTACGGCGAGGCGACCTACGCCGAGGACATCGCCGACATGACGGACGCCGAGATTCTCGAGCTGTCCGGCAACCTGCGCAAGGGCGTGCCCTTCGCGACGCCGGTCTTCGACGGCGCCCGCGAGGAGGACATTTGCGTCCAACTGGAGCGCGCCGGTTTTGATCGGTCGGGCCAGTCGACGCTGACCGACGGGCGCACCGGCGAGACCTTCGACCGCAAGGTCACGGTCGGCTACATCTACATGCTGAAGCTGCACCACCTGGTCGATGACAAGATCCACGCCCGGTCCATCGGCCCCTACTCGCTGGTCACGCAACAGCCGTTGGGCGGCAAGGCCCAGTTCGGCGGTCAGCGTTTCGGGGAAATGGAAGTGTGGGCGCTGGAAGCGTATGGCGCCGCCTACACGCTCCAGGAAATGCTGACGGTGAAGTCGGACGACGTGTCCGGTCGCACCAAGGTCTATGAGGCCATCGTCCGTGGCGACGACAACTTCGAGGCTGGCATTCCTGAGTCGTTCAACGTGCTGGTCAAGGAGCTGCGCTCGCTCGGCCTGAACGTTGAGTTGAATCAGCGGACCTACTGAGTCTGACCTTGTGACCAACCCCGGAAGGACGAATTCGCCCTTCCGGGGTTCTGCACTGCCCTTAACCGACAACGCGGCGCTGCCAGCGGGAGACGGTCATGAATGAGTTGATGAATATTTTCGGCCAAGTCCAGGGGCCTCAGAGCTTCGATCAGATCCGCATCCAGATCGCCAGCCCCGAGCGCATCCGCTCCTGGTCGTTCGGCGAGATCAAGAAGCCGGAAACCATCAACTATCGCACTTTTAAGCCGGAGCGCGACGGTCTCTTCTGCGCGCGGATTTTCGGGCCGATCAAGGATTACGAGTGCTTGTGCGGCAAGTACAAGCGCATGAAGTATCGTGGAATCATCTGCGAGAAGTGCGGCGTTGAAGTCACCCTGTCGAAGGTCCGGCGCGAGCGCATGGGCCACATCGAGCTGGCCTCGCCCGTCGCGCACATCTGGTTCCTGAAGTCGCTGCCGAGCCGCATTGGTCTGCTGCTCGACATGACGCTGAAGGATCTGGAGCGCATTCTCTATTTCGAGAACTACGTCGTCATCGAGCCGGGCCTGACCCCGCTGAAGCTGCATTCGCTGCTCAGCGAAGAAGACTTCATGAACGCGCAGGACGAGTATGGCGAGGACGCCTTCACGGCGGCCATCGGCGCGGAAGCGCTGCGCATCATGCTGTCGGCGTTGGATCTCGAAGAAGAGAAGAAGACCTGCCGCGAAGAGCTGCGCGACACCAATTCCGAAGCGAAGCGGAAGAAGCTGGTCAAGCGTCTGAAGCTGATCGACGCCTTCATGACCTCGCAGTCGCGGCCCGAGTGGATGATCCTGGAAGTCGTTCCGGTGATCCCGCCCGAACTGCGCCCGCTGGTTCCGCTCGACGGCGGTCGTTTCGCCACCTCCGATCTGAACGACCTGTACCGCCGCGTCATCAACCGCAACAACCGCCTGAAGCGGCTGATTGAGTTGAAGGCGCCGGACATCATCGTCCGCAACGAAAAGCGCATGCTGCAAGAGGCGGTGGACGCGCTGTTCGACAACGGTCGTCGTGGCCGCGTCATCACCGGCGCCAACAAGCGCCCGCTGAAGTCGCTGTCCGACATGCTGAAGGGCAAGCAGGGCCGCTTCCGTCAGAACCTGCTCGGCAAGCGCGTCGATTACTCGGGCCGTTCGGTCATCGTCGTGGGGCCGGAGCTGAAGCTGCACCAGTGCGGCCTGCCCAAGAAGATGGCGCTGGAACTGTTCAAGCCCTTCATCTACGCCAAGCTGGAGCTGTATGGCCTGGCCTCGACCATCAAGGCCGCGAAGCGGATGGTGGAAAAGGAACGTCCCGAAGTGTGGGACATCCTGGAAGAGGTCATCCGCGAGCATCCGGTGATGCTGAACCGCGCGCCGACGCTGCACCGTTTGGGCATCCAGGCGTTCGAGCCGACGCTGATCGAAGGCAAGGCGATCCAGTTGCATCCGCTGGTCTGCACCGCCTTCAACGCCGATTTCGACGGCGACCAAATGGCCGTGCACGTCCCGCTGTCGCTGGAAGCGCAGTTGGAAGCGCGCGTCCTGATGATGTCCACCAACAACATCCTGTCGCCCGCCAACGGCAAGCCGATCATCGTCCCGTCTCAGGACATCGTGCTCGGCATCTACTACATCTCGATGGACCGTCCTGGTGAAAAGGGCGAGGGCATGGTGTTCTCGAACACCTCGGAAATCGAGCAGGCGCTGAACGCCAAGGTCCTGTCGATCCACGCCAAGATCAAGGCGCGCTATGTCGGCGTTGACGACAACGGCGAGACCAAGATCTCGGTGGTTGAGACGACGCCGGGCCGCATGCTGATGTCGGAGATTCTGCCGCGTCACCCGAACGTGCCGTTCTCTCTCATCAACCGCGTCTTGACCAAGAAGGACGTCGGCAACGTCATCGACGCCGTCTACCGCCATTGCGGTCAGAAAGAGACGGTGATCTTCGCCGACCGCCTGATGAAGCTGGGCTTTGGCCACGCCTGCCGCGCCGGCATTTCGTTCGGCAAGGACGACATGGTGATCCCGGAGGCTAAGGGCCGCCTGGTCAACGAGTCGAAGGAGCGGGTGAAGGAGTTCGAGCAGCAGTATCTCGACGGTCTCATCACCCAGGGCGAGAAGTACAACAAGGTCGTCGACGTCTGGTCGGAATGCACCGAAAAGGTCGCGTCGGAGATGATGAAGGCCATCTCGACCACCGAAGCCGGGAAGCCGGTGAACTCGGTGTACATGATGGCCCATTCCGGCGCCCGTGGCTCCGCCGCGCAGATCCGCCAGTTGGCTGGGATGCGCGGCCTGATGGCCAAGCCGTCGGGTGAAATCATCGAGACGCCGATCATCTCGAACTTCAAGGAAGGCCTGACCGTGTTGGAGTATTTCAACTCCACCCACGGCGCCCGCAAGGGTCTGGCCGACACCGCCTTGAAGACGGCGAACTCCGGTTACTTGACCCGTCGTCTGGTCGACGTGGCGCAGGACGCCATCATCGTCGAGCATGATTGCGGCACCGTGAAGGGCATCACCGTCAAGGCGGTGATCGACGGCGGCGAGGTCATCTCGCCGCTGGGCGACCGCATCCTCGGTCGCACCGCCGTTGGCGACGTCATCGACCCGCTGAACGGCGAGTTGATTATCGAAGACGGCGGCCTGATCGACGAGCCGACGGTGGACCGTTTCGAGCGGTCGGGCATCGACAGCGTCCTGATCCGTTCGGTCCTGACCTGCGAGACCAAGGATGGCGTCTGCGCCAAGTGCTATGGCCGCGATCTGGCCCGTGGCACGCTGGTGAACACCGGCGAAGCGGTCGGCGTCATCGCCGCCCAGTCGATCGGCGAACCCGGCACGCAGTTGACGATGCGCACCTTCCACATCGGCGGCGCGGCTCAACGCGGCGCTGAGCAAAGCCAGGTGGAGGCGTCTTTTGACGGCACGGTGCGGATCAACAACCGCAACGTCGTCATCAACTCGTCGGGCATCCCGGTCGTCATGGGCCGCAGCACCGAAGTGATCCTGCTCGACGAGCAGGGCCGCGAGCGGGCGCGTCACCGCGTGCCCTATGGCGCGAAGCTGCTGGCCGACGACGACGTGAAGGTCGAACGCGGCCAAAAGCTGGCGGAATGGGACCCCTACACCCTGCCGATCATCACCGAGCGCGCGGGCACCGCCCGTTACCTCGACCTCGTGGAAGGCATCTCGGTTCGCGAAGTCATGGACGAGGCGACCGGCATTTCCTCCAAGGTGGTGGTCGATTGGCGCCAGCAGCCGCGCGGCGCCGACCTCAAGCCGCGCATCGCGTTGCTCGACGACCGGGGCGAGATCATCACGCTGGGCAACGGTCTGGAAGCCCGCTACTTCATGTCGGTGGACGCCATTCTCTCGGTTGAGAACGGCGCCGAGGTTCGGGCTGGCGACGTGTTGGCGCGTATCCCGCGCGAATCGTCCAAGACCCGCGACATCACGGGTGGTCTGCCGCGCGTGGCCGAACTGTTCGAGGCGCGTCGTCCCAAGGACTTCGCGATCATCTCGGAACTCAGCGGTCGCGTCGAATTCGGCAAGGATTACAAGACCAAGCGCCGCATCGTCGTCCGCAACGAAGAAACGGGCGACGAGAAGGAGTATCTGATCCCGAAGGGCAAGCACATCTCCGTGCAGGAAGGCGATTACGTCGAGCGCGGCGATTTGCTGATGGACGGCAACCCGGTGCCGCACGACATTCTGGCCGTCATGGGCGTGGAGGCGTTGGCCGACTACCTCATCAACGAAATCCAGGACGTCTACCGGCTCCAGGGCGTGAAGATCAACGACAAGCACATCGAGGTGATCGTTCGCCAGATGCTGCAAAAGGTCGAGATCACCGACGCGGGCGAGACCACCTTCCTGGTGGGCGAGCAGGTTGACCGCCAGGAGTTCGACGAGGAGAACGAGAAGACCGCTGCCGAGGGCTTGCAAATCGCCGCCGGTCATCCGGTTCTTCAGGGCATCACCAAGGCGTCGTTGCAGACCCGCTCCTTCATTTCGGCGGCGTCCTTCCAGGAAACCACCCGCGTCCTCACCGAGGCGGCGGTCGGCGGCAAGGTCGACAATCTGGAAGGCCTGAAGGAGAACGTCATCGTCGGTCGTCTGATCCCGGCGGGCACGGGGTCGGTGGTCAACCGTCTGAAGTTGATCGCCGCCGAACGCGACCGCGTGGCGGAGTTGGAAAGCGCCGACGGCGTGGCGGAGATTCAAGCTCTGCCGCAGCCGGGCGAAGAAAGCACGGCGGCGTAAGGTTCGCCGCTGTGATCGGGTAGGGAAGGGGGCGCGTTCCGCAAGGGACGCGCCCTTTTTTATGTTCGCGAAGATTCAGCGGGGACACGCCGAGTCCGGCAAAACCGCGCTTGACGCTCCCTATGACCTTCCCTATAGTCCGCGAACTTCAAAGGGACCGTGGGCCGGAGTGTATCCGGAGGCAGGGTCGCCGTTGAACCTCAACGACATAGCCGGTTTCAGCGATGAGATCGGCGTTCGCTCATTCGGCCCGCTCGAAGCGGCAAAGCTTCGCAGGCGGGCTTTTGCATCGTCCGGCTCCGCCGGTTGGATGCCTTGAAGGGATAAAGGGCAGATATGCCGACGATCAACCAGTTGATCCGTAAGCCGCGTGAGCCGTTGGCCGCGCGCAACAAGGTGCCCGCGATGGAGGCCTGCCCGCAGAAGCGTGGCGTCTGCACGCGCGTGTACACCACCACCCCGAAAAAGCCGAACTCCGCGCTCCGTAAGGTCGCCCGCGTTCGTCTGACGAACGGCTTCGAGGTGACGAGCTACATTCCGGGTGAAGGCCACAACCTTCAGGAACACTCGGTGGTCATGATCCGTGGCGGTCGCGTGAAGGATCTTCCCGGCGTGCGCTATCACATCATTCGCGGCACGCTGGATACCCAGGGCGTCAAAGATCGTAAGCAGCGCCGGTCGAAGTACGGCGCGAAGCGTCCGAAGTAAGGAGAACTCACGATGTCCCGTCGTCATCGCGCCGAGAAGCGTGAAGTCTTGCCGGACGCCAAGTATGGCGACCGCGTTCTGACCAAGTTCATGAACTGCCTGATGCTGGACGGCAAGAAGTCCGCCGCCGAAGGCATCGTTTACGGCGCTCTGGGCCGCATCGAGGTCAAGACCAAGAACGATCCCGTTCAGGTCTTCCACGACGCGCTCACGAACGTCAAGCCGCACCTGGAAGTGCGCTCCCGCCGGGTCGGCGGCGCGACCTATCAGGTTCCGGTCGAGGTCCGTTCGGACCGCGCCCAGGCTCTGGCCATCCGTTGGTTGATCGGCGCCGCCCGCGCGCGCTCCGAGAACACCATGACGGAACGTCTGTCGGGCGAGTTGCTCGACGCGGCCAACCAGCGCGGCACCGCCGTCAAGAAGCGCGAAGACACGCACCGTATGGCGGAAGCCAACAAGGCGTTCTCGCACTACCGCTGGTAAGGCCAACGCCTCTCCTGGTGATCGTTCATGCCCCGCTCGCACGCTCTCGACCGTTACCGCAACATCGGCATCATGGCTCACATTGATGCCGGCAAGACGACCACGACCGAGCGCATCCTGTTCTACACCGGCAAATCCTATCGGATGGGCGAAGTCAACAACGGCACCGCCGTTATGGACTGGATGGAACAGGAGCAGGAGCGGGGGATTACGATCACCTCGGCGGCGACGACCTGCTTCTGGCGCGATCATCGCATCAACATCATCGACACGCCCGGCCACGTTGACTTCACCATTGAAGTCGAACGGTCGTTGCGCGTGCTTGATGGCGCCGTCGCGATTTTCGATTCGGTGGCGGGGGTTGAGCCGCAGACGGAAACCGTGTGGCGGC
This sequence comes from Azospirillum sp. FG154, assembly GCF_057809575.1. Taxonomy (NCBI): domain Bacteria; kingdom Pseudomonadati; phylum Pseudomonadota; class Alphaproteobacteria; order Rhodospirillales; family Azospirillaceae; genus Azospirillum; species Azospirillum sp. FG154. The sequence continues at coordinate 1,826 of NZ_JBMDKF010000048.1, read as the reverse complement.
AGGCCGACAAATACGGCGTGCCGCGCATGGGGTTCATCAACAAGATGGACCGGGTCGGGGCCGATTTCCCCGGCTGCGTCGCCATGATGAAGGACCGGCTGGGCGTGACGCCGCTGGTTCTGCAAGTGCCCATCGGGTCCGAGGCCAGCTTTGTCGGCGTCGTCGATCTGGTGATGATGCGCGCCACCGTCTGGAAAACCGAGACGCTGGGCGCCGAATTCCGTCACACCGACATTCCCGAGGATTTGCAGGCCGCCGCCACCGCCGCCCGTCAGGCGCTGCTGGACGCCGTGCTCGACCTCGACGAGGCGGCGACCGCCGCCTATCTGGAGCGCGGCGAGGAGCCGTCGCCCGACACGTTGCGCGCCTGCATCCGCAAGGCGACTCTGTCCGGCGGCTTCGTTCCGGTGCTCTGCGGCTCCGCCTTCCGCAACAAGGGCATCCAGCCGATGCTGGACGCCATCGTCGATTATTTGCCCGCTCCCGGCGACATCGGGGCGATCAAGGGGCACCGTCTCGGCGGCGTCGAATCGGACGAGCGGGCCGCCAACGATGATTCGCCCTTCGCGGGACTGGTCTTCAAGGTGATGAACGACCCCTATGTCGGGCCGTTGAGCTTTTTCCGCGTCTATTCCGGCACCGTCAGCGTCGGCGACGCCGTGTTCAACCCGACCAAGGGCGAACGCGAGAAGATTGGCCGCATGCTGGAGATGCACGCCAACAGCCGCGAGGACATCACCCGCGCGGGCGCCGGCGACATCGTGGCCTTCGCCGGGTTGGAGCACACCGGCACCGGCGAGACGTTGTGCGATCCGCACAAGCCGATCGTGCTGGAGCGGATGGACATCCCCGAGCCGGTCATTGAGATCGTGGTCGAGCCGCGCACCGACGCCGATCATGAGAAGATGAGCGCGGCGTTGGGGCGGTTGAACCAGGAAGATCCGTCGATGCGGGTTTCGCTGGATCACGAAAGCGGCCAGACCATCATTCGCGGCATGGGCGAGCTGCATCTGGAAATCATCGTTGACCGCATGAAGCGCGAGTTTCGTGTCGACGCGGCGGTTGGCGCTCCCAAGGTCGCCTACCGGGAAACGATCAGCCGCTCCGCCCAGATCGACCACACGCACCGTCGGCAGATCGGCGACCGCGCGCAGTTCGCCCAAGTCGTGTTGGCTTTCGAGCCGCTGGCGCGCGGATCTGGTTTTGTCTTTGAAAATCGCGCCTCCGTCGCCGCCGTGCCGAAAGAATTCGTCGCTGGCGTGCAGAAGGGGTTGGAGGCGGCCAAGGACGCGGGCGTTGTGGCGGGCTATCCGGTGGTGGACGTCAAGGCGATCCTGCTGGACGGCGCCTGCCACGACGTCGATTCGTCGGTTCAGGCCTTTGAGCTGGCGACCCGCGCGGCTTACCGGGAGGGCTTGGCCAAGGCAGGCCCGCTGCTTCTCGAACCGTTGATGCGGGTCGAGGTCATCACCCCGGAAGAGTATATGGGCGACGTCATCGGCGACCTGAACAGCCGCCGAGGGCAAATCACCGGCATGGATCAGCGCGGCAACGCGCGAGTCGTCACGGGACAGGTTCCCTTGGCGACCATGTTCGGTTATGTGAACTCCCTGCGCTCCATGAGCCAGGGCCGCGCGCAGTACAGCATGCAGTTCGACCATTATGAGCCGGTGCCGCAGGCCATCGCGGACAGCGTCCGCGCCAAGGTGGCCTGATAACCGCTGGAACGATTGAGAAACGGAGAAACCATCCCATGGCTAAGGCAAAGTTCGAGCGGAACAAGCCGCACTGCAACGTTGGCACGATCGGCCACGTCGACCACGGCA
>NZ_JBMDKF010000047.1:0-16417 GCF_057809575.1 Azospirillum sp. FG154 | reverse complement strand
GAGTCGATGGGGCCGGGGGCGGGAACGCGCGGACGCTCCGCCCTGTTTGATCCATCGCAATGCCGCTGCGGCATTCCGCCGCCATAGTGGTCCACGCGCGCCCCACCCATTGTTGTTGCGGATGCGGCGCCGACATCGGCCACCGCAACGCCCAAACGGGAAGGCGAGGGAATGAGCACGGCTACGGAAACGCCCAAGGTCCAGAACGCGGCCAAGACTGAGAAGCGCACGGCGCAATCGCTGTTTCAGAAGCACGCGAAGGTCTACCCGAAATCCGTCCGTGGCCGCTTTCGCCAAATCAAATGGGCGGCGCTGAGCGCCATGCTGGCGATCTATTACATCCTGCCTTGGATTCGCTGGGATCGCGGGCCGAACGCGCCCAGCCAGGCGGTGTTGCTCGACATCGAGCACCGGCGTTTCTACCTGTTCTTCATCGAGCTGTGGCCGCAGCAAATCTATTACCTGACCGGCGCGCTGATTCTGGCGGCGCTGGGGCTGTTTCTGGCCACCTCGCTGGCCGGACGCGTCTGGTGCGGCTACGCCTGCCCGCAAACCGTTTGGACCGACCTGTTTGTCTGGGTCGAGCATCTGGTGGAGGGGGAGCGTGGAACGCGCATCCGCCGCGACCACGGTCCATGGACCTTTGACAAGCTGTGGCGCAAGGCGGCGACCAACGCCATCTGGCTGCTGATCGGGCTGGCCACCGGCGGCGCCTGGATTTTCTACTTCACCGACGCGCCGACCCTGTTGGGCGAGTTGGTCCGGTTCGAGGCGTCTTCGACCGCCGTCGGCTTCATCGGCCTGTTCACCGGCACCACCTATCTGCTCGCCGGTTTCGCCCGCGAGCAGGTCTGCACCTACATGTGCCCGTGGCCGCGTTTTCAGTCGGCGATGATCGACGAGGAGAGTCTGGTCGTCACCTATCAGGAATGGCGCGGCGAAGGCCGGGCGCCGCTGCGCAAGTCGCAGAGCTGGGAGGAACGGGCGGACGCGGGCCTGGGCGACTGCATCGACTGCTTCAATTGCGTGCAGGTCTGCCCGGCGGGCATCGACATTCGCGACGGGTTGCAGATGCAATGCATCGGCTGCGGTCTGTGCGTGGACGCCTGCGACGAGATCATGGTGAAGATCGGCCGCCCGACCGGGCTGGTGACGTTCGACACCCAGACCAACCAGATCGCCCTGTCGTCGGGCGGCAAGCCGGTCGCGTCGAAATGGCTGCGCCCGCGCGTCATCATCTATTCGTTGAGCATGCTGGTGATCGGCGGGGCCATCGTCGCCGGTCTGGCCCTGCGCCCGGGTCTGGACGTCAGCGTTCTGCGCGACCGCGCGCCGCTGTTCGTGGCGCTGGCCGACGGCACGGTGCGCAACGCCTACACCTTCAAGATCTCCAACATGACCCGCGATCCGCGCGATTATGTGCTGTCGGTCGAGGGGCTGGCCGGGGCGACCATCGCGGTCGCCGGGGACGGGCAGGGCGAGCAAACCATGCACCAGCGTTTGACCGCCGCGCCCGACATGGTCGCCACCTATCGCATTTTTGTGACCGTTCCGCGCGGCTCTTTGCGCGAGGCGTCGCAGCCGCTAAACCTCACCCTGACCTCGGCCAATGGGGAAACCGCCTCTTACCAGACGGTCTTCATGGGGCCGGGGAACTGAGTTGGTCTCGTAACTGATTCGCCGCTGATTTCGTGATACGGTCCCGCAACCGAAGGCCTGCCGAGCATGACCATGACCTCGTCCACCGGACTCCGTCCGATCCGCGCCCCCCGTCAGAAGGGCTGGTACATCCCCTGGATCTTCGTGGGGCTTTTCCTGGTGGTGGCTGCGGTGAACGGGGTGATGATTCACTTCGCCTTCTCCAGTTGGACCGGGTTGCAGACCGAGGAGCATTTCCTCAAGGGCATCAAATACAACCAGGATCTGGCGGGCGCCCGCGCCCAGGCCGAACGCGGCTGGCAGGTCAACGCCGATTTCACCAGCACCGAACCGCTGAAGGGCCTCGCCTCGTTGACCCTGCGCGACAAGAACGGGGCGCTGCTGGAGGGGGCCACGGTCACGATCAAGCTGATCCGCCCGACCAGCGTCGGCCATGACGTGACGATGGAGCTTCCTTACCTGGGCGAGGGCCGCTACGCCGCCCCAGTGACGCTGGCTCTGGAAGGCCAGTGGGACATGCGGGTGGAGATTCAGCATTCCAGCGGCGATTATCAGAATCAAAAGCGCGTTTGGGTGCAGTGAAGCGGCCTTGCCGCCGCATGGGCGTTCGCATGGGCGTCCGGGCGGCGGCGTTTCTTGGGTGATCTGACATGACCGTCTGCCTTCATTGCGGGCAGGAGCAAGGCGAGGGGGCCGCGTCGGCGGCTCTCGCGGCGGATGGGGCCGGACCATTCTGCTGCTCCGGCTGCGCCGCCGCCTATGACCTTGTGCGTGGGCTTGGGTTGGGGCGTTACTACGACCGGCGCAGCGTCGATCCGTCGGCGCGCCCGTTGCGCCCCGACGACGACGCCCCCGCCATTGATTATTCCCCGCACGCGCGGCTTGAGGCCGATGGCGCGCACAGCCTGCATCTGATGGTGGACGGGCTGCAATGCGCCGCCTGCGTCTGGCTGATCGAAACCGCGCTGGGGCGGCAGCCGGGCGTCGTTCAGGCGCGGCTGAACATGACGACGCGGCGGCTGACCCTGCGCTGGAACCCGGCGGAGACCAACGCCAACGCCGTGGTCGGCACGGTGACTCAGTTGGGCTACCGCGCCGTTCCGTTCGACCCGGATCGGTTGGGCGGCGCCCAGGCGAAGACCGAAAAGGAATTGCTGCGCGCCATGGCGGTGGCCGGATTCGCCATGGGCAACGTCATGCTGCTGTCGGTGTCGGTCTGGGCCGGATACAGCCAGGGCATGGGCACGGCGACGCGCGACCTGATGCACTGGATTTCCGCGCTGATTTGCATGCCCGCCATCGCCTACGCCTTGCGTCCTTTCGCGCGGTCGGCCTTTGCCGCCTTGCGGCGCGGGCGGACCAACATGGACGTGCCCGTCACCATCGGCGTGCTGCTCGCCACCGGGATGAGCCTGTTTGAGACGATGAACAGCGGCCTGCACGCCTATTTCGACGGCGCGGTGATGCTGCTGTTCTTCCTGTTGATCGGGCGCTACCTCGACCAGCGGGCGCGTGGGCGGGCGCGGTCGGCGGCGGAGCAGCTTTTGGGCTTGCGCGCCAACGCGGTGACGATCCTGCGCGAGGACGGAACCAGCGCGGTGGTGACGCCCGAACAGGTCAACCCCGGCACGGTGATTCTGGTCGCGACCGGCGAGCGCGTTCCGGTCGATGGCCGGGTGCTGGACGGCGTGTCCGACCTCGACACCGCGCTCATCACCGGGGAAACGGTGCCGGGAAGCGTCCGGCCCGGCGATCAGGTCTTCGCCGGGATGCTGAATTTGACCGCGCCCTTGCGGCTGACGGTGACGGCGGTCGGCGAAGGAACCCTGCTGGCCGAGATCGTCCGCTTGATGGAGGTGGCCGAACAGGGCCGCGCCAAATATGTGGCGGTGGCCGACCGGGTGTCGCGGCTGTACGCGCCGGTGGTTCACGTCGCCGCGCTCAGCACCTTCGCCGCCTGGACCGTGATCGGCGGCGCGCCGTGGCAGGTCGCCTTGATGAACGCGGTCGCCGTGCTCATCATCACCTGCCCCTGCGCGCTGGCGTTGGCGGTGCCGGTGGTGCAGGTGATCGCCAGCGGGCGCTTGATGCGGCAAGGCACCCTGTTGAAGAACGCCACGGCGCTGGAGCGTCTGGCCGTCATCGACACCGTGGTGTTCGACAAAACCGGCACCCTGACCGAAGGCCGTCCGACGCCGCAGTTGGACGGGGTCGATCCCGAGGATCTGCGGCTGGCCGTGTCGCTGGCCGGGGCCAGCCGCCATCCGCTGGCGCGCGCCTTGGCCTCGGCGCTGCCCGGCGTGCCGGTGGCGGCGGGCGTGCGCGAGATTCCCGGCGCGGGGTTGGAGTGGGATGGCGCGGACGGGGTGATCCGTTTGGGCAGCCGCCGTTTCACCGGCGCGCCGGACGACGCGCTGGACGCGGGCGGGCCGGAATTGTGGCTGACCCGGCCCGGCGTGGCTCCGCAGCGAATCCTTTTCCTCGACGCGCCGCGCCCGGACGCGGCGGCGGTGGTCGCGGCGCTGAAGGCGCGCGGGCTGGACGTCCGGCTGCTGTCGGGCGACCGGCGCGGCGCGGTGGCGGCGGTGGCCGAGCGGCTGGGCATCGCCGATTGGCGGGCCGAACAGACTCCCGCCGACAAGACCGCCGCGCTGGCCGAACTGGCCGGGCAGGGGCGCCGGGTGCTGATGGTCGGCGACGGGCTGAACGACGCGCCCGCCCTGGCGGCGGCGTCGGTGTCGATGTCGCCCTCGACGGCGGTGGACGTCAGCCAGACGGCGGCGGACGTGGTGTTTCAGGGGCGGATGCTGCGCCCCATCGTCGAATCGGTGGAGGTCGCCCGGCGGTCGGGCCGTCTGGTGAAGCAGAATTTCGCCATCGCGCTGCTCTACAATCTCTGCGCGGTGCCGCTGGCGATGGCCGGGTTGCTGACGCCGCTGTTGGCGGCGCTGGCGATGTCGTCGTCGTCGCTGATCGTCATTCTCAACGCGCTGCGGCTGGCCCGTGGCTCTGTGGTCAAGGATTTGGGCAATGGACGAGCTTCTCTATCTGATCGCGATCGCGCTGAGTCTGGGCGGGTTGGGGCTGGCGGCGTTTCTGTGGGCGCTGAAGTCCGGTCAGTTTGAGGATCTGGACGGGGCGGCCAACCGCATCCTGTTCGACGACGACGCGCCGCTGCCCCCCAGCAAACCGGCGCCCGAACGTCAATAGCCCCGGCAGGGGCATGGACATAGGAAGGGGGGGGCGCGAGCATGGTTGCGCTTCCCAACGATTGCCACCAATATGGACCTTCGCACGGTAGAGGCTGGGTCCATCCATGCCACCTTTCGATATGGGTCGCGCTCGTGACAAGAGCGCTTCGACGGAAATGAATCCCTGCGGGGCCTGTCCCGTGCGCAGCCTGACGGTCTGCGCCGCCTTGGACCCCGAAGAGGTGCGCCGTCTCGCCGAGATCCTCCAAACCATGCGGGTTGACGCCGGGCACACCTTGTTCAGCGAGGGCGACACCGCCGACGCGCTGTACAACGTCACCTCCGGGACGGTGAAGCTGTACAAGCTGCTGCCCGATGGGCGGCGCCAGATCACCGGCTTTCTGGTGACAGGCGATTTCCTTGGCCTGTCGGTCAACGAAAGCTACGCTTACACCGCCGAATCCGTCACCAGCGCGTCGCTCTGCCGCTTTCCGCGCAAGAAAATCGACGTCCTGATGGACGAGTTCCCCAAGATGCAGCGCCGCCTGTTCTCGATGGCGTCGAACGAGTTGGCGGCGGCGCAGGACCAGATGCTGCTGCTGGGCCGCAAGACGGCCAAGGAGAAGATCTGCTCCTTCCTGCTGATGCTGTCGCAACGCGCGGCGCGGCGCGGCCACAAGGAAAACCCGGTCTTCGTGCCGATGAGCCGGGCCGACATCGCCGATTATCTTGGCCTGACGACGGAAACCGTCAGCCGCACCTTCACCCAATTGAAGACGGTCGGCGTCATCTCGCTTCAGGAAGGCAACAAGGTCCTGATCGCCGATCTCGACGCCATGTATGATCTGGCCGAGGGCGGCTGAGGGCGTCGATCCGGCGGCGCCCGCTCACGCCGGGGCGTTTTTTCCAGCCGCGAGCAGCCAATCACGAATGCGCTGAGTCGGCCCTGGATGACGGGGTTTGCGCGGCGCGACCACGTAGAAGCTCAACGGCCCTGTCAGCACGCCGTCGAACGGACGGACCAGCCGCCCATCGGCGAGATCCCGTTCCACCAGGAAACGGCTGACCAGCGCGACCCCTTGGCCCGCCAGCGCCGCGTCCATCGCCAAGGCGGTGTGGCTGAAGCGAATCCCCCGCTGGGGCTGGGGCGAAAGTCCGGCCATGGTGGCGGCGATGAAGTCGGGCCACAGATTGTGGGCGTCGTGCAGCAGGACGAAGCGATCCAGCGCTTGCGGCGGCAAGGGCTGGGCCGCGTCGGCCAGCAGGGACGGGCTGCACACCGCGACGACCTCCTGCTCGAACAGGAGATCCGCCGTCAACCCCGGCCCGAAGGGCGGCTTGCCCTGGCGAACGGCGACGTCCACCCCGTCGGTCTGGAAATTCGACAGGGATTCGGCGGCCAACACCCGCAAATCCAGATCGGGATGCGCGGCGGTCAGTTGGTGCAGGCGGGGAATCAGCCATTTTGAGGCGAAGGTCGGCGTCACGCTGATGGTCAGCCGAAGCGGCGTTGGGCGCAGGGTCGCCGTCGCCTCGGCGATCTGCTCGAAGGCGCGGCGAATCTGCGCGGCGTAGGCCAACCCGGCGCCGGTCAGCGCCAGCGAGCGGGACCGCCGTTCAAAGAGTTGCAGGCCAAGAATGGCCTCCAGATGACGCACCTGCTGGGCGACGGCGCTTTGCGTCACCCCCAGCGCCTCGGCGGCGAGGCGGAAGTTCAAATGGCGCGCCGCCATGTCGAAGGCGCGCAGGGCGTTCAGCGGCGGCAACGGGGCTTGCGGGTCGCTCATCCAACAGATTTTCTATCGTATGAAAGCCGGAAAACTGGTTTGAGCGGTGGATTGATCCGCGCCTAATCTTAAGCATGAAACGCGAGCGGACGGCGCTTTTTCCCGCGCGTCCCATTCAGGAAAGGCTTCACCATGTCGATGGAAAAAGTGGCGCTCATCACCGCAGGCGGCAGCGGCATGGGGGCGGACGCGGCGCGGCGGCTGGCGGCGGACGGCTTCCGCGTCGCCATCCTGTCCTCGTCGGGCAAGGGCGAGGCGTTGGCGCAGGAGCTTGGCGGCGTCGGCGTCACCGGCTCCAACCGCTCCAACGACGATCTGGCGCGTCTGGTGGACGTCGCGATGGGGCGCTGGGGCCGAATCGACGTGTTGGTGAACAGCGCCGGGCATGGCCCGCGCGGGCCGGTTCTCGACCTGACGGACGAGGATTGGCACATGGGCCTGGATGTTTATCTGATGAACGTGATTCGCCCGACCCGTCTGGTCGCGCCGATCATGGTCGGGCAGAAGGGCGGGGCGATCATCAATATTTCCAGCTTCGCCGCGTTCGAGCCGGACCCGCTGTTTCCGACCTCGGCGGTGTTCCGGGCCGGGCTGGCGTCCTACGCCAAGCTGTTTTCCGACAAATACGCCGCCGACAATGTGCGGATGAACAACGTCCTGCCCGGCTTCATCGACAGTCTGCCGGAAACCGAAGAGCGGCGGCAGCGCATCCCGATGCGGCGCTATGGCAAAAGCGAGGAAGTGGCGGCGACCATCGCCTTCCTCGCCTCGCCCGGCGGCGGCTACATCACCGGGCAGAACATCCGCGTTGACGGCGGCATCACCCGGTCGGTTTGACGCCGGTTGGTTTGATCGGGAGTCAGCGACGCACCGGGCGCAACTCGTGCAGCAGCCAGACCAGGGCGGAGACGACCAAAATCGCTCCGGCCTGATGGGCGGCGGCGATCGGGATCCACACCACGGTCAACAGGGTGGCGACGCCCAACCCGATCTGAACCAGCACCACCGCGCCCGCCGCCCGCGCGGCCTGGGTCGCGCGTCCGGGCAGGCGCGCGGTCGCCGTGCGAATCGCCAGCGCCACCACCGTCAGCCCGGTCAACAGCGCCAAGGCGCGGTGAATCAGTTGGATGGCCGCCGTGTTCTCGAACGGGTTATGCCACCAGGGCGTCAGCGTGCCGATTTCCGGCGGGATGACATAGCCCTCCATCAGGGGGAAGGTGTTGTAGGCGTATCCCGCCCGCGACCCGGCGACGAAGGCCCCCCAGACGATGGTGACGGCGACCAACCCCAAGGCCCAGCGGGCGTGGCGGCGCAAGCCCGCCGACTCGGGCCGCCACCCGGCCAGCGGCAGCGGATCGAGCAGGCCAAGCGCCGTGCGCAGCAACAGGGCGTAAATCAGAATCGCGGTTCCCAGATGCAGGGCCAGCCGGTAATGGCTGACGTTCGGTTGATCGACCAGCCCGCTTTTGACCATGAACCAGCCGATTCCGCCCTGCAAACCGCCCAACAGGAACAGCCCGGCCAGTTTGGGCCACAGATCCGCCGCGATTCGCCCCTGAAACCAGAAGCGCAGGAAGGGAAAGAGGAAAACAAAGCCGATCACCTGCCCCCACAGCCGGTGAAACCACTCCCACCAGAAGATTTCCTGGAACCCGGCCAGATCCATCCGGTTGTTGAAAATGCGGAATTCCGGCGTGCTCTTGTACAGGTCGAACACGCGGTTCCATTCGGCGTCGGACAGCGGCGGCAGGATGCCGATCAACGGCTTCCATTCCACCATCGACAGGCCGGATTCGGTCAGACGGGTGATGGCGCCGATGACGGCCATCGCCAGCACCATCGCGGCGCACAGCAGCAGCCACCACGCGATGGGCCGGTTGTCAGAGGAGGAGGCGCGCAAACGGTCGGTGGCGAAGGCGGTCACGGGCGGCATTCCTGACGAACAAGGTCGGATGTTCGTCACTGTGGCGCTGGGAATCGGTCGCGTCAAACATTGCGCGGCTCTCGGATGATCCGTTTAGGGCATTTCCTGCACCGCGCCGCACAACACGAACAGGGCGAAGAGCAGAGCGAACAGCCCGGCGATGGTGGTGAATTCCAGCAGCGCCTCGGTCAGCCACAGGATGCGTTCCTGGCGGTCCGCCGTTTGTTTCGCCAAGGTGGCCATGTCGTCGTCTCCCATGAGGGGCGCCTCGTGAGGGTTGCCTCAAAACCAATTTCAATAAAATTTTACGAAAATCACTAATGGTGCGCTGTGACGGAGGTCACAGGCGGCCTGAAATCGGCGCGGCGTGTTGGCTCCGGGGGCGGAAATGTGATTCTTTTGCGAAACAGGGGACGTTGAAGATCGCCGGAAAAAAGAAAATATCCGTGTTAGGACAATTGGTTAAGATGTTCTCGTCGGAGCCTCGTCGGTCCGCCTGCGCAAAAATCATCCGCAAGCCTCTTGAATCCAAAATCGCCATCCATTAGCTGTCTGGCACTCGCCGGGCGTGAGTGCTAACAAGCGCGCCCCGGATTTCCAGATCACGTTCAAGCCTTATCCAAGGAGGCCGTCCCATGAAGTTCCGTCCGCTCCACGACCGCGTCGTCGTCAAGCGTCTGGAGTCCGATACCAAGACCAAGGGCGGGATCATCATCCCCGACACGGCGAAGGAAAAGCCGCAGGAAGGCGAAATCATCGCCGTCGGCCCCGGCGCCCGTGATGATTCGGGCAAGATCGTCGCGCTCGACGTCAAGGCCGGCGACCGCATCCTGTTTGGGAAGTGGTCGGGCACCGAAGTGAAGATCGAAGGCCAGGATTTCCTCATCATGAAGGAATCCGACATCATGGGCGTCATCGAAGGCTGATTTCCTTCGCCCGACCTTCGTTTCGACATTCGATACTCAGAGGAATTGAGACATGGCTGCCAAAGAAGTTAAGTTCGGCCCCTCCGCGCGCGAAAAGCTGCTGCGTGGCGTCGACATCCTGGCCGACGCGGTCAAGGTCACGCTCGGCCCCAAGGGCCGCAACGTCGTGATTGAGAAGTCCTTCGGCGCCCCGCGCATCACCAAGGACGGCGTGACGGTCGCCAAGGAAATCGAACTGGCCGACAAGTTCGAGAACATGGGCGCCCAGATGGTCCGCGAGGTCGCCTCGAAGACCAACGATCTGGCCGGCGACGGCACCACCACCGCGACCGTGCTGGCCCAGGCCATCGTTCGTGAAGGCGTGACCAAGGTCGCCGCCGGTCTGAACCCGATGGATCTGAAGCGCGGCATCGATCTGGCCGTCGAGACCGTCGTCGCCGACATCAAGGCGCGCGCCAAGAAGGTCACGACCAACGACGAGATCGCCCAGGTCGGCACCATCTCCGCCAACGGCGAGTCCGAAATCGGCAAGATGATCGCCCAGGCGATGGAGCGCGTCGGCAACGAGGGCGTCATCACGGTGGAAGAGGCCAAGGGCCTGGACACCGAGCTGGACGTCGTCGAGGGCATGCAGTTCGATCGCGGCTATCTGTCGCCGTACTTCATCACCAACGCCGACAAGATGATCGCGGACCTCGAAAACCCGTACATCCTGTTGCACGAGAAGAAGCTGTCGGGCCTCCAGCCGCTGCTGCCGGTTCTCGAAGCCGTCGTTCAGTCCTCGCGTCCGCTGCTGATCGTTGCGGAAGACATCGAAGGCGAGGCTCTGGCCACGCTGGTCGTCAACAAGCTGCGCGGCGGCCTGAAGATCGCCGCCGTCAAGGCTCCGGGCTTCGGCGATCGTCGCAAGGCGATGCTGGAAGACATGGCCATCCTCACCGGCGGTCAGGTCATCAGCGAAGACCTCGGCATCAAGCTTGAGAACGTCACCGTCGACATGCTCGGCACCGCCAAGAAGGTCGTGATCTCCAAGGAGAACACCACCATCGTCGACGGCGCCGGCGAAAAGGCCGACATCGAAGCCCGTTGCGGCCAGATCCGCGCGCAGGCCGAGGAGACCACCTCGGACTACGACCGTGAGAAGCTGCAAGAGCGTCTGGCCAAGCTGGCGGGCGGCATCGCCGTCATCCGCGTCGGCGGCGCCACCGAGGTCGAGGTGAAGGAGCGCAAGGATCGCGTTGACGACGCGATGCACGCGACCCGCGCGGCGGTTGAAGAGGGTGTGGTCGCCGGTGGCGGCACGGCCCTGCTGTACGCCACCCGCGCTCTCGACAAGCTGGTCCCGGTCAACGACGAGCAGCGCGTCGGCATCGACATCATCCGTCGCGCCCTCCAGGCCCCGGTTCGTCAGATCGCCTACAACGCGGGCACCGATGGCTCCATCGTCGTCGGCAAGCTGCTCGACCAGACCGACACCAACTTCGGTTACGACGCTCAGAAGGGCGTGTTCACCGATCTGGTCGGCGCTGGCATCATCGATCCGGTGAAGGTGGTTCGCACCGCCCTCCAGGACGCGGCCTCGATCGCTGGCCTGCTCATCACCACCGAGGCGATGATCGCCGAGAAGCCTGAGAAGAAGGCTGCTGGCGGCATGCCGGGCGGCGGCATGGGCGGCATGGGCGGCATGGACGACATGGGCTTCTAATCAGACGCCCAAGACGTTTGACGCTTTGCTTTGGAAAGGGGCGCCCCTCGCAAGGGGGGCGCCCTTTTTCTTCGTGAGGATCCGCTTTCCTGAATGTCAAGCCGAACTCTGGCTTGCTTTGCCACCGCTGGCTTCCAATAATCCGGCCTCCACGCCGAAGGCCGCCATCAAGGCCAGGGCGGATCGACCGCTTTCTTTTTACAACTTTCTTTTTACAACGAGGCTTTTCCATGCGCTCCTTCGAGGGCCAGCATTCCGACAACGTCGCCATCAAGCGCACCCGCGAGCAGAAGCAGCGGCAGGTCGCGCAGCTCAAGGAGCAGCTTGCGACGCTGAAGGCCCACGCCGCGCCCGCCATCCGCGAGGCCCTGGTCAAGCGCATCGCCGAACTCGACGCCGAACTGCGCCAGCCGCCCAAGCCGGAACGCGAAGGCCGCGAGCGCGACCGTGACGACGCCCCGCGCCCGCCCCGCCGGGAAAGCCGCGCCAGCGTTTACCGCAGCGACGACACCGGGCCGGGGGCGACGTCGGCCGCCGCCGCCGCGTCGGCCGCCTTCGCCTCTCCCCGCCGCCGCAGTTGACGCCATGGCCGATGACCGCGTCGTCCCAGCCAAGAGCCGCCGCCTGATGGATCAGGCGTGGCTGTTGATGATGCTGCCGCCCCTGTTTTGGGCGGGCAACGCGGTCATGGGCCGCGCCGTCGCCGGGGCGGTGCCGCCCATCGGTCTGGCCTTCTGGCGCTGGACCTTGGGCACGCTCATCATCTTGCCCTTCGCCTGGAAGCATCTGCGCCACGATCTGTCGCCGCTGCTGGCGGGGTGGAAGGACGTGCTGGTGTTGGGGACGCTGGGCATCGGCCTGTTCAACACCTTTCAATACATCGCGCTGAACTCCACCACGGCGCTCAACAGCGTGATGCTGCAATCGTCGATGCCGGTGCTGATCGTGCTGATGAGCCTGGTGCTGTTCGGCGACCGCGTGCGCCCGGCCCAGGGGCTGGGAATCGTCGTCTCGTTGGTCGGCGCCACCACCCTGATTTCGCACGGCGATCCGGCGGTTTTGCTGGGGCTGCAATTGAACGTCGGCGATGTCTGGATGCTGGCCGCCATCGCCATCTACGCCGCTTACACCACGCTGCTCCGCCGCAAACCGGCGGTGCATGGGCTGAGCTTCGTCGTCGCCACCTTCGCCATCGGCGCGGTGGAGCTGCTGCCCTTCTATCTGTGGGAAACCGCGACTCAGCGCGCGGTGGAGCCGACGGCGGTCACATTTCTGGCGGTCGGCTATGTGGCGCTGTTCCCGTCCATCGTCGCCTATCTCTGCTTCAACCGGGTGGTCGAACTGGTCGGGGCCAACACCGCCGGTCTGGCGATCCATCTGGTCCCGGTCTTCGGCAGCCTGCTGGCCGTGCTGTTTCTGGGTGAGCAGCCGCACCTGTATCACGGCGTCGGCATCGCCCTGATCGCCACGGGAATCGCGCTGGCGACCCGGCGGCGGGGGTAACGTTCCACGGCCTTAACGGATGATCGCTCACCCCTCCACGGTCAGCATGGCGGCAAGGTCACGCCAATCCTGCGCCTGCGCGTGTTTTGTCACGCGTCACCCCAAAATCTCTTCCAAGGCGACTGTGACAAGGCGGGATCACGCCGACAAACGACGAAGCTTCAACGCCGGTTGAGCCGAGATCACCGATCCGGTCGGCGGGCCAGCAGACCGCCCCACACGATCAACCCCAGCCCCAGCAACGACAGCGGCGTCAGCACGTCGCCGAACAGGACGGCGGCCAGCAACACGCCGAATCCGGTTCCCCAATAGCCGATCTGGCTGAACACCACCGGCCCGCCGATCTGTTGCAGGCGGAAATTCAGCACATAGGACAGCGCCGACACGGCGATCAAAACCAGCAGCCACGCCAAAAGCGGCGGATCGGCGAAGCGCCACTCCCCCGGAGCGTCAAAAACCGGGGCAAGAACGGCGACGGCCAGACTTGAGGTGAACAGGGTTCCGCAGGAAAAGGCCAAGGCCGAGGAACCGGCGGGCCAACAGGCCGAGCGGATGATGTTTCCCAGCGCCGCGCAGGCGGGAACCGCCAAACCGATCATCACCCACAGGGGTTGGCCCAAATCAAGGTGAGCCAATTCCTGCTGCACCAGCGTGACCATCCCGACAAAGCCGAGCAGGATTCCGGCGAAGCGGCGGGGAAACATCCGCTCCACCCCCAGCCCCGCCGCGAAGCTCATCGTCAGCAAGGGCGACAGCGCGTAGACGGTGGCGGCGTAGGCCGGGCCGACCTTTTGGACCACAAAATGGGACAGCACCGTCGGAATGGCGACGCTGACCACCCCCAGCACGCCATACAAAATCAGCGACCGCCGCCCGAGCGGAATCGCCTGCCCGGAGGCCAGCAGCCAGGGCAACAGGCACAGCCCGGCCCCGGCGTTGCCGACGACGCCAAGCTGAAAGGGGTGCGCGCCGACGCCAAGCGCCGCCTTCGCCACCATGATCCGGCTGGCGAAAAGGAGGCCGCACAGCGCCAGCAACGCAAAAGCCGACGCGGCGACGCCCGCCCATCTCGTCGCGATCATGGTGAAACCCGCGCCCGCTGTTTGGAACAACTCCAAACTGCACGCTAGAGTCGCGCCCCGTCCCTGTCAATCCACCCCCGCCCGCCCATCGTCGGCGAGTTCGCGGCGGATCCAGTCGCGGAAGGCCCGGACGTCGGCGCGCTCCAACGACTCCGGGGCGCACAGCAGCCAGTAGGCGGTTGAGCAGGGGACCGCCGGTCCCAGCACGGCGACCTGCGCGCCGGAGTCCAGATCGCCGTCCACCACCGGGTGACGGCCCATCGCCACGCCCAAGCCTTCAATCGCGGCGTTGGCGGCGTATTGGATGGTGTCGAACCGCAGGCCGCTCGACACGTCCAGCCCGGCGACTCCGCGCGCGGCGGCCCAATGCGCCCATTCCTGGCTGACCTGGGTGACGTGCAGCAGCGGTTGCCCGGCCAGATCCTCCGGGCGGTTGATCGAGGCCGCCAACGCCGGGGCGCAGACCGGAATCAGGGATTCCGTCGCCAGACGCAGCGCCTCCAGCCCCGGCCACGGGCCGGTTCCCATGCGGATGGCCAGATCGACGCCGTCGCGGGGGAAATCGACCGGGCGGCGGCTGGTGTCGAGCGTGATGGCGATCCCCGGATGCCGCGCCTTGAAGCGCCGCAGCCGGGGCATCAGCCAGCGCAGGCCGAAGGTCGGCGCGGCGCTGATCGACACGGCGCCATGCGCGCGCCGCCCCGGAACCGCCGCCGTCGCCCGCGCCAGCCCGTCGAGCGCCGCGCGCACCTGTGGGGCGTAGGCCGTCCCGGCCTCGGTCAGCGCCACGGCGCGCAGGCCCCGGACGAACAGGGGGGTTCCCAACCAATCCTCCAGCGCCTGAACGCTGCGGCTGACCGCGCTGGGGGTCAACAGCAGCTCGTCCGCCGCCTCTTTGAAGCTGAGCAGCCGGGCCGCCGCCTCGAAAACGCGCAGGGTGGACAGGGGCGGCAGCTTGTAGGCCATCACACGGCTCCGGCGTCACGGCGCGGCGGGGAAGGGGCCGCCGCGCGAAATCAGGCGGCGTCGGGCATGGTCATCATCGTCGCCACCAACAGCCCGACCGGCTTTTCCACCCCCTTGGCGATGGAAAAGGCCTTGGCGGTGACGACGCTGACGCTTTTGCCCGAGCGGACCACCTCGGCCCGCGCGATCAGCGTATCGCCAACCGCCGGGGCGAAGAAATTCTGTTTGTATTCGATGGCCAGAACCGACGATCCCGGCGGCATCAGCGACAGGGCGGCGTGACCGGCGGCGGAATCCGACAAAGCGGTGACGACCGCGCCGTGCAGAAAGCCATGCTGCTGCCCAAAGGCGGCCTGAATCGGCATGGTCAATTCGCATTGCCCCGCCGCCAACCCGGTCATCCGGACGTCGAGGGTGCGCATGAAGGCCTGCGCGTCAAAACTGGCGTGAACGCGGGCGGTCTGGTCGGCGTCAAGAAGCGGCGGCATGGCGTCTCATCCCCTCTCATCTGGGCGGCGCGGCGGAACGTCCGCCGTCGGCCCAGCAAAGCCGGGGACCGATCCATCCGACAACTTCGTAAGACTCACCGCCGGGTGAGTCTTTCTCACTTGGTCGCCGTCAACTCACGGTTTCATTGTCCATCCAAGCGAAGGCGACTCTCCGTTCCTGAAAACACCTGACCTGCGCAGTAAAAAGCGACCGCCACGAAACCGACAATCTTTCGCACGCGCAGCAACAGGCTGAGCCTGTTGCAAAAGCAGAATTTCAAAAGCTGTTTCTTTGACTTGCGTCCATGGCTTGGTTATCCCTGTTGTGGGGATATTCTGGAGGCATGGCTTATGCGACAGTCGATGGTTGTCTGGGGCGCCGTGATGATGGCGACCGTTTCGGGGACCGCGCTGGCTCAGCGCGTCGAATCCTTTCCCATTGAAGACGCGAAGGGCTGGACCGGCGTCCGCTCCTTCGACAGCGACGGAAAGCTGGCGCGCTGCGCCGCCTCCCTCACCCCGCCCGGCGGCGGTCTTCTGACCTTGGCGCAGGACCGCGACCGCTCCCTTTTCCTGGCTGTCAACCATCCGAAATGGACGTTGAATTTCGGCGGAACCTCCACCATCCGGGTCGGGGTGGACAAGGGGCGCGGCGGCCCGGAAGCCGTGCCGGTCGTCGCCGGACAGGGCGCCGTCCTCGACATCACCCAGAACGCGACGCTGACGCAGGGCCTGCGCGCGGGCCGCGCCCTGTCGGTGACGGCGGGCAAGATCACCGCCAGCTTCCCGCTGATCGGCGCCACCAAGACCCTGGCCGCCCTGGCCGACTGCGTGGACGCCGCCCTGACCGCCGAAGCGGCGGCGGCGAAAGCGCCCGCCCCGGCGGCGGCTGCGCCCGCGCCTGCGCCGGAAGCTCCGGCTGCCGTTCCGACTCCTGCGCCGACGCCCGCCCCCGAAGCTCCGGCTTCCGCTCCCGCTCCGGCGGCTCCGGCCCCTGCGCCGACGCCCGCTCCCGAAGCTCCGGCTGCCGCTCCCGCTCCGGTGACTCCGGTCCCGGCGGCAACGCCAGCCCCCGAAGCTCCGGCTGCCGTCCCAGCTCCGGCGGTTTCGGCCCCTGCGCCGACGCCCGCTCCCGAAGCTCCGGCTGCCGCCCCCGCTCCGGCGGCTCCGGCCCCTGCGCCGACGC
>NZ_JBMDKF010000046.1:0-19466 GCF_057809575.1 Azospirillum sp. FG154 | reverse complement strand
CCACAGAGAGCCGGAACACTTTAGCAGAATCTCAAAATTGGGGGGCATTCCAGCGCTGTTCACCTGTTCCATTCCCGCCGTCACCGAGGCGCGGCAAGGCGAGTCGCGACACCGCCCTAGCGGGGACAGGGACGGCGGTCGGGGGGGGCGCGAGAGGCATGACGGCGACCCCGGGACGGGTTAGGTCATAACCCCTAATTCAGGCCGGAGTTCCTCGGCAATCCCGCGCTGAAAATGGACACCTTCGGAAACCTGATGACGTGGCGTTGATGTCGTGATTTGATGTCGACGATGATGTGACTCAATGCCCCCGGAATTGCGAACGGCAAACCCTGTCGGATTGATCGGCTGTGCGGAAACGGCTCCAGGAGGGTTTTCCGTGCAGTCGGCCAGCCCCTATGTCGGATCCTATTCCATTGCTACTTGCCCCCCGTAACCATTACAATCCATCTTAGTCCTTGCTATCTACTAAGAGACTGTTTGGAAACCGCTTACGACATCAACATCTAGGGGCTGATCGTCGGCGCGGTCCACTACGAGTCGCGCTATCAACGAGTTGTGAAACAGTCTCTAAGCTCTTAGGAACAGAATTTAAGGAATAGCACAATGCAGCCAGGTCTAGTTGATGGTGCCGCATTGCTTGAAGTGGTTGCTAGCCTTGACCTAGGTGGTCCACGCCAGAGTTCGCATTGGGCGTGGACGACAGCAATTGACGTCACTTTGGCATTAATCTCCAATCCCAACTTGTGGCTTTCACCCATCCCGGTACACTTAACAGCACCCGCCGGAGAATACGGCAATCTGCTTAATAGTCTGTCCATCGCTGAGGATCGGAAAAAAGACAGCGAAAAAGTCCGAAATACTGCCCTCACTCGTACACGTGCATGGGGATCACGGTATCCATTAAAACTTCACGATATCTTTACATCAATGAAAGAGAACCCTTCTTATCCGAGCTGGATTGATTGGCTTAAGCACAACCAATGGCCAGAACATGCAGCGCGTCATGGAGGGTTGATTGACAGTGTCTTTGTTGGACAAATCTCTAAAGCTCTATCGTTAGATCAAAAAGAGATAGAATCTATCATCAATATATCTAAATTAGATATTATATCCATATCAAAATCTGATTCCGTTGACGATAAAACATTATTACTGCAGGATGCGTTTACACTGTCAACAATTCTTCGTGGTATTATGTATGATAACATATCTAAATTAAATAACTACAGCATATTTCACCACCCAATTAGAAAATTCTCTCCACGCAAACCAACACATGCTTTGTTTGAAGTGACTGGCTCTGAATGGTATTTATCAATTATTTTACTTAGCTGTGTGCTTAACACGCCCAAAAAACACCGGATAGAAAAATGGGCGCAAAGTGTTCTATCGGCTCGGAGCATGTATCCTGATCTTTATCTAGGGCAAGCCAGATCAGATGAGGAGGCAATTAAAAGGGCAGTTGCTGCGTCTCAATTAATCGGCTTTGATACAAACCCAAAATGGATAGACTCACTTATTAATGACGGTATTTCTGCTGGAGTAGGTGTCCTTACCTCATTTTTCGTCGGACCTTTTACTGGATTTGGGGCGGGTCTGGCCTATAGCTTGTTATCATCTAGATTAAATGTTGGTAGATTTGGCGCACGTCTTTTTTCCGCAAGGCACAGCCGTCTAGCCAAAATGGTAGAATCTGATCCAGGTCGGATACATAGCAACTGGATACAAAGTAAATAACCTACGCATAATGATGCCATCAATCGACATTGCAGCCGATTGATTCCAGGAAAAATTTTGTTTTTGAATACGTCAATTCAGCTGCTTCTGTTGGCTTTAATTCACTCAGACCGCGCCCAAAGACTTCAATCGAAACGGTTTCGCTATAAGATTTATTGCGCAGTACATTGAAGAAAGATGCGAGATCTATTACCCCTTCTCCAGGCAATAATCTCTCAGAATCACGCACATCTTCAGCGCGAACGGAAGGCGCATCAGATATGTGCACATCGAGAATGCGATCTCCAGGAATATTATATAATGCGTCAATATCCCCGCCCCCGTGATGCCAATGCCAAGCATCAACCAGCAAACCAGAATTAGGCGATATAGAGATAGCGAAGTCAAGCATCTCATCAAATCTCCATATCAGTTCATACGCATAGGCCTTTCGCAAATGTAGAGGTGTAATACATTCTAAAGCAAGGTTTATCGAATATTCGTCAAGTACTTTTGCGCACTCTGTCAATCTATTCTTAAAAATTTTCAATTGATCTCTCTTTGGAATATCTGATGATGGCGGCATACCAATCGTTGCCGTTTTACAATTTAAGCTGCGTGAAAACGCACACATAGGATGTAGGCGATCTAATGTTTTTCGGAAAGTCTCTTCATCTTTTCTGACCTCAACAGGAAGTTGCATTGCCGCCGCATTCATGCCATGAAATGGCAGATCTATTTCTGTCGCTTGATCGCGTGGGATAACAGCAGTGCTATAACCAATTTTTCTTGCCATCGCCCACAATTCAGGCCATTGAACTCTCCATCCAATGATGCTTGGGTGAAGAGATAGTTTTATTGATTCATTATTTGCAGTGCCCATCATATATCAAACTCCCATCTCTACAGTTCATCAACATGTTAAAAATTTCATCACATTTAGACATCTTATCTATCCATACCACCCTGATCGCGTTGCCTGTGGAGCTATTTGCCGGGATTCTGCTCGCGGTTCTTGACCAACTCCTCTTTCGGCTGAAGCGCGGTATCCTCTTCCTTCACGTACTTCTGCCCAACCTTTGCCTACTCAGGCAACAATGGCACCTTCGGGGCACTATCGGCAAACATTCTGTCTAACATCCGGTCGCCCACCTGCTTCGCCATACCTCCGGCGGTATTCTCGACCTCGTCACGGGCCTGCGCGGCAACCTGTCCCACCTCCCGTGCAACCATTTTGGCCTGCCCGAACAACAGGTCAAGATGCGGCGTCCGCGACGCCTCGTTCTCGTTCGTCATGGCCGCGTCCCTGTCCCCCCTGATCCGAACCGGGCCGTGATACGCGCCACAAACCGTCGTGTCGCGCGCCATGGTGCCCCGATCATCGACCGATATCGGTGGCTCTGCTCCCCCCGCCGAGCAGTTTCCCACGGCGGTTGCCTAAGATACACCTTGCTCCGACTCCACCAGCAGCCGCAACTGGATCGGTCGGTCCTGCACCTGACTGATGGCCCCCTTGATCTCCGTCAGCCGCCCGCATCGTTCGACTTGGCCCCCGCGCTCCCCATGGGTATAGTCAATCGACGCCTGCTTAATCCCTTCCCGCCCGTTGCAGCGCAGCAGCACCTTGCGGCTCTTTAAACTCTCCTCTGACGAATGGAAGATCACCGACTCACGCTGCCGCGTCAGCGCGACATACACCCCATGTCGGCCCATGTTGCGGGCAACCAGCACCTGCGCCCGGTCAACCGTCACGCCTTGGGCCTTGCGCACCGTAGCAGCATCGCCGTGCGTGACATGCCGATAAGGGGGCGAGTAGCAATGGAACAGGATTCCGACATAGGGGCTGACCGACTGCACGGAATACCCTACTGGAGCCGTTTCCGTACAACCGATCAATTCGACAGGGTTTGCCGTTCACGATTCCGGGGGCTTTGAGACGCCGCGCCCCCTTGCCTTCCGTCCCCCTTCCCCCCACCCTGACGCCCATGCCTGAGCTTCCCGAAGTTGAAACCGTCTGCCGGGGCCTCGCCCCGCATCTTGAAGGGCGGGTTCTGGTCCGCGTCGATCAGAACCGGCCGAACCTGCGCACGCCTTTTCCGGCGGATTTCGTCGCGCGCCTGACCGGGCGGCGGGTCGAGTCGGTGCGGCGGCGGGCGAAATACATTTTGATGGGGTTGGATGACGGGACCGTCCTGATCGTCCATCTCGGCATGTCGGGGCGGATGCTGATCGCGCCGGAGCGGCCCGAGTCGCCGGGCAAGCACGATCATGTGGTGTTTGAGGTGGAGACGGGAACCACCGTCACCTTCAACGACGCCCGCCGCTTCGGCCTGATGGATCTGACGACGGCGGACGGGCTGGCCGATCACCCGATGCTGCGCGCCCTGGGGCCGGAGCCGTTGGGCAACGAATTCTCCGGCCCGGTTCTGGCCGAACGGCTGGCGGGGAAGATGACGCCGATCAAGGCGGCGCTGCTCGATCAGAGCGTCGTCGCCGGGCTGGGCAACATCTATGTGTCGGAGGCGCTGTTCCTGGCCCGGCTCAGCCCGACCCGCAGCGCCGCCACCATCAGCGGGGCCAAGGCCGACCGGCTGGCCGCCGCGATTCGCGAGGTTCTGGGCCGCGCCATTGAAGCGGGCGGCTCGTCCTTGCGCGATTACCGGCAGGCGTCGGGCGAGCTTGGCTATTTCCAGCACCAGTTCGCGGTGTATGACCGGGCGGGCCAGCCTTGCCCCGGCTGCTCCTGCGACGTCGCGGCGACCGGCGGCGTTCAGCGGATTGTACAGTCGGGGCGCTCGACTTTCTATTGTGCGGCGCGCCAACGCTGATATACCTGGGGGCATGACGGCTTTCTCGGCCACGCTTCGGGCGACGCTCGGCGCCCTCCTCCTTGCCGGCCCCGCAGTCGCGGGCCTGGGGAGCCTCGCTTTTCCCTTCGTTCCAGTGCCTGCGTCAGCGGCGTCGCCCAGCGCGTCGGCGGCCTCGCCCTTCGTGCCCGGTCTGGCCGACGTTCCGGCGATGCCGGGACTCGACCCGGTGGACGCCGAACCGCTGGTCTTTGACAAACCCGACGGGCGGATCGTCCAGGCGGTGTTGTCGGGGATGGTGCCGCGCGGGGCGGTTCTGGCCTTTTACGACCAGACCCTGCCGCAACTCGGCTGGCGCCGCGCCGCCGAACGCAGCTTCGTCCGCGAGGGCGAGGGGCTGCGGCTGGATTTCGTCGCCACCGGCGCGTCGTCGGACAAAACGACGGTGCGCTTCACCCTGACCCCGCGTTGAGGCGCGGGAAAACAGGGCAGGGCGGGCAGAGACCAAACACACAACCAAAATCAAGAAACCGGACGCACACCACACGCGGGGCGGCAAGGCCGACCCCGCCCGATCGGGAGATTGCTGCAACCATGTCGTACGAAACCATCCTCGTCGAGACCCGTGGCCCCGTCGGCCTCGTCACGCTGAATCGTCCGAAGGCGCTGAACGCGCTGTGCGACCAGTTGGTGACGGAGCTGGGCCAGGCGCTTGACGCCTTCGAGGCCGACGCCGCCATCGGCGCCATCGTCATCACCGGGTCGGAGCGCGCGTTTGCCGCCGGCGCCGACATCAAGGAGATGATGGGCTTCTCCTATATGGACGTTTACAACTCCAACTTCATCACCGCGAAGTGGGAGCGTCTGGCCAAGTGCCGCAAGCCGACCATCGCGGCGGTCGCGGGCTTCGCGCTCGGTGGTGGCTGCGAGTTGGCCATGATGGCCGATTTCATCCTGGCCGCCGACACCGCCAAGTTCGGTCAGCCGGAAATCACCATCGGCACCATTCCGGGCGCCGGCGGCACCCAGCGCCTGACCCGCTTCGTCGGCAAGTCCAAGGCGATGGAAATGGTCCTGACTGGCCGCATGATCGACGCGACCGAGGCCGAGCGTTCGGGGCTGGTCAGCCGCGTCGTTCCGGCGGCGGAGCTGGTCGAGGAGGCGGTGAAGGTCGCCACCAAGATCGCCACCCTGTCGCAGCCCATCGTCGCCATGGCCAAGGAGGCGGTCAACGCCGCCTATGAAACCACGCTGGCCGAAGGCGTGCATTTCGAGCGCCGCGTCTTCCATTCGACCTTCGCCACCGAAGATCAGAAGGAAGGCATGGCCGCTTTCGCCGAAAAGCGTCAGCCGACCTGGAAGAATCGCTGATTCATCGCGTCGCCGTTCCCCGCATCTTGCGGGGGACGGCGCTGTTTCCATCATGATGTTGTTTCGCTGCATTCTGATGGAATCAGCGAAGGTCGATGTCTTGACTCTCATTTAGCCTAAGCGTATAAGGCGCGCTCGCATTGCGACAGGCGTGTCGTTCGGAGTAGGGTTTCCATGGCCAATCATAAGTCCGCTGAAAAGCGCATCCGTCAGACCGAGCGTCGTACGGAAGTCAATCGTAACCGCGTCAGCCGCATCCGTTCCTTCGTGAAGAAGGTTGAGGGCGCGATCGAGGCCGGTGACAAGTCCGCCGCCGCCGAGGCGTTCAAGTCCGCTCAGCCGGAAATGATGCGCGGCGTCACCAAGGGCGTGCTGCACCAGAACACGGTGTCGCGCAAGCTGTCGCGCCTCTCGGCCCGCATCAAGGCTCTGTAAAGAGCCTCTTTGCCGGTTTCAAAAAGCCGCGCCCGAGACTCGGGGCGCGGCTTTTTGCGTTTAAAGCGAACCTGTGGGTTTTTTAACAATTGTTTTGGAAATCCAGAAAAGCGCCCGATGATTCTGTAATGGAATCTTGGGGTTAGTTGGCGAGCCAGAGTCTTTTTGACCCGTTCGCCATCTGTCCCATTGCCAGCCATCTTGCGTGGGATTAGACTTTTGCTCTGTCCGGTGTTGCGAAATGGCGTGTTCGTCACGCCCCGCGCCGTTCGGATAAGCGCAGAGATGACGAAGGTCTTGAACCAACCTGAGACGGATGAGTCGTGGTTGGCGGGATAACTTTGTTTTTCTTAAAACACGTTGCGTCGGTGATGAAATTTGCAATTGCATCATTGATGGGCGTTTGGCTTTCGCTGGTCTGATCGGCTGGCAAGGCGCGGATGGTTTTGACCCGGTGGGGCGTGTTGGGGCGGGGCGGGGTTGACCCGCCCTTTCGGTGGCGGTCGCCGCCGAGGGGAACGGGGCGGGGGTAGAGGAGCATGTCGGTCGGCGTGTCGTTGGATCAGCAGTGGGCGCGCATTCGCGGACGCCTGAAAGACGAAGTGGGCGAGATCGCCTACCGCAGTTGGCTTCAGCCGCTGTCCGTCGCCAGCATGACCGGCGGCGAGGTGTGCATCGTCGTGCCGACGCGCTTCATGCGCGATTGGGTTCTCACCCATTACGCCGACCGGATTCGCGCCCTGTGGTCGGGCGAAAACCCCGACGTTCATTCGATTGACGTGGTGGTCGCCTCGACCAACGCGCCCGCCGTTCTGACCGCCGACAACGACGACCGCGACGACGCTCCGCTCAATCGCGGCGTGGATCGGGCCGGAGTGGACCGGGTTGCGGGGCGGGGCGATGCCCGCTCGCCCTTTTCGACCTCGCCCGAACGGCGGCTGTCCAGCGCGTCCGATTCGGGCGGCGCGGCGGCGGGGCATGTCGCGGCGGCGGCCTCCTCCCCCTATGGCGGGGCGGCGGCGGCGGTTTACACCTCGTCCTCGTATGGCGGGGCGTCGGACGAATCGCCGAACGGCGTTCCGGCCATCTTGGAAGACCGCTCCGACCTGTCGGCGGCGCTCGACCCGCGTTTCACCTTCGAGAATTTCGTCGTCGGCAAGCCGAACGAGCTGGCGCACGCCGCCGCCCGCCGCGTCGCCGACGCCACCACCGTCACTTTCAACCCGCTGTTCCTCTATGGCGGCGTCGGTCTGGGCAAAACCCATCTGATGCACGCGCTGGCCTGGCAGATCCGCAAGAACGATCCGAACCGCAAGGTGCTCTACCTGTCGGCGGAAAAGTTCATGTACCAGTTCATCCGCGCCCTGCGCTTCAAGGACACGATGGCCTTCAAGCAGCAGTTCCGCTCGGTGGACGTGCTGATGATCGACGACGTGCAGTTCATCAGCGGCAAGGATTCCACGCAGGAAGAGTTCTTCCACACCTTCAACGCGCTGGTCGATCAGAACCGGCAGGTCATCATCTCCGCCGACAAAAGCCCGTCCGACCTGGAAGGGATGGAGGAGCGCCTGCGCTCCCGCCTCGGCTGGGGCCTGGTCGCCGACATCCACCCGACCACCTATGAACTGCGGCTGGGGATTCTCCAGGCCAAGGCCGACGCGCTCCAGGCGACGATTCCGCTGAAGGTGCTGGAGTTCCTGGCCCACAAGATCACCTCGAACGTGCGCGAGCTGGAAGGGGCGTTGAACCGTATCGTCGCCCACGCCGATCTGGTCGGGCGGTCGATCTCGCTGGAGACGACGCAGGAGGTGCTGCACGACCTGCTGCGCGCCAACGACCGCCGCGTCACCATCGACGAAATCCAAAAGCGCGTTGCCGAGCATTACAACATCCGCGTCGCCGACATGCATTCGGCCCGCCGCGCCCGCGCGGTGGCCCGGCCCCGGCAGATCGCCATGTATCTGGCCAAGCAGTTGACCGCCCGCTCCCTGCCGGAAATCGGCCGCAAGTTCGGCGGACGCGACCACACCACGGTGATGCACGCGGTCAAAAAGGTGGACGAGCTGCGCGCCACCGACCCGTCCTTCGCCGAGGATGTCGAGCTGCTGCGGCGGATGTTGGAAAACTGACGTCTGGCGCAAAGCGCCGAGTCGGTCGCCGCCCGGCGGGCGTGATCGTCGAAGCGCGCCTTTCTGTGGTGTGATCGGCCCCGCCGAATGTGACGGCGCCGAGTCGGCGCGATGACGACCGTATGAAGTTTGGCCGGTTGGCGCGGTCCCCCATGGACGACCGACGATTCTCTCGTGCACACTCCTTGCCCTATGCGGAAGCCGGACGGCGCCTGCGCGGTCCGGTCCATGCCAACGCTTTGAGAACAGGGAGATTGGGCGCCATGCCGACGACCACGCCGACGCTTGCCACCGCCGCCGCGATGACCGAATCCCAGCGATCCAGCGTCGAAACCCAACGCGCCGCGAAGAGCTTCTCCCGCCGCCTGCTGCTGAAGAGCGCCGCCGCCGTCGCGGGCGTCGCCTCGGTCGGTCCCTTCCTCCTGCGGGAAGGCCATGCGGCCTCCGGCTCCGTGAAGATCTTCTCCTGGGCCGGTTACATCAGCCCGGACATGCTGGCCGATTTCGAGAAGAAGACCGGCGTCAAGGCGACCCTGACTGAATACGGCACCAACGACGAGCTGCTGAACCAGTTGAAGGCGACCGGCGGCGCCGGGTTCGACATCATCCACCCCACGGTGGACCGCGTGCCGAACTACGTTGAATTCGATCTGGTCCAGGCCATCGACGAGTCGAAGGTCAAGTGGGACGGCTGCCTGAAATCGTCGGTCGAGGGATCGGCGGGCATGGGCGGCGTCGTCGGCGGCAAGCGTTACTTCGCGCCCGCCGATTGGGGCACCGAGGCGTTGGCCTATGACATGAAGAAGGCCCCGCTGGTTTATGGAACCGCCAGCTACGGCGATCTGTGGTCGCCCGCCAACGCGGGCAAGGTGACGTTGCGCGGCCATTCCTCGCTGATCGGCATCGGCCTGTGGCTGGAAAGCCAGGGCAAGCTGCCGCACCCGATCCGCGACCAGTTCAAGGACGAGGCCAAGGCCCGCGCCAACTTCGACGCCATCCTGAAGGTCGCCGCCGCCAACAAGAAGTCGGTCGCCCAGTTCTGGACCAACGAGAACGAGGCCCAGGGCGCCTTCCGCACCAACGGCTGCGTCATCGGCCAGACCTGGGATTCGACCGCCGTCGCGCTGCGCAAGGAAGGGCTGCCGGTCCGCTACATCGCGCCGAAGGAAGGCTCGCTGGCCTGGATGGAAGGCTTCGCCATTCCCAAGAAGGCGGAGAATCTGGACAACGCCTACGCCTGGATCAACTGGTTCTACACCCCGCAGGCGGGCGCGCTCTACACCAACTTCTCCGGCATCTCCAGCACGGCGGTTGGCGCGGAAGCGCATCTGACCGACCTGAACAAGCAGTTCTTCGCCGACGCCTATCCGGGCGACGCGCTGCAAAAGCTGTGGTGGTGGCCGATTCAAGAGGCGTGGTACGTCTCGATCCGCAACGAGTATCAGGACCGCTTCCTGGCGGCGTGAGGCTTGGCGTGATTGGGGGGGGAGCGCTTCGCCCCCTCCCTAACCCTCCCCCGCCTGTGGCGGGAGAGGGAACTCCGCTGGATTTCGGCAAAGCTCCCGCCCCCTCTCCCGCCGCAGGCGGGGGAGGGATGGGGAGGGGGCATGAGGTGACGGCATGAGCCAAGACGTTCAACTCGATTCCGTGACCATGCGGTTCGGCGCGGCGGTCGCCGTCAACAACGTGTCGCTGACCATCCAGGCCGGGGAGTTTTTCAGCTTTCTGGGGCCGTCGGGCTGCGGCAAGACGACGATCCTGCGGATGATTTCGGGCTTCATGGAGCCGACCGGCGGGACCATCCGCATCGGCGGGGCCGACATGCGCGGCATTGGTCCGAACAAGCGGCCAACCGCCCTGATCTTCCAAAACCTGGCGCTGTTTCCGCTGATGACGGTGGCCGAGAACATCGGGTTCGGGCTGGAGGTGCGCGGCGTGCCGTCCGCCGACCGGCAACGCCGGGTGCGCGAGCTGTTGGAACTGGTCGCCCTGCCTGAGACGGCGGAGAAGCGCGTCACCGACCTGTCGGGCGGCCAACGCCAGCGCATCGCCATCGCCCGCGCCCTGGCGGTCGAACCGGCGGTGCTGCTGCTGGACGAACCGCTGTCGGCGTTGGATCTGAAGCTGCGCCAGCACATGCGGGCGGAGTTGCGCGAGTTGCAGCGGCGCACCGGCGTGACCTTCATCTACATCACCCACGACCAGGGCGAGGCGCTGACCATGTCCGACCGCATCGGCGTGATGTCGCGCGGCGTGTTGGAGCAGGTGGGCGACGGGCCAAGCGTCTACGACCACCCGGAAACCGCCTTCGTCGCGTCCTTCGTCGGCGAAACCAACCGTTTCGCCGGGACGGTGGCGGAAACGGCGGAAGGCTGGGCGGTGCTGGACACCGGCTTTGGCCGTCTGCGCGGGCGCAATCCCCGGCGGCTGGCGCCCGGCGACCGCGCCACCCTGTTTGTCCGCCCGGAGCGGCTGACGCTGGGGCAGGACGAAAACGCGCTGGAGGCCCGCGTCAGCCACCGCGATTTCGAGGGAGCCTTCGTCAACACCTTCCTGGACGGCGGGTTGATGGCGCAGGCGCCGCATTTGGGCCATGATCCGGCCTTCATCCCCGGCGAATCGGCCCGGCTTGGCTTCCGCGCGGCGGACGCGGTGGCGCTGCCGACCGCGTCCTGAGGCGCATCCTTACTTCTCCGGCCTTGGCTCGTTCACCGTCAGGCTGGCGCGGAAGATCGCCTTCTCGAAATCGTCGATCAGCGCGTCGACCCGGACCTCCCAGCGCCCGGCCAGCGGCAGGGGCAGGCCGTCCAAGCGATAGACGCCGGGGCCGCTGCGGGTGGGGCGGCGGCTCAGCGGCTCAATCCCGGCGGCGGGCTGCGACAGCTCCACCGACAGCTCGTTCGGGTCGAACGGGGAACCGTCGGGCTGGGCCAGATGCAGGGTCAGCCGGTTGGCCCCGACGCGCGCGGGATCCAGGTCGATCACCGCTTGCCGCCCCTTGGCGGTCGCCACGCTGCTGTAGCCGACGGGGGCCTCGATCACCGGCTTGACCAGCGTGCGCGGCGGCGGCGTGGTTCCCAAGGCGGCGGTCAGCAGGACCACCAGACCCATCAGCGCGACCTCCAGCGTGACGCTCAGGCGCAACAGCCGATTCGCCCGCTCCCGCGCCGCCCGCGCGCCGTTTTCCAGCGCCGGGGTCAACCACAGCCGGTTGACGGTCGCCAGCCCCAGCAGCAGGGCGACGCCGATCATCTTCACCAACCAGAACTGCCCATAGGCGGTGGAGCCGATCCGGTCAGGATCGGTGATCTGAAGCGCGCTCAACCCCAAACCGGCGACGATCAACAGGGCGACCGCCCAAACCGCGCCGTGGGAGAAGCGGCGCACGAGTCGCGCCGCCTCCAACGCCGGGGCGTGGCGCAGGATGGCGCGCAACGGCCCCAGCGCCCCCAGCCAGACGGCGGCGGTCAACCCATGCAGCCCGACCAGCGGCGCGGCGAGCCAGGACGGCGGCGCGGTGGCGGCGTGGCCGGTGGCGGTCAGCGCGCCGACGGCGATCAACGCGCCAAGCAGCAACGTGATGGCGCCGCCGACTCCCGTCCGATTGCGCCACAGCCCGACGGCCAGCAGGGCCAGACCGGACAGCGCGATGGCGGCGCTGGTCCCGCCGGTGCTGGCCAGAACCGCCCGCCACGCCTCGGGCGTCAGCAGGGCCAGCGGCGACTCGCCGATCAACAGCGCCCCGGTCAGCCCGAGATTGAGCGGAACCGCCAGCGCCGCCAGCGCGACCGTCACGCGCAGCCGGGCCAGACGGCTCAGCGGCGCCCAATCCCGCCCGGTGCGAAAGGCCGCCCCCGGCGCGATCAGCGCCAGAAACAGCCCGCCGCCCGCCGCCGCCAGCAGGCTGCCGTAATGCAACGCGCGGGCGGCCATGGCGGCGAGCAGGGCGAGGTTGCGGCCCCGTTCCTCCGCCTGCTCTGGGCGTTCGGGCGTCATGCCGACGCCGAACAGCAGCGATCCCGCCACCGGATGCCCGTCGCCCGACGTCACCCGGTAGCTGACCGTGTAGGGGCCGGGAGTGGCGGGCAGCGGCGGCAACGGCACGCGCAGGGCGTCGTCGCTGGCCACCGCCGGACCGGGCAGAAGCAGCGCGCCGCCCGGCCCGAAGGCGTGGAGGGCGACCGGCGTCACCGGCTCGTTGAAGCGCAGGCGGATCTCGGCGGGGGGACGCTCCACCCGCGCGCCGTCCGCCGGGCTGGATTCCATCAGCACCGCGTGCGCCTGGGCCAGCGTGGGCAGGAGGACCAACGCCAGGAGGAGGGCGAGGAGGCGCGCCCAACCCCCGCGTCCCGCCGGGGGGAGAAGGGGCGTGGCGGGCAGGCCGGTCACGGCTTGGCCGTCAGCGTGACGCTGGGCGCCGGTTCCTTGTAATCATGGGCGTCCTTGCCGGGTTCGGGGATTTCGATCCAGCGGTTGACGCCCTTTTCGCATTCCTGAACCACCGGGACGTAAATCACGGTTCCGGCGGGCTTTTCGGGCAGTTTGGCCTGGAAGACGAACTCGTCGTACCAGGCGTCGGGCAGGGCGCCGCCGGTCCATGTCACCTCGGTCACGCCCTTGGTGATGGTCTTGCCGTGGCTTTCATAGGGGGTGGCGTAGGGGCCTTCGGTGGTGGTCAGCGTCCAGCCGGTCTTGGGCATCGGCTTCACCGACACCACGCCCTCCGGGATGCGGACGCGAATCGCGGTGGTGGCGCTGCCGTCGCAGCCATGGCCGATGCGGATCACCGCCTTGTAATAACTGCCGCTCGGGGCCTGCTTGGTTTCCAACGTGGCGTGGGCCGAGGCGTCGGCGGGGAGGATCGCGGCGGACAGGGCGAGCAAGCATGCGGCGGCAAACGCGGCGCGGGTGGCGCGAATCATGGGGGGACGCTCCGAAAAACACGGGTCTGACGAAAAACGGATGGAAACGGTCAGACCGTGGTCGGCGGGGCGCGGGCGGCGAAGGGGCGGGCGCTGCGGTCGGCGCGCAGGGCGACGCGGGCCGGAATCGGCGTGGCGGCGGCGACGGAGGTCGGCGGCGAAATCTCCGGCCCGACGACGGGGCCGAGCGCCCCGTCGGCGACCGACAGGCAAATCGGGCAGTGCTGGAGATGATCGCCGGGGGCCGCCGGTTGATCGGGGGCCGGTTGATCGGAAGAGGTCCGCCCGCTCCCCGGCGCCTGGCACAGCCCGCTGTCCAGACCGGCCAACAGCCGCAGGGACGGCGGGACATGCCAGCCCATGACCAGGGCGTGGACCAGCAGAACCGCCACGGCGACCAGCGCCGTCGCCGCGTTCCATCGTCCTGCGCCTGTCCGTTTGCGACCCTGTGCGACCATGGCGACGACTATGGCGTTCGGTCTTTTGTCTGCAAAGGGCGAAATGCGCGCCAAAGGCCCCAACCGTCACACAGGCGCGCTTGCGCCGGGCAAAAGCCCCATGATAGGCGTGGGTTGTTCGGTTTCGTCATTATTCACCCGTTCAACGATGGGAGCCGCCTGCGCGATGACCGAGGTGATTCGACGGTACGGCCCGGTTCTGACCGGCCTGATCCTGCTGGCGGTGGCGCTGTGGCTGGCGTTGCTGGTCGTGCTGCCGCAGGTGATGATGGTGGATTTCTCCTTCCGCCCGGCGCTGCCGCCGTCCAAGCTGGGCGGGCCGGAAGACGTCTACACGGTCAAGAATTACGCCACGCTGTGGACCAACCAGATCCATCTGGCGATCTTCCTGAAGACCATCTGGGCCAGCGCCCTGGTCACGGTGGTGACGCTGGCGGTCTGTTACCCGGTCGCCTTCTATCTGGCCCAGGTCGCGCCGAAAAAGCGGCTGCCGCTGTTGATGCTGATGCTGGTGGTTCCCTTCTGGATCAACGAGTTGCTGCGGACCTTCGCCTGGTACATCATCCTGGCCTTCAACGGGCTGTTGAACACGGCTCTGGTGGCGTTGGGGATCTTTGACGAACCGCAACGGCTGCTGGGCGGCGACGTCGGCGTCATCGTCGGCATGGTCTATGTCTACATCTTGTTCATGGTCTTCCCGCTCTACAACGCCATCGAATCACTGGACCGCAACCAGATCGAGGCGGCGCGCGATCTGGGGGCCAGTTGGCCGCGCATCCATTGGCGGGTGGTGTTGCCGCACGCCAAGCCGGGCATCGCCGTCGGCTGCATCATGACCTTCATGCTGGCGGCGGGCAGCTACGCCGTTCCAGCCCTCCTGGGCGGGCCGCAAAGCCGCTGGTTCACCGAGGTCATCTACAACTGGTTCTTCGAGGGCGGAAACTGGAACCAGGGGGCGGCCTACGCCTTCATCCTGCTGGTTCTGTGCATCGGCGTCATCATGACCGCGATGAAGCTGTTCCGCGTCGGCCTGACCGACATCGCCAAGTAAGGATAGCCTGATGACCGCCGACCGCTTCCGCCGCCTGCTCACCGGCTCCTATCTTGTGATCTTCTTCAGCTACCTGTTTCTGCCGCTGCTGGTCATGTCGGCGGCGACCTTCAACGCCAGCCGCTTTCCCACCGTCACGCCCTGGATGGGCTTCACGCTGGGCTGGTTTTCGGCGCTGTGGGCCGATCAACGCATGTGGGCGGCGCTGGGGACCAGCCTGATCGTCGGGGCCGGGGTGATCGCGCTGGCGGTGCCGTTGGGGCTGGCGGCGGCCTTGCTGCTCGACCGGATGCACAGCCGGGCCAAGACCTTTCTCTACGCGCTGGCGGTGTCGCCGCTGCTGACGCCGGGGGTGATCGTCGGGATTTCCACGCTGGTCTTCTGGCGCGAGTGGTTCGGCGTGACTGGCGGGCTGTTTTTGACCATCGTCGCGCAATCCAGCTTCATCGCCGCTTACGCGATGCTGCTGTTTTCGGCGCGGCTGCAACGATTCGACATGGCGTTGGAGGAAGCGGCCTTGGATTTGGGGGCGACGCACGGGCAGGTGTTCCGGCGCATCACGCTGCCCTACCTGACGCCGTCGATTTTGTCGGCGTCGTTGCTGGCGTTTCTGCAAAGCTTTGAGAATTACAACACGACGCTGTTCGTGCGCGGTCTGGAAACCACGCTGACCGTCTACATCGCGTCGAAGGTGCGCACCGGCCTGACGCCCGCCGTCAACGCGCTGTCGTTGATCCTGATCGGGCTGACCGTGCTGGGGGCGGTCGTCTACGAGATCCTGCGGCGACGCGAGGAGCGTCGGGCCGCAGGATCCGCAGCCGCAGCCGGGTAAGGCTTACAAACTCACTCGTCGTCGTCTTCGTCGGCGTCCGCTTCGATCTGCGAGGCGAGATCGCGCAGCATGTCGATGACGTCTTCGTGGCTCGTCTCATCGACCGCCGAATTCACGGCGGCTTCGATCATGGCGACGGCGATGTAGGGGCCGAGCGGGCCGCCTTCCTTGATCGCCTCTTCCAAATGCTTTTCAGCGATCGACAGCGCCTTTTCAAACAGCGCTTCGGCCGTCTGGTTGGTGTCCTTGCTCATCGTCCGGTCCGTTGCGGATGGTTGGTCGGACTCCAATAACACGGCCCCACGCGGTGCGCGCGAGAATTCGCCGGGCCGTCGGCAAATACAGGCGGGGCTTGCGGGGGCGGCGCCCTTGCCCCACAGTGCCGACCCGCATTGACCCATACGGCATAGGGCGGACATGAGCGACAGCAAGGACCTGACCAACCCCGCAACCTTCCAATTCTGGTGGGAGGAGCGGGTGCGCTTCAACGATCTCGACGCGCTGGGCCACGTCAACAACAACGCGCTGGGCGTCTTTTTCGAGCAGGGGCGCATCGCCCTGTTGGAATCGGCGGGCGGGTTCCGCGACGCCGACGAGTGGACGGTCGTGCTCGCCCGCAGCCTGATCGAGTATAAGGCTGAACTTCTGTACCCCAATACGGTGCGAATCGGCGTGTGCGGCTTGCGGCTGGGGACCAGTTCGATGACCATCGGCGTCGGGATCTTCCTGGGCGACCGCTGCGTCGCCACGCAGGAAGCGGTCTGCGTCATCGTCGACAAGAAGACCCACCGACCGACGCCGATACCGGAATCGTTGCGCGCGGCGCTGGCCCCGGCGTAAAGGGGGGGCGTTCCCCCCTTTGCCCCAAGGTTGCCCGCCATGAAGCGCCCCGCCCCCAAACGGCGCCCGCCCGCCGAACCGCGCGTTCTCGACGTCGCCATCACCGAAATCGGCGGACGCGGCGACGGAATCGCCCTGGCCGAGGGGGCGCGGCTGTTCGTGCCGCTGACCGTGCCGGGCGACCGGGCGCGGGTGCGCGTCACCGAATCGCTGGAGGCCGGAACCGGCAAGGGCGAGGGCGTGCGCGCCGAGCTGTTGGAGATTCTGGAGCCGGGCGCCGGGCGCGGCGATCCGGCCTGCCGTCATTTCGGGCGTTGCGGCGGCTGCACGTTGCAGCATCTGAGCGACGCGGCCTATCGGGCCTGGAACGTTGCGTTGGCGCAAGGATGCTTGGCGCGAGTCGGTTTGGGCGACACGCCGTTGGAGCCGTTGGCCTGCACCCCGCCCGGCGCGCGCCGCCGCGCCCGCTTCGCCGCCCTGAAACGCGGCAAGCGGGTGTGGTTCGGCTTCAACGAGCGGCAAAGCCACCGGCTGGCCGATCTGGAGGAATGCCCGATCCTGACGCCGCGCCTGCTCGCCATGATCGAACCGTTGCGGGCGCTGCTGGGCCGACTGTTGCCGGACGGTGGTGATTGCGATGTCGTAACGACGGATTTGGAAGGCGGCGTCGATCTGCTGCTGGTCGGCCCCCGCCGTCTGGACCGGGCGGCCCGCGAAACCCTGGTGGCGTTCGAGCCGGAGGCGGTGGCCCGCATCGCCTGGCAGGCCGACAACCGCAGCGGCGCGGAGCCGGTGGCCAATCGCCGTCCAGCCGCGATTCGTTTCGCAGGCGTTCCTATTGTTCCGCCGCCGGGCGCCTTCCTTCAGGCGAGCGCGGAGGGGGAGGCGGCGCTGGTCGCCGCCGTGCGCGACGCGGTGGGAAGCGCCGGGCGGATCGCCGATCTGTTCGCCGGGCTTGGCACCTTTTCCATTCCGCTGTCGCAACAAGCGGCGGTTCACGCGGTGGAAGGCGACGCGGGCGCGGTCGCCGCGCTGGGCAAGGCGGTGCAGGGCCTGCGGCTGACGGTGGAGCGGCGCGACCTGTTCGAGCAGCCTTTGACGGCGAAAGAGCTTGGTCGTTTCGACGCCGTGGTCTTTGACCCGCCGCGCGCCGGGGCGGCGGCCCAGGCCGAAGCGCTGGCGGCCAGCAAGGTCCGTCGGGTGGTCGGCGTGTCCTGCAACCCGGCGACCTTCGCCCGCGACGCCCGGACGCTGGTGGATGGCGGCTATCGGTTGCTGAAGGTCTATCCGGTGGACCAGTTCCTGTGGTCGGCCCATGTCGAGCTGGTCGGGGTGTTCGAGCGGGGGTGAGTCGGATCCTTGTGAGTGGGAGCCTTGCCACCGGCCCCCTCCCTAACCCTCCCCCGCTTCGCGGGAGAGGGAACTCTGACGAACGTCGCCCCTGAACGCCGACAAGGTTCCGGCCCCCTCTCCCGCCGTAAGGCGGGGGAGGGATGGGGAGGGGGCAGACTCAGCGCGCCTCAATCCAACTGCAAAACCAGCGCCTTCAGATAGGCCGACTCCGGCAGGTTGGGGTGGACCGGATGGTCCGGCCCGGCCCCGGCGCTGCGTAGGATGCGGCCGGTGCGTCCGGCATCGTTCAGGCCACGGGCGACCTGCTCGGCGAAGGTCGGCGGATCGACGTTGTGGCTGCATGAGCCGCACAGCAGGAAACCGCCCGGCGCGGTGATTTTTGCGGCGAGTCGCGCCATCTTGCGGTAGGCGCGGGACCCGGCGCCCAGATCCTTCTTGGCCTTGACGAAGGCGGGCGGGTCGGCGATCACCACCTCGAACCGCTCCCCGGCGGCGTCGAGCCGTTCCATTTCCTGGAAGGCGTCGGCGCGGCGGGCCTCGAAACGGTCGGCGACTCCGTTGGCGGCGGCGGCGCGCGTCGCGTTTTCCAGCGCCAAAGCCGAACGGTCCACCGCCACGACCGAGGTGGCGCCCGCCACCGCGCATTGCACGCCGAAACCGCCGTTGTAGCTGTAGAAGTCGATGGCGCGTCCACCCTTGGCCAGCGACGCGATGAAGGCGCGGTTGTCGCGCTGGTCATAGAACCAGCCGGTTTTCTGGCCGTCCAACGGGTTGGCGAAGAAGATGACGCCGTTTTCCTCCAGCCGGATCGGGCCGTCGATCGCGCCCTTCACCAGCCGGGATTCCTCCGCCAGCCCTTCCAGCGCGCGCTGGGTGCCGTCGTTGCGCAGAATCAGGGCGCGCGGGGCGAGAATCGCGTCGATGGCGGCGAGAATCGCGTCGGTGTGGCGGTCCATGAACACGGAATTGGCCTGCACCGTCACCACGTCGCCGAATTGATCGACGATCAAGCCCGGCAGCCCGTCGGCCTCGGCGTGGACGACGCGGTAATAGGGGCGGTCGAACAGCCGTTGGCGCAGCGCCGCCGCCCGTTTCAGCCGGTCGGCGAAAAAGGCGTGATCGATCCGAGTCGCCGGATCGGGCGACAGGAGCCGGGCGGCGATCAGCGTGTGCGGGTTGAAGGTGGCGACGCCCAGCGGTTTGCCGCTGGCCTCCAGCAGCCGCACCGGGCTGCCCGGCGTCACCGCCTTGGCGGCGGCGTCCATCTGGACTTCGTTGGAGTAAACCCAGGGGTGGCCATGCTGGACGCGCCGCTCACGACCGGCCTGCATGTGAATCGTCGGGTATTTGACGGGGGTGGGGGCGCTGTCGCTCATGGGGCCGCATCCTAACGCCAAATCGGCGCGGCGCAACGGTTCTGCCGGGGGGGGTTAGAGCAGATCGCGTTAAATCGGGATCGATTTGACGCGTGACTCTGCTCGATAAATCAAAGCCTAGAGTATCCGTTATGGACAAGCGGTTTTTTCGCCCCACTTTCGGCCTTTGCTCA
>NZ_JBMDKF010000045.1:0-19527 GCF_057809575.1 Azospirillum sp. FG154 | reverse complement strand
CCTGTGGCCCCCAAGAGCGCACAGGCGGGACCGCCTGACGGCGGCCCCTGTTCCGGCTCGTCCTCAATACTCGGAGGGCAAGAGGATTGTGTTGTTGGTGCAATAGAATTGGATTCCGATTGGCGGAAAATCCGTGAAGGGAATGCGCTTTGTCAGCACGGCCTTTCCGTTTCCATCGTCGCAGGTCAGTGTTGCCGTTTGGTCTGGGTTCACCTTCAGGGTCCAGACCTGAAACTCTTCAGCGGCGACAGCTTGGTTGAAACGCTGGGCGAGGGCGATTTCGTCCAACAGCCAATAGGCTCCCGCCGTATCCGCCACATATTTTGCGCCATCTGTGAACAGCACCTGCCGGACCAGCCCATGCCTGTACCAATTTTCCGACCCTGTGAACTGGCGAAGATCGGCTTCTGTGAGTGTCTTTTCGTCGGTCATGGGATTTCCCTTCTTTTTATTGTTATTGGGTTGTTGCTCGCAACAACCCTTGGCCGTCGCCGAGACTGGGGATGGAAGGGGAGAACAGGCTTTGCGGGGGACCCCGGCTGCACGGAGCCGTAGCGAAGCGAAGGCGGAGGAAGCTGGGGCGAAAGCCTGTTCGGGGGAGAGAAGGGGCAAAGCCCCTTCGGCCCCCCTAGGCCGCGTCTGCGGCCTGATAACCCTGCATCAGGGATTGAAACCGAATGGCGGAGACGCGGCTTCGCGGCTCCGGGCGCAGCCTGAAAGCCCGTCCGCACTCAAGTGCGAGGATGTCGCATAAAGATATCTAAAAGATATCATAACGCCAATAATTAGCATCATTTAGATATCAATTTGATATCACTCTGAATCAAACCTATCGTCGGGACAACCCTCATCCCGCCGATCTGGCAGTTTCAAAAATTAAACATGATTATTTTGTTGTTTATGCGCTTTCGTGTTATTTTCCCGGCAAACAGAAATCTGGAGACAGAGTAATGCGCCCTTGGAGACAACAGCTTATTGCCAGCGTGAAGCCTGCGATGCTGGCCCCCATTTCCCCCAATCGCTCGGCGTTCGATCTGCCGATCACGCTCCCGCCGCGTCCGGTTCGGCCAGAGGAACGGAAGAAAGAGGAAAGGCCGGGGGCGGGGCCGCTGCTCTTGCTCCTGCTGCTGCTCGGCATTCCCGTGCCATTGGCCCCGCTTGGCCCAAACTGAAAAGATGCAGAGCTTACCGGAAGGTTCGATCTAGAAACTTGCCCCCTAAATGTAAGACTTGATATGTGTGCCAATTTGGCATACATTATTTTACAGAAAGGATGGTGTGTAATGGCTCGCACGCAAAAGATAACCGACCATGCGGCACTGAAGCGGCAACGCCTTGTCGCCCGTGTCACCGACGAACAAAAGCTGCTCATCCAACGGGCGGCAGACGTGCAGGGGAAAACCCTGTCCGATTTTGTTGTGACCGCTCTTCAGGACGCGGCGGCCCGGACGGTCACGGAACACGATACCGTCATGCTTGGGGTCAAGGCGTCTGAGGCATTCGTCGCCGAAATGATGAATCCTTCCCCTCTGTCGGCACGGCTTGAAGCGACATTGCTCCGCTACCGTCAAACGGCGGGGCTTTGAGTGGCTGCGTTTGATCTGAAAACGCTTCGTGTCGTTCCTCTCCAGGCAGAGCATAACCGGACGGGGTTTTCCTGTGGAACCCCGTCCTTGGATGCCTATTTCCGGGAACGGATCACCCAAGATGCGAAACGCAGATTGTCTGCGCCCTTCGTCGCCCTGTTACCCGACAATCGCGTGGTCGGCTACTACACCTTGGCAACCACCAGCATCCGCCTTGCCGAGCTTCCGCCGGAATTGACACGGAAGCTCCCGCATTACCCAAAGATTCCCGCCATCCTGCTGGGCCGCCTTGCCGTGGATCAGTCCATGCAAGGGCAGGGGGTCGGGGGTCATCTTTTGGCCGATGCCCTATTCCGCACGATCAACAGCGAGATTGCCGCCTATGCCCTGATCGTCGATCCAATAGACGATGGGGCGCGTCGCTTCTATGAGGGCTACGGCTTCCTTCCGCTTCAAGACGATGCTGGGCAGCTTTATCGGCGACTGGCCGAGGTTGCCGCCGTGTTCGGGCGGCCATAGCCAAACGCTGAAAACTGACAACTCCAGCCGCCCCGGTAGGGCCACCGGCAAACGCCCCTTTGCCCGTGGACTACCGGGGTCGAGTAGAAACGGAATAGAAAACCTAGGTAAGCTCGGTCAGTTCATGTGGAATCGTGTATGCTTACGGCCTGATTTCAGCGGGGAGGATTTTATGCGTGCTAAGGATTTAATGACTCCAGAAAAACTGAAAGAGCTTGGTCTGGATCAAGAACCCTCCTTACAGCGGCTTGATGAAGGCGGAAAGCCTGTACCGATTGACAAGCGAACCACTGCGCGAACCGACATACCTGCTCATGGTGGTGGTGGGCAAATACACACGCACTTCGATACGAAGGGCCAGCCCGAACGCATCATTAATAAAGACGGTACGGCAAGTCATGGCACTGGCCCGTTTACGCTTT
Source organism: Azospirillum sp. FG154 (assembly GCF_057809575.1). Classification (NCBI taxonomy): domain Bacteria; kingdom Pseudomonadati; phylum Pseudomonadota; class Alphaproteobacteria; order Rhodospirillales; family Azospirillaceae; genus Azospirillum; species Azospirillum sp. FG154. The sequence continues at coordinate 17,000 of NZ_JBMDKF010000045.1, read as the reverse complement.
CTGATAAAGAAATAGCATACTTGAATAAAAAAAAGCATACTGTACCACCGAATGGGCTTGTAGAGAGCCTGAATACCGAAGCGCGTAAATGTCTTGATGGTTATAGACAACTTAATGGTTAGGGGAGACTTATTTGATTATACTATACAGAGACGCATGAAGTCGCTTACCTAGTCTTCCGGCTACTCTGCTACTATGACTCCACTATCAAGACGGCTCTTCCTTGACAACACGCCTAAAATGGATAAGGAACAACAAATTAAACAATTTTCAGGTGTAAAATATGCGGCAAGGATTTGCTGGCCGGGATACCGGCCTTATCATCGTGGCGGGTGGCCTTGCCCTAACCGCAAGCCTCTACAGGGACCGGCTGCCGCTCCTCGATGATCCGGCCTTCTGGCCCGGCTGGCTCTGGGGGCTGTGCGCCGTGCTGGCCGCTCTGTTCGTCTATGGGGTTGGCAAGACCGGGCTGGCACTGGTCCGCCGGGTTCCGTTCCAAGAGCGCATATTTCGCACCCGCCAGCGGGGGCCGGAATGGGGGTTCGTCTATATCCTCAAAAATCCGGCCATGCCGGGTCTCTATAAGGTCGGCTTCACGACCGATCACCCAAAAACCCGCGCCCGTGCGCTGCACACGACAGGCGTGGCCGCCAGCTTTCAAGTCGTCTGGTTCCTCCACTGCGACCACGCCAGACGGGTCGAACAGCAGGCGCATCGCCTGTTGCAGCGGTGTCGCGTTGCCAAAGGCCGCGAGTTCTTCCGCGCCGAACCGGCGCAGTTGATCGCCACCATCAAGCAGGCGGCGACCCATGTGGAAAAGGTCGCGCCTGCACCTGCGAAAAACAAAACGCCCCCTGCGAGGGGCTTCGCCCCTCGCGCTCCCCAGGATATTTGAACAAGGTGATTTGGCTTTATTCGCAATTTATGGTAAGAATATTGCGCGGTACAGGCGGGGACGCCGATGGCCGTCAAGGTGATGACCGGCGGGGCGGACGCCTCGTCGGTTTCATGAAAGGGGAGATATGGCAACCGTTGACGATCCCGTCTTGACCCGATTCCGTTCCGCTCTCAATGAGATGTACGGAGATCGGATTGAACGTGTGGTGCTTTTTGGCTCACGCGCACGGGGCGACGCGCGGCCAGATTCGGACTATGACGTTGCTGTCTTCTTGCGGGATATGAAAGATAGGTGGGGTGAACTGGACCGCCTCGCCCTGCTTCGGGTTGCCTTTCTCGACGAGTCCGGCACTTTTTTTGACGCCAAGCCCTATCTTGCCACGGCCTACCGGGAACGTTCGCCGCTCATGCACGAGATACGGCGCGAAGGGGTAGACCTATCATGACCACAATCCCCCGCCCGAAACGTTCTTTGAGTGATTTACGTGACGAAATGCGTGCAGTGGCGCGGGGCGAACGTCCTGCTCCCGACTATTTGCGACAGCAGCCAGAGCCAACACCCCTAGATTTGGATGACCGTCAAGGCCGCCGCCTCGTCGGTTTGGAAGAATCTGCCTCGTCATCCAAGGGGCCGATTAAGCGTTCATGATGCTCTTTGGGGTCTGGGGAGCAATGGAACAGCGAACCGACTTAAGCGGTTCGGCAAAACGTTCGTTTAGGTGAACCGCACCGGAGAACGCAGATCGATGGCCGAAGCAGGCTCGTTTCGGTACGAAAAACTGGTTCGCCGAATCAAAGTCTCCCGTTGGTTCGTGCGAGTGAGTTTGTCGAACACCTTGACCCGATGGGCGCAACCGTTGTCACCGCTGGGTTTGGGCCTTAAGTCGGTTGCCTGTTCCATTGCTCCCCGGAGGCCTCTTTGGCCCGCAACATGGCGGGAGAAGGCGGCGGCGGATTCAGCAGCGTTTCAACACATGCCATTTGATCTTCGGCCAACAGACGAATGGGGGTTCCCGCCTCACTATGGGCGGTCTCCCAGAATGCAGGATTGGTTCGCACCACGGATGGATCGTCGGCAAGCCCGGCCTGAATTTCTTCCGGGGTCAGATTGCGCAGACGGTCCCAATTCGTTTTGATTGGTTCGGAAGGAGTGGGAAAGGGGCGATCCGTTATCATGTTCATTCTCACTTCCCAGACGGAAGATCGTAGAGGACAAAAGTGATGTCCTCCCCTTCAAGATCAACTTCAAGCACTTGATTGACTGGCTCTCCAGATGCAGAAAGCTCGTCAAGCGCGGCCCGGAAAAGCTGCTGCTGGACCGGACGACCGACATTCGGGATGAGAATGACTAAGCCCGCATGCAACGGCTGGACCGCATAAAGTGCGCGAAAGTCGCTTGCGTTGTTAGTGACTAGAATGAAATCGCCTTCGTTGGCGTACCGGGCGACGTTCCAATCCTTCCACCCGGCTTTACCAATATGGGCAACGTGCTGCGCCTCGTGCCCCACTTCCTGAGCCACCCCCACCAGCAACACACTCAAGCACTCGTCGATCAGAAACCGCACTCAAACCACCTGCACTGTTGCCAGAGGTCGGCGGCTGCGGCGCGTTGGCTCCTGACTGCGCCAAGGCTGTTTGCGCGGTCGACCACGGAGCGGATAGGCTCCAGCGTAGATTGGAGCCAGACGGATCATTTCGGGGGTGAGGCGCGGATAGCTCTCCGCCAGATCGACCGAGGTTGCGCCTGCCGCAAGCTGGGCGGCGATCAGGTGCACCGGAATCCGCGTCCCCTGAAACACTGGCTCACCGCCAAGGATGTCGGGGTCGCTCATCACCGCCCTACGGGCGCGACGCAGATCACGCACGGCCAAGGCCAAGGCCCGGCGCGGCTCACGCAAGTCTAGCTTGACGAAACCATCATCAAGCGACACCACGCGCCGAGGCGCACCCGCCAGGGCGTCAAATACCTCTCGCCGGAGTGCTGGGGCGAAGCGGTCACTCAGCCGCCGTTCCAGCGTCAAGGACATCAACCCGCGCAGATCAAGCAGCCGATTCGGTTGCCCTTCGCGCATGGCCGCGACGACATCCACCGTCTTCTTGTCGATGGCATTGTGAACGGCTTTAAGCGGCATTCCGGTCAGGACAGCCGCCTCAGTCGGCGTGAACAAGGCTTCAGAAATGGGCATGACGGCCCTCATAAAATTATTCTCCATATAAAGAATATATATCATTACGCCAATGACATCAAGAGGCACATGCCCCCCAGATTTAGACGACCGTCAAGGCCGCGTTTACACAAAAATGGCTTGAGTTTTAGGCATTTCCGGGTTATATAAGACTCAACACGGCGGGCCCCCTGTCTTTCGAGACAGCGCGGGTCCGTTTTCTTTTTAGGCCTATCTCTCTAATGTCCGTTCCCTATACCAAGCCTTTCTTGGACGTGCAGGGCCAGCTTGCCTTGTTGCAATCGCGTGGCATGGATATAGGCGATCCCACCAAAGCCGCCGCTGCCTTGGAGCGAATCGGCTATTATCGGCTCAGTGGATATTGGCACCCCTTCAGAATAACGCAGCCGATCAAAGACGCGGATGGAAAGCTCTTGTCTCAAATACTTGACGATTTCAAGATGGGGACAAAATTCCATCACGTATTTGATTTATACGTATTCGATAAACGTCTCAGACTCCTTTTCTTGGATGCAATCGAACGGATCGAGGTTGCGCTAAGAGTCGATATCGCTCTCATGTTGGGTGCCCGTGATCCTTGGGCGCACCGTTCCCCTATTAATCTTTATCAAAACTATTTTGTAACAGACCGCGATCCTACCACTAAACTGACACAATATGATGAGTGGTTGCTCAAGTGTGACCGCGCAACACAACGTTCAAAAGAAGATTTTGTTAAGCATTTTCGCGCAAAATACAGTTCTGAACTCCCCATTTGGATGGCCATTGAGCTTTGGGACTTCGGAACACTCTCGACTTTTCTAAGCGCGTTGCCCGTTGCTGACCTTAAATCGCTCTCCGCAAAGTATGGAATACCCCGCTGGGAACTGCTTCCGAGTTGGGTCCGCGCGATCAACCATGTTCGGAATATCTGCGCGCACCATAGCCGGTTGTGGAATCGTTCCCCGGCTGACCAGCCCAAGCCGCCGCGCTTGAGCGAAATCCCGTTGCTCGATCATTTGGCAACGGACAAATTCGCTCAGGTCCGCATCTACGCCGTGGCCGCCGTGATGCAACACCTGCTGCGGACCATCCATCCGTCCACAACTTGGGGAGCGCGGCTGAAACAGCATCTTACTGCATTCCCAGCCACCCCACCCATCACAGTCGGACAGACCGGATTCCCGGATAAGTGGGATACACTGCCTCTCTGGAATTGAGCTTTATTCTGCACAGAACCGTGCTGCTTCAAGCGCTCTTCGATTTTGTGCAAAAATCAAGAATTATGCACAAAACCTAACCCACTGAAATCGGCCCCCCTTTTCTGTGCATAATATACGTGCATAATAGGGGCATGATTTACGGCTATGCGCGTGTCTCGACTGACGGCCAAAGCGTCGACTCTCAAGTCGCGGCCCTGACGGCTGCCGGGGCGGGGAAGGTGTTCCGGGAAGTTGCCAGCGGGGCCAAGACCGACCGCGCCCAGCTTCGCCGTGCGCTCGATCTGCTCGACACCGGCGACGTGCTGCTTGTGACCCGCCTTGACCGGCTCGCCCGGTCCACCCGCGACCTTCTCAACACGCTGGCAACGATCACCGGCAAGGGGGCCGCCTTCCGCTCTCTTGGTGATGGGTGGGCCGACACCACCACGCCCCACGGTCGCCTGATGCTGACCGTCCTTGGCGGATTGGCCGAATTCGAGCGGGACTTGATCCGCACCCGCACAGGGGAGGGCAGGGACCGCGCCAAGGCGCGAGGGGTAAGGCTGGGACGCAAACCCAAACTCACGCCACACCAGCAGCGTGAGGCGATAGAGCGGCGCGAGAAAGGCGAAGAAACACTTGCGGAGATTGGCCGTAGCTATAATGTCAGTGGTTGGACGATTTCGAGGCTCGGATAAATAAGGGTAAGGCAATGGGATTAGCGGATTGGTTCAGCGGATTTTGTAATAATCTAAAAACTCAGGACGGAGGCACGATCTCCACGCGCTATAGGAGCATCACGCAACGGCTTAACACAGACTTCTGGACGACGACCTCTGATACAGCGCATAGCCTTTATGTTGGATCATATGGGCGTAATACAGCGATTCAAGGCTTTAGCGATCTTGATATGATCTTTCAATTGCCTTACTCAATATATGAGAAATACAATGGATACACTACAAATGGACAGTCATCACTTCTTCAATCCGTTAGAGCCTCAATAGAAAAAACATACTCAACCACAAGCATAAGAGCAGATGGACAGGTTATTCTTGTACCTTTTAACGACGGCATAACCTTTGAAATCGTCCCAGCCTTTATCAATGATAACGATAGCTATACCTATCCAGATTCCAACGCAGGTGGAAGCTGGAAAGTAACGAATCCAAAACCAGAAATTGAGGCTATTCGAGTAAGGAACTCTGAATGCAACAATAATCTCGTGCCGCTTTGTCGTATGATGCGGGCATGGAAAATAAAATGGGATGTTCCTATTGGCGGCTTGCTTGTTGACACGCTCGCTTACCAATTTATTGATAACTACAGCAACAAAGACAAGTCATATCTGTATTATGACCTTATGTGTAGAGACTTCTTCAAATGGATGTCAGAGCAGGCAGAAAATCAGGAGTATTGGAAATCTCCAGGAAGTGGGCAGTACGTTTACGGGAAAGGGCTTTTTCAGTACAAGGCCAAGAGATGTTATAACTTATCACTGGATGCGATTGCCCACGAAACAGCCCCTCTAAAACAAGAGTGGTCAGCCAAACAGAAATGGAGAGAGATTTTTGGAACATCATTCCCTGACTGACGACACTCCTCAAACTCGCAAAATAATTGAAGGACAAGTGCGAGAATGCTATGGGCGTGTCGTATACTCTCACAAGACACACGAAAAATGTGCCGACATACTTCTATCTGAATTTGCACAAATTAGATTGATTCAAATCGTGCTTTCAGCGATTACCACGGCAGGTTTTATCGGGTCTGTTTTTGGTGCTGGGCAAATTTCTAGTATCATTGGTTTATTAGTATCAACTACCTTGCTGGCATTGAACTCATACATGAAGAATTATAACCTCGGAGAAATTGCACAAAAACACAAGCAGGCAGCGAACGACCTTTGGCTTATTCGAGAAAAATTTCAGTCTCTACTTGTTGATATAGCCATGAAAGAAAGGCCTATCGAAACATTGCAGGAGCATAGAGATGATCTCATAAAATCACTTCATAAAATTTATAGTGGAGCACCAAGCACTAATTTCAAAGCATATAAAAAAGCACAAGATGCATTGAAAAAATTTGAGGATATGACATTTTCTGATGAAGAAATTGATGCATTTTTACCAATGGAACTGAAGAGAAAATCGGTAACTACCGAAAAACACAGCGATCATTGATATAATATGAAAACCACTGATGCCCGCCTCAATGAACAAGCTATTTTGGCACACATTATCCGTGCCTTTAACCACACCCTAAAACGGGGCCGCAGCCCATACTCCCCTACCTCGGCCCCCGCCTCCCCGGCTTCAACTCCAGCTCCATCCCGCCCTCTTTCTCAAGGCCGCGCTCCTTCTCCACCCGCGCCGCCCGTTCGGCCTGTGTCGGAACGCGCTCCCCTCGCGCCTCCAAAGCGGCCTTGAGACGAGATTGCGTCCCGTCGATGGGCCGCACCCCGCGTGCGGCCTCGTCAAGCTCCTGCGCCTGTTTCCGAAACACCCGCTCATGGTGGGACGGCTCGTTCTTCTTGGCGGCAGGGCTGGCCGTCTGGGGTGGTGGTTCTGGGGATGGCGGACGCAAGCCCTGCGACTTCCCCGGCCCGAACGGATTCAGCATGTCGGCCATCCGCCCCCAAAGCTGCCGCATGGGGCTGGGGGCGTTCATCCCCTCATATTTGCCCGGCGCAACGGCTCCCCGGCGGGTCTGCTCCTCCCGTTCCACGGCCCTGCGGTGCGCCTCCTCCCGCGTGTCATAAACGACGGTCGCGGGGCGTTCGTCGCTGCGCGTCATCTGCTTTGCCAGCGTGGCAATATCCTGCGCCACGTCACGGGCGGCATAGACGCGAAGGCTGTCCCGATGCCGGGTCAAAGCGACATAGCTGCTTGCATCCCGCCAATGGTGGGAATGCAGCAAGAACGTCTCGTCCAGCGTGGCCCCCTGCCCCTTGTAGATGGTCCCGGCATATCCGTGGGCGAAGCCGGAGAACGTCCCATGCGGAAAGGTGATGTCCTGTCGCCGGTCGCCGTCCATGCGAACGGTCATCATCTTTTCGTCGATGTTGAGGATCGTTCCGACGGTCCCGTTGTCGATCCCCAAGGCGTGGCTCGTTTCCATAAAGGACACCCGGTCGCCCCGTGCGAAGGCGGCCGCCCCGGTGGTGGTCGCCACCTCCACCCCGGCGTCGATCTCGCCCCGCGCCACGCGCACGGCGCGGATCGCCGCATTCACCTCCCGCGCCTCGGCATTGGTGTAGGCGAACACGAAGCGCGAGGCGTCGGGCCGCGCCGTGCTGGCGATAGCCCAATCCGCCACAAGGGCGGCCTTGGCGTCGGCGACGGTCTGCCGCATCTGGATCGCCCCGCCCTTGTCCAGCAAGGCCAGCCCCTCGGCAAACTCATACCGCGCGAAATGCTCCGCCGCGTCCTTGTGGTCGGCCTGCCGCTGCCGCACCACATCCGTCAAGCTGGCTGCCCCGTGCCGGGTTTGCAGCACCCCGAACAAGCCCCCGGCTTCCACGCTGGCAAGCTGCTTGGCGTCGCCGGCAAGGATCAGCTTCCAGCTTCGTTCAGCGGCATGCTGGGCCAGCGTCCCAAGGGTCCGGGTGTCCAGCATCGCGGCCTCGTCCACGATCAGGACCGTTCCTTGCGGATAATGGACCTTGCCGTGTTCTATCGACCGTAAAAAGCCGTGAACCGTCGTCGGCTTCTCGAACCCCACATCCCGCAATCCGGCGGCGGCCTTGCGGGTCGGGGCCAATCCCACCACGGCGTTGCCGCTGCGCTCATAGGCGTAGCGGATCGCCCCTAGAGCATAGCTTTTGCCGGTCCCCGCCTTGCCGTCGATCAAGGCCAGCCCTTCGCACCCGGTCGCATGGCGCAAGACCGCTTGCTGTTCCGGGCGCAATGTATGCACGGCGATAGCGTCCCCGATTCCCCGGTCGGTCGCCCGATGCAGCCCCCGCCCCGCCAGACGGTCGGCGTTCTGAAGCGTCGTCTGCTCCCGCTCTCGCTGGCTGCGGGTGGTGAAGCCTACGGCTTTGCCGGTGGCCGGGTCGTAGAGGTCCAGAACCTCGCCGCTGCGGTCAATCGCGGCGGTGATGGCGCGGGCTTCCCGCGCATCGCTAGCGCACTCCCGCACCAACCCGGCAAGCTCGATCTCCTTGAAGGTCGGGGCGTAGGTGGTGATGGCGTTCAAGATGTCGGCGGCCTTGGCGGCGGGGCCTGCGTCCTTTTCTGCGGTCAGACGATCCCGCAAGCGGGTCGCGGTTGCCTCCATCACCCGCTCGACACGGGCTTGCTTGCGCTCAAGCCGCGCCAGTTCAGCGGCCTGTTCTCGCTCCCGCCGCTCCCGCTCGGCGGTTTCCCGGTCGATCCCCCGCGCCACCTGAATATCCGCCTCCAGCGCGGCGGGGCGGATGTGCAGGGCCTTCAGGTGCGGGTCGGCGGCCTCCCGGTCGGCATGGATCGCAAGGGCGGCTTCATTGCGGCGGTCCCGCGCCTCGGCATAGGCAGGATAGTCGGCGTGCTTGAAGGCGCGGCGACGGGCCTGCGTCTTTGCCGCATCGTCCTTTGCCGTGTTGCCGCCCACCTCCTGCCAGATACCGGACCACAGCCGCCCGGCCTCCTGCCGCGCTGCCTTATAGGCCGCGACGGTTTCCGCAATGCCAAGGGCGGCGGCTGGACTCTTGTCCGCCTCCTCTCGCTGCGCCTGTTCTCGCCGCTCCCGTTCGGCGGCTAGGTCAATCACCTCGGCATTCCGGGCTTCAATCTCCCGGTTCTGGTCGCCCCGTTCGGTCTGGATGCCCTGCCGCTCCTGCGCGGTCGCGCTCGGCCCAAGGTGAACGGTCGCCTCCCGGTCGATCCCCTGCGCCTCAAGGCTGCGATGGTCGATCCGCGCCGCATGTCCGGCGCGTTCAAGGGCTGCGTTGGTGTGTTCCGCCCAGTCAGCGCGAAGGGCGACAAGCTGGTGCGTCTCCACCAGTCGCCCATTGCAGAACCGCCCGAAATGCGATTGCCAATCCCGCGCCTTGTTGCCGAACCCCTCCGCCTGCAAGTGGCGCATGGTCAGCATGATGTGGGCATGATGATTGCGGTCGTCTCCCGCCTCGTGCGGCGCGTGAAAAGCCACGTCCGCGACCATCCCCAACGACACGAATTTTTCCGACACGAAGCCGCGCACAAGATCGTGCCGTTCGCCCTCGGTCAATTCATAGGGCAAGGCAACCGTGATCGAATAGGCAAGCTGGGCTTCGTTGCGGCGGGTGGATTTGTCCTCGGCCCGTTCGACCGCATTCCAGAGGGCAGCCCGATCATAGACCCAAGCCGGGGCGTTTTCCGGGGCGATGATCTCGGCATGGGCCACCCCCTGCTTGCGGGTGTAGTCCTCCATTTTTCCGGCGCGTTCATCCATCAGCGCAACGCCAGCCCGATAGGCTGCGCCGCGCACTGCGCTATGACCGGACCCCCGGTTGAACACCACGGTATTAAAGTGAAAAATCGCCATCCGACGACCTATCACGAACCCGGCATTTTGGAATCGTTCTATCCTCAGAATGGTCCGCACACACTGCCGTAGGCAGTGTATAAGTGCGCGCTTCGCGTTCTTCCCACAATCACCGAAATCAGTTAATCCTTCCTTGCCTATCAGCCCCCATCCTGCAAATTTTATGAGACCGCTCCGCCCTCAAATTTCACCGCACCAATCGCCCAAAACTTCCCCATAATCTGCTGCATCGTTCACCCCTCCCCATGCCCCTATTTCTCCCCCCTCATTCGCCTTTCGTTCGGAGTCACTCATGCCCCGTCTAACCGATGCGGAACGGCTCGCCCGACTGCAAGCGCGTCAGTCGAAGCTGAAGGCCGCGATTGACAAACTCCAGACCAAGCAACGGGCGGCGGAGCGGCGCAAGGCTCGCAGCGACGACAAACGCCGCAAGATCATCGCCGGGGCGGTCGTGCTGAAACACGCGCTGGAAAACCCGGAGGGGGAATTCGCGCGGCAGTTTGACGTACTGATTGACCGCGCCGTGCGACGTGCGGAAGATCGTGCTTTGTTTGAATTGCCGCCCCTCGATGCCGAGGATGCTACCGAGACAACCGCGCCCGATTGAGGGCCGCACGCTGCGAGGGCTTACACATGGGACGGAAGGTTACACTGGTCCTCTTGCACGCGATGGGGTTGATCTCGTGCCTGTTCTTCGTGGCGGCGGCCTTGGCGTCCATCTTTCAGTTTCTGGTGGCGTGGTATTTCCCGGAGCTTGCCAGCGACGCCGGAGGGAACACGGCAATGTTTGTCGGCACGCTGGGGGCCTTGTATCTGCTTGATTGGGTTCTCTGGCCGATTATCGGATTTTTCTACATCCTGTTTTGCATCCGCAATCCGAATGCGTGGATGCTGTCGATCGGCTCGGTCGCCCTTTTCTGCCTGCTGGTCCCGGATGCCCTCTGGATGCTGCCGGTCGCCATCTTGCTTGGGGTGGTTCTGGTGGTCAAAGGCTGGGTGGCCAAGACCGGAGCAAGGATGGTCATTTTCAACGGTGCAAGCTGGATGTTCTCCCGCCTGCCTGACAAAACCCCGCTGGCCGACAATCACGGCGGGGGCAGTATGACGGGCATGGGCGGCGGCGGATCGGCGGCCCCACCTCCGCCTGACAGCACCCACGGCAGCGGCAAAATCGACACGCTTTGACCGGCAGGGGCGGACATGGCTGTTATCGAGAATGAAGGGCTGCCGGTCGCGGTGAGTAGCACGGGCGAGATTCGCCGCTATGACACCGACATGCACCGCCTCGTCGTCGCGCCCACCCGGTCGGGCAAGGGAACCGGCACGCTCGTGCCGATGCTGCTGGAACCGCCCCAGTTGGTCGGCTCCGCGTTGGTGGTGGATATCAAGGGGGAACTCGCCGCCGTGACCGGCGGCCCGTTGGGGCGCGGGGCTGGTGGCTGCCCGGTCCACATCTTCGATCCGTTCGCCCTGCTGACCCCGGAGTTTCTTCCTGCCGAAGGGGCGTCCAGCTTCAACCCGATTGAATGGCTGACGACGCGGGGCGACGATATTGTGGACGATGCGGCGATGATCGCCGAAGCCTTGATTTCGTCATCGGAATCCGATGGCGGCTATTGGGTGGCCGAAGGTCGCGCCCTGTTGACGACGTTTCTGCTGTGGGTCGCGCTGGATGAAAGCTGTGCAGGCAACCGCAACCTGTTCGAGGTTCTGGCCCTGCTGAACCTGCCGCCGGAAAAGGAAGCCGGGGAAGGCCAACCGTCTTTTGAGGATCTTGTCAAAAAGCTGATGCTGCCTTCGCCGTTGGCGGGGGGCGTCATTCAGGAAGGGGCGGCGTCCTTCCTGCAAAAGGCCGGAAAGGAACGCTCCGGGGTTCTCTCGACGACGAAGACCGGCTTGCACTGGCTTCGCAGTGGGCGGATTAAGCCGTCCTTTCGCCGCGCTCTGACGACGCTGGACGACCGCCCGGTGATTGACTTTGCGCGGCTCAAGAGCGGCATCGAAACCATTTACCTCGTCATTCCAGCCCCCCGCCTCGGCACGCATGGGGGCTTGCTCCGGCTCATGGTGATGATCGCGCGTGCTTGTTTGCATACGCAGGATCGCCCTGTTGCGCGAAGCGCGACGGGGCGGCGGTTGCCGGTGCGGTTCGTGCTGGATGAGTTTGCGGCTTTGGGCCGGATGCACGCGATTGAACAGGGGTTCGGGCTGGATGCCGGGTTCGGTATTCAGCACACGGTTGTCATTCAGAACTTTTCCCAGCTTGAAAAGGTCTATGACAAGGCGTGGCGGACCTTTCTGAACGAATCCGGCATCATGCAGGCATTCGCGCCGCGCGATACGATCACGGCGGAAGAACTGTCCAAGCTGACCGGCACGCAAACCATGCGGGACACCAATTCATCGACTAATTTTAGCACCAGTGGGCTTTCGGGCGGCACGGCGCAGAGTGCTTTTGGTCGCCCGGTGATGCTGTATGACGACATCATGCGAATGGGGCCGGAGGAACTGTTGCTGTTCCTGCCGCATCGAAACCCAGCACGGGGGCGCAAGCTGGATTATCGGGATACGTCCCTGCCCTATGCGCCCCGCGCCCGACGAAACCCATATCATGATTAATGGAAAAGACAGTAATATCAAGCAAACTCACATCATTTAAAATAGGATTAATCTAAAATGAACTTTGATGATGCAATTAAAGCTTATGATTCAATGTTATCTTCGTTCAAATCAATTATTAATAGCGGAGAGGTTGATCTCAAATTTTTACTGATATTATCAATTATGGTGATTTGGTCTGTAGTTCCATTGTTCAAATTTTATGATTTATTAACAAAGCAAATAGATAGAAGAAAGTCATCAAGGAAAGAATTTATTTCCTCAATAGCATCATTATATTCCATGATTAAAACGCATCCTGAATTTTTAGTTAAGAAGGAGTTTGAGAGAATATTCAACCACAAATCATCTATTAAAGAAATTGACACGATATTAATGACAAAAGAGCCTCTTAAAATTATATGGCTTATCAAACACAATCCAAATAAATCTGTCTCATTTAGTAAAAATGGATTTTTATATAGTAGCAAAATGATAGCATTTGACCGAAATATGGCCATTTACAACCTGATTGAGTGGAAGAACCACTCAATGTACGCATTGTTTATTAATTTATGTGGTCTTGTGATGGGCACTGGGCTATCCGATTTTTTTCACTCAAAGATAAGCATTAATACAGCTTTTGGCTTGAGCGCTATCATTGTAATGCTTTGTTATGCGACTATCCACAGTCTAAACTATATAAAAGGGATATCACACATAATTGAATTATTTTCCATTGGAGATATAAAGTACATGAATATTAATGGTGTGTTAATAACACATAAAGAAGACAGAATACCAGTATCAGACTTAAAGAAAGAAGATTATTCCCCTAACGTCGCTAGTATGATTGTATTGTGTACATATTCGCTTTTTGGATTTAATCTGATTTACACAGGTATATCTTTACTAATACTTTCTATAATATTTATTATCGTCTTTGTTAGAAAGAGGTCAAAATTTATCGCTAACTGTCTAGTGCTTATGATTCCGGTCGGCGTAATCATGGCAATCGTCGGTGTTTTTCTAATCTCATACGGGTGATACCATAGAACGGGCAAAATTGGGGGCCGAGTAGCAGGAGAACCAAAAACCTAGGTAAGGGGGTGAAATAACGAAAGTGCGTTCGCTGTATGCTAAAGGCGCACGAAACATGAACGCGTCCTGTCGTTGCGACAGGTCAAAAAACCCGTCTGCGCTGGTCGAGGATGGGTGCTGATTGACGAGATTCCGTGATGCTGAAACCGATGGTTTGCCATCGTCCCGGCTTGTGCTACTCTCCCTGTTTAGGAAACGTCGGTTTGGTGGAACTAACCGAGGGCTGCACGTGCCTATCGACCAATTGGTATTGTGTATGACTGTTCCTAGTCTATAACATTAAAACGGGGAGTGGGGAAAAAAATGACGCACATTGTTCATTTGATTAACTCGGCCAGGGGCTATATTCCGTTTAATGAAAATACGGCCAAGTTGTTTCTTAGTCAGTATAGCATTGATGACCAGTGTGCGTTAATCGCTGCCCTATATATCGGGCGAGACCACATCCATAGCAACACCTTCGATCCAGAATTGTTCAGCACGAGCGACAGTAATGCTCGCTTTACTCATACAGGATTCAGTCCTAATTGGAATATTCCACCGGATAATTTCCCGCGTATTCTGTATGAAAAAACCAATAATCTCCCCATATATTACGATTCATTTCTCCGCTGTGCTAGTGGGTCAAATTACGATTTGGCAACTTTCTGATCTATCATTAGGGCTGGTGTTCGATCACGAGTATCCTCCACGCGCTGAAAGCGCGTCGTGTTGGTGAAGCAGACCGAACTTATCGGGGTGGAACCGGCTGCGCCGTTTCACCCTCTTACCCGAATGCCAAGGCGCGATAGCGCCTTTCAATCTTCAATAAGCTTGCCATGCTGAAAGCATGGCTCCGCATATAATGGGTTTTGAGCGGAGTCGGCTTAGGTGTCTGGTGGGATGGTAGCCTCTTCTGTGTAAGGGCTATCCAGTGACGAAATTTTCGGCCCTAGCGTTTGTTTGTGGGTGGTGTCTTAGGGGGTCTTTACTGCCGCCGTAAGGCGGCGATGGTTGCGAGCCGTTAGGCTCGCGCAATTTTGTTCACAGGCTGAAGGAAAGTCCAGCCGTTAGAGTCTAAAGTTAGAATCTGTTAGTATATAATGTGTGTGTTCCCGATGTACCGAGTCAGGCGTTCCCGATGTACCGAGTCAGGGTGTTCCTGATGTACCGAGTCAATTCACAGGCACAGAAAGTTATCCACAGGCTGAAATGATCCCGGCGGGTTAGGGAAGCGGGTTGTTTCGGGCGAAGGCTTCGCAGAAGGTCAGAAAGGCTTTGTCGGGGTGGTGAAGAACGGCCCCCTGCCCTCGTGTCCATTGCTGCCACATGGCGACGAGGTGTTCGATGTCGTAGCCCGGATATTGCCGGGCGGCTTCCTCGTAGGTCACGCTGCGAAGACTCGGTACATCGGGAACGCTAGAGGCCGCAGATTGGGCCAGTTCTGCGGGGATTTCTGCGCCTTCGGCCATGATCGGCTGTTTGGGTGAAAACCGGACCAACGGGAAGGCCGTGACGTGCTGGAACGGCACCCCCTTGTCGGCGGCTTCGAGAACTTCGATTGCGTAGTCTGGCAGGGATTGGGTTTCGGTGATGGATTTGAGGCGATGCTTGAATTTTCGGAGGGTGTCGAGGCTTCCGCATTTCTCATGCAGCCGTTTGAGGCTAATCCACCATTCGGGCTGAATGCCGACATGCTTCCGGGCCAGTTCGTACAGGCGGCGTTCGATCCCCATCCCCAGCTTGAAATAGTCCCGGCTGATTGTGAGAACGCGCCTGTCTCGTACAATCGAACGAAACATCCAGTCATTGACCGTGACTTCAACGGCGGCCATTTCCGTTTTGCCGCCCGTGGTCTGCCGCTCGATGATGCGCCATGATTCGATCCAGCCAAAGCCGCGCCGTTCCTTCTGCCCCCCGGCTTCGATGGTCGTGACAATCGTTGTGCTGCGAAGGCGGAACAACGCATCAAGGAAGAGTTCATAGGCACGCTTGCCGGTCCCCCGGCTTGCCACCCGCAGGAAGTCATAGGCTGGGAAAGTGACCGTGCGGGTTAGAGTCTGGCCCCGTTCCAGTCGCTCGTTTAAAAGGCTGCCGATATAAATCAGGATGTCCTTATCCCAAATTGTCGCGATACCTTTTTGGCCCGGTGAGATTTCGATGCGGACTTTTCCATCGTCATAGATGAACGGTTCAAGTCGCGGCTGCTTCTGGAGCGAGAAAAATGGAAACTCCATTAGACGCTGCTCGTCCTTGATCGGAGCGTCTATCAGTTGGTCTAGGAAAAGATCGACTTGTTGACTGGTCATCCGGCAACCATCGCAGCTTTTAGGGCAGGATGCCACATCGTCGGAACGGCGGCGAAAGCCGACCGTTCCCGATGTACCGAGGTATGCGACAAACCCGCAAGAGAAGACATCAAACAGACGCCAAAAAGATATCTATTAGATATCAGATTGATATCTTTTTGATGCGGGGAAGCGGGATTCCTCATCCCTCGCCGCTCTCCACGGCCCGGCTCAACGTTGATAGGATCCATGCTGACCGGCTGATGTGGAGTTTTTTAGCGGCCTCATCGACGCGGCGCAGAAGATCAGGATCGAAGCGCACCGTAACCGGGGCCTTTGCCTGTTCTGGGACCAGCGCGGGGGCGGCTTTTCCAGCCCCGGCAATGAACGCATCGGCCTTCATATCATCGACCGGCGCGGGAGCCGCTGCATTGCTCTTTGGTTTTTTTGCGATAGCCATTTATGTCATTCCGACTTGATATTGATGTCAAAGAGCGCGGACGCCAGAGCGGTAATTTCCTCTATCGCCTTGGCGTCTTTCGGCTGATGTTCGATCACAGACCGACCGGCAGCGGCGGCATTTGGGAACGCCTTCCGCCGCACGATGGCACAGGGCAGATAGGTGATGTTCTCGATCTCCCGCAGGGCGGCGGCGGCGTCTTCATTGTCGCTGCCTTGGGCGTCGGCGGCGTTGAGAACGACGGCAACGCGGAGTTGGTCGTTTACCTCACGGGCTTCTTTGACCAACTCGGCCATTTTCTCGATAGCCCAGATATCGAAACTCCGGGGCTGGACCGGGACGAGGAGGGAATGGGCGACGGTCAAGGCGGCCCGAAGGCTGCCGGTATCTCGTCCGCCTACGTCGATGATGATGTCATCGTATTTTGCATCAAGCTGCCGGATGTTGGTGCGAACGGCGGCCCCTTGCAGGCTGATGGCGGTATATCCCGCTTCACCGATCTGCTCGGCCCGGAGTTCGGTGAAGCTGGTTGCGGTTCCCTGCTCGTCGCCGTCCACCAACAGCACATCTCGCCCGGCGGCGGCCCGTATGATCGCCAGATTGACGGCGAGAGTCGTCTTCCCAACCCCCCCCTTCGTATTTCCAACAGCTAGTATCATTTTGATGTCTCTTATATGGCATATAGCAGTCTTTCTGATATCAAACAGATATCAGACTGATTCGCAAGTCCAAATCTTGATTAAGCGGGGGATGCCGCGCGGCGGGGGCCTGTGGGCCCCAACAGCGCCCACGCGGGACCCCC
>NZ_JBMDKF010000044.1:0-20203 GCF_057809575.1 Azospirillum sp. FG154 | reverse complement strand
CCACAGAGAGCCGGAACACTTTAGCAGAATCTCAAAATTGGGGGGCATTCCAGCGTCATCGTGTGCGGAAAGTGCGACATCGGATGGGAACGCTGGATAGCGCACCCGTTGTTTTGACTACCTCCAACAAGGACGTTCACACGTGAACCTCTCCGAATTCGCAGCCAATCCAGGCATCTTGAGAAAAAAACTCAATGATGCCCGAAAGTCTTTTCAAAATGACGTGCGGGTCAATTCGGGAATAAAATCCAGCACTGACATCGCCGCCATCCTGAACAACAAATCTGTCGATGTTGTTGATTGGACGCCTCTCTACGAACACGCTGAGCAGTTTGATTGATGAGCGACCCTTCGTTATTGCCCGTCGATTTGCAGGACAGACTCGCTGTTTCCTTTGTCGAGTGCATCCTCGAAATCATCAAATCCTGGCAAATTCCTTATGACGCCGTGGATGTTTCGGACAGCGAACTGGCCTTGGCGCTGAAAGAATGCCAGAAGGATCTGGACATTCTTCTGTATCGCCGCACCGGCGCCCTGGATCCCGCCCACGAAGGCTTTGACGGCGTGTCCATCGGCAAGCTTGCCGGCACGTTGATTTTTCGGTTGTCGCGCTACCGCATCGTGCATGTGCATGAACAAGCGATCACCTCTCAACCCGAAAACATGCGCAAACGAGTCAGCAAACTGCAAGAAATTGCCGCCTTTCGTTTCGTTTGCGAAGACATTCTGAAAATCAGACCGCCGCGCACGCACCCGGAATTGCTGTATCTTCTGTCGCGTCGCCATATGAATCAGGAAATGCTTGGGCTTACGCTGGATGTGTTTTCCGAACATTGCGTTCGATTGAAAACGAAAACGCCGGTTGAGAACCCGCCGTTTGATAAATTTTACAAACGCGCTTAACCAACCCAGCCTCAGCGAATCCACACCCGGCGCGGGCCGCTGTCGATGTGGACGAAATTGCTGTCGGGGTAATAGCCGACCCCGCCCAGCCCCAGCCCGTTCGCGTAATGCGCCACCGCCAGCGAGGACAGGCCGGGCAAACGGATGTCCGCCGCCATCGCCCGAATGTGGAAGCTGCGGTGCGCCACGCTTTCGCCCATCGTCCGCCGCAGCATCGCGTTGGTCTGGACGGAGCGATAGCCGGACAGCACCTCCAGCGGCACGGTGAAGCGCGCCGCCATCTGCAAACGCCACAAAATATCGAGCAGCGAGGCCGCCGTCTGGACGGTTTCCCCAGTGCGCCAATCGCGGAAAAAATGATCGACCGTCGCCAGACCGGCGGGATCATAGGCGCCGTCGCGCCAGAACAGCGTGTTCAGACGCTCGCCGGTGTTCAGGTTGCGCATCACCAGCCGACGCGGAATCGTCAGCCATTGCGGGACGGTCGTGTCGAGCGCCTGGGACGGGCGCGTCTGCGCCGCCAGCGCCGCCGCCGCCGCCAGCCCGGTCAACATCCCCCGCCGGGTCAGGCGCGCGCGAGGCCAATCATCGGTGTCATCATCCATCATGCCGGTGGCGGACGTTACGCAAACTGCCAGCCAAGTCAAAGGCTTTCATTGTTGACTCGCCCCCTCCTCGCCCCTACTGACAGACACGCGCGAATGAGTCCATATTTGGGGAGCGGCACGATCCGCTCCACCGGATTTGGTGCGGTTCAGCGGGTTCGCACAAGGTTTCGCATAAGGTTTTGAACAAGGGGGATCGGTGCCCGGCGCCCGGCAGGCCACCAACGTGATGTTCGGCTATTTGGAAGGCGTCGAGCGCAAGGACGCCGAATCCTACGCGCGCGCCTTTGGCCGCCGCTGCCTGAAAAGCTCGGAAAGCTGCTGGTATTCGGTTGAACCGCTGTGGAGCGGCTATCTCTACGAAATTCACGAGGGCGGCCCCGGTTACTCCTTCCTGCCCGCGCTGGCCAAGGAAATGGACGCCAACCCCGGCGGCGTCGCGCTGGTGCCGTCCGGGCGGCGGGTGTTCGAGCTGACCGTGCGCAACGGGCGCCCGGTCGGCGCGCTGCTGTCGGAAACCCGCAGCCGCGAGGTGCAGAGCCGCATGGCGGTGGTGCAGCCCGCCGACCGGGTGGGCGACCGCCCGTTCGGCCTGATCGTTCCCGCCTGGGCGCCGCAAGGCCATGTGCGCTTTCACGCCATCCTGACCAGCCGCCGGATGAAACGGCTGTCGCCCGCCATCCCGTTGCAACTGGCCGCCGCCGCCGTCGGCTTTCTGGCCGGGGCGGCGCTGTTGCTGGGCGGCGGCGTCACCTATTACTGGTCGCCGCACCGGGTTCCCGCCGCGCGCAATTTCGACATCAACCGCCTGCCCCACCGCCAATGGGACACCGTGCTGTCCGCCATCACCGCCAGCAGCTACGCCGCCAAGCTGGAGTTCAAGGACGGCAAATGGACCATCGAGACCCAGGCGCCCCCCGAACCAAAACGTTGACCAAACGAACAATCAGCGCTCGCACACGGCAGAAAAGCCACACCCGCTCCCGTTGTGACGGTTTCATGAAGAGGACGTCTTGTTTTACAACTGGGTTCTGGTCAAATTGACGCACCCACTTCCGCGCGGCTTTCAAAGGTGCGCCTGTCGATGTGTCGTTTTCTTGCCTATTGCGGCGAGCCGGTGCTGCTGGAATCCCTGGTCAGCGCCCCCTGCCATTCGCTGATCGAACAATCCATGCACGCGTCCGAGGCGAAGACCGAGACCAACGGCGATGGGTTCGGCGTCGGCTGGTACAGCGAGCGCAGCGAACCGGGCCGTTACTGCGAGGTTCGCCCGGCGTGGTCGGACGAGAATTTGCAGTCGATTTGCAGCCATGTCCGCTCGCGCCTGTTTTTCGCCCATGTCCGCGCGGCGACGGGAACGGCGGTCAGCCGCGCCAACTGCCATCCCTTCAAGGCCGGGCGCTTCCTGTTCATGCACAACGGGCAGGTCGGCGATTGGTGCCGCCTGCGCCGCCGGGTCGAGGCGATGATCCCCGATCATCTCTACGCCTCGCGCACCGGCACCACCGACAGCGAGGCGATCTTCCTGACCGCGCTGGGGCGTGGGTTGGAGGAGGATTCGGTCGGCGCCTTCCAATCGGTGCTGCACGACATCCGCGACGAAATGACCGCGAACGGCATCCGCGCGCCCCTGCGCTTCACCGCCACCTGGACCGACGGCGAACGGGTGTGGGCGGTCCGCTGGGCGTCGGACAACAAGCCGCCCAGCCTCTATTGGCGCAACAGCGACAACGGCCTGATCGTGGTGTCGGAGCCGGTGGACGCCCAGCGCGACTCCTGGCGGCTGGTTCCCAACGGCGGCGGTCTGGTCGCCCGCGTCGGCGGCGCGCCGGAATCCTTCACCTTTCACTGAGGGGCGGCGTCACTCCAACAGCCGTCACCCCAACAGCCGTTCCGCAGGCAGGAGAATCGCAACCTCGGTTCCCTGCTGCGGCGCGCTGGTCAGTTCGACCGTGCCGCCGTGCAACTCGGCCAGACGGCGGACGATGGGCAGTCCCAACCCGATCCCCTCATGCTGGCGGACCAGCGAGCGTTCGGCTTGGGTGAAGGGGTTGAAGATGCGCCCCAAAATATCCGGCGCGATGCCCGGTCCATTGTCGCGCACGACGATGACCACCGCGTCGCCGCGCCGTTCGGCGCCAACCCAGACGCCGCCGTCGGGCGGGGTGAATTTCACCGCGTTGTCGAGCACGTTCAGGATCATTTCCCGCAACCGCCGCCGGTCGGCGCGAAGATGGAACGACGGGGTCGGTTGCGCCGTCACCGCCAACCGCTTGGCCTCGGCCTTGGTGGCCAGCAAATCCATGCAGTTGGTCAGAAGCTGCGGCAGGTTCACGTCGGATTCCTGCAACTCGATGGAGCCGGTGGAGCCGCGCGTGTAATCGAGAATGTTGTTGACCATGGTCAACAGCGACTTGCCGCTTTCCTCGATCAGCTTGACGTATTCGACATAGTCCGGGTTGCCGAGTTTGCCCATCGATTCGCTGCCCAGCACATCGGCGAAACCGATGATGGAGTTCAACGGCGTGCGCAACTCGTGGCTCATCACCGACAGGAAATCCAGCTTGGCGCGGTCGGCCTGACGCGCGGCCTCCAACGCGCTGGTCAATTCGGCGGTGCGTTCCGACACCCGCCGCTCCAACTCGCGGTTCTGGTCGGCGGCGCGGCGGTAGAGGGTGCGGATCTCCACCATGTTGCGGACGCGGTGGAGCAGTTCCCAGGCGATGAAGGGCTTGGTCAGAAAATCGTTGGCCCCGAGTTCCAGCGACTTGCGCCGGGTGTCCTGGTCGGTCTGGGCGGTCAGCACCAGAATCGGCACGTAATCGCCGCCGAAGATCGGGCGCACCCGCTCCATCAGCTCAAACCCGCTCATGTGCGGCATGCGGATGTCGATGAGCAGAAGGTCGAACCCCTCCGCCTCGCACAGCGCCGGGACCTTGCGCGGGTCGGTTTCCCCCAGAATGCGGGTGTAGCCGTCGTGGGTCAGAATCTCGCGCAGCAACTCAACATTGGATGAATTGTCGTCCACAATCAAGATGCGCGCATCTTTGATTTGCGCGTCAAGCTGGGGGTCGATCTGGTTCCGACTCATCGGACTGCGCCCTTCACGTCTGGCAAGCACCACCCGTCACCACCATCAGCGTTGCGGCAAGGGCGATGAAATGCAACGATTTTTCGCGATTACGGCGCAGAAGGCGAAAGGCCGCCTTGTCGATCACGACAAGGCGGCCTTCGGTTCAGGGCGTTCAACTGTCCTTGGGTTTTTGCGTGTCGCTGATCGGCTGGACGGTGACGGGAGCTTCTTGAATCTGCGGTTGTTGCGGGGGGGGCGCTTCCGCTGGGCGCTGTTGCGGTTCGCTGGGCGGCGGATGACGAGGCGGACCGGCCTTGACGTCGCTGTAGACCGCCTTGGCGATCTCCAACAGATCCTCTTTCGCGAAACGTCCGGCCAGCGCGTAGGACAGCGCCCCTTCCACCCAATAGAAGGTGGCGACGTCGCCGTTCTGGGTGAAGCTGAAGGTCGATGGGTTGCCAGACTGCGGCGCGCCGACGAACAGCGTGATCCGCTTGTTGGCCTCGTTGATGTACATGTATTGCGCGCCGGCCCCGAGATCGGTCGGCAACGACCGGCCACCGATGAGCCGAAAGCCGATGCGGCCCAGATCGGGACCGAACACGTCGCGGCCCACCCGTTTGGACAACCAGCCGTTCAACTCGTCCTGATTGTCGGCGCCCAACTCCACCTGAAACCGTTCGTCGGCGGTGTAGAAGCGGTGGGCCTGCGTCGCCTCCTCGGCGAAGGTCGCCAGGGTCTGGCGCTGCTGCCCCGCCGGGGAGACGGTCTGAACGCCGCGCCCGATCCAGCCGCCGCCGGCGCCAGCCACCAGCAACAGCACGGCGGCGGCGAAACGGACCAGCGGGCGGGCGTGCCACGCCGGACGGTTGTCGTTGAAGGCCAAGCGGCCTTTCAGCCGGTCGGTCAGATCCTGCACCGCGTCGCTGGGCGGTTCGCGCAAAACGCCGTCGAACAGATCGTGCAGCATCGCCGTCTGCGCGCGGTAATCCTCGGCGCGGGCCGCCGCTTCGCCGTCATCCGCCAACCAACGCTCCACCGCCAGACGGCGGTTGCTGTCGAGTTGACCATCCACATAAGCGTGGAGATCGTCTTCTGTCACCTGTCGCGCGTTCATCACTTCACCCGCCGGAGGGCAACGCCACCCTCGTTCGCCAGTTTCGCCCTGATCGCCTCCCGCGCCCGAGACAGGCGCGACATGACGGTCCCGATCGGCACGCCGAGCAATTCGGCGACCTCCTCGTATTTCAGGCCCTCCAGCGCCACCAGAAGCAGCACCTTGCGCTGCTCCTCGGGCAAGGCGTCGACCAGGCGCATCATCTCGCGCAGCTCGACGCTTTCCTCCTGACGGGCCGGGGACACCAGCTTCGATTCGACGTCCTCGACGTCAACCTCGGCGGGCCGCGCGGCCTTGGACCGGACCTGATTGACGTGGACGTTGTGCAGGATGGTGAACAGCCACGCCCGCAGATTCGTCCCCGTCTGGAAGCTGTCGGAGCGCGACACCGCGCGCACCAAGGCCTCCTGCACCAGATCTTCGGCGTCCGCACGATTGTTGCGCAGCAAGGCCCGCGCATAGCGCCGCAAGGACGCGATGTGGACTTCCAGATCAACCCCGAATTTGCTCAACCGCGCACCCGATAGTTCCGGTCACGCCATGGCGACGGCCACGGCCCCCTCTTCGTCGAACCGAGCGAACAGGACGGCGTGGCGCCGCAATTCAGGGCTGGGCCACAGAATGACCCGATGCATGAATGTGCCAACGTCCGCCGCGCGTTCTTTATTCCAGACTTTTCCACGCTTGCGTCAAAATTTTGGCGGATCGCCGCTTCGGTCGTCGGCTTGATCGACAACGCAGTTCGGCCCCCACGCCCGCACAATGTCAAATCCAAAAACAAAACATGGATTGCAGAGCACCTGATCGCAATACAATGATTATTACCGTTGTTGAATGTTGATGTTAAAAGAAAAATATAATGACTCGACCGATAAAACATTCTCTTGGATGACAAAATGTCGCTGGTTAATTTCAGAACACCATCCTTTACAAAACAACATTCTCTTTTTCAATATGCGCTCGTCACCTTAAGAAACTCTGGAAAAGTTCCAATTCTAGAGTGGAAAACACCCATCCCAAAAGGAAAAATCATGATTCGCGCACTTGCAATCTCTGCTTTCGCTTTGGTTGTCACCGTTGGCGCGGCCAACGCCGCTTGCGACCCCACCACGGCGATGATGGAAATCAGCACCGCGTCGGCGACGAAACTGATGTCGCTGCCCGCCGACAAGCAGGCTGCCGTTTCCAAGGCCCTGGAAACCGCCACAAACGCGATGGCGACCGGCAAGAACGACGACGCCTGCAAGGCGATTGAAGTGGCCAAGGATTTGCTGAAGTAAGATCCACCGTTCTGAACAGGTCTTCCGAACCTGATCCACAATGATCGGGTTCGGAAAACTTGCAAAACAGGGAATTGCCGCGTCACGCCCCAGAGCGCCCGGCTTTTTGGCGACCCCAGCTGGATTCGAACCAGCGACCTATCGCTTAGAAGGCGATTGCTCTATCCAACTGAGCTATGGGGCCGTCTGAGCTTGTGGGATGAACCACGCCTGGGGAGGCCGTCGCGGCCCCCCGCAGGCGTCGAGTAAAATCAGAAGCGCGGACGGTCCATGCGGAAATTGTCGGCGTAGTTGCGCGGGCGAATCCGGCGGATCGGGGCGTCGGCCACCGAATAATCCCAGCCCTTGCGCTCGGCGAAGGCGATGGCCTCTTCCTTCGTCTCGAACATCAGGCGAACCTGGTTGAGCGTGTCGCCGGAGCTGGTCCAGCCCATCAGCGGTTCCGGGCGGCGCGGCGTCTCGATTTCGTAATCGAGCTGCCAACGGTGCGTCTTGGCCCGACCGGACTGCATCGCCGTCTTGGTCGGCTGATAGATCCGCACGTTCATGGCTCGGCGTCCCCCTCGAAAATCGTTCCTGTGGCGGTGGTCGGGGAGCCCGGATTCGAACCGGAGACCTCCAGTACCCAAAACTGGCGCGCTACCAGACTGCGCTACACCCCGTCGCCGCGTTGTGAGATACACGAACGCCACGCCCACGGCAAGAAGTCGGCGCATATTTCGGCGTCAGTTTCTTGACGAAAACGCCGCGCCGGATGATGACCGCCCTGGCGCGCGGCGTTTGGTCGCCCCGACCGTTCCGTTTCGCCAATGATTGTGGATCGTCCCCGTGCCGTCTCCCCGCCCCCGCGTCGCCCTGTTCACCCCCGATTTGACCGACCGGGCGGACCGCCGCGCGGTTGTGGCGCTGGCCCACGCCCTGGTCCAGGCGGGCCACCCCGTCGATCTGGTTGCGCCGATGGGCGGCGGGGCCTTGCGCGCGACGCTGGATCCGGCCATCGGCCAGATTGATCTGGCCAAACGCCACGCCGCGACCTCCCCCCTGGCGCTGGCGCGCTGCCTGGCCGAACGGCGCCCAGCGGTTCTGGCGGCGCCCGCGTCGGTGTTTTGGGTGGCGCGGTTGGCCGTAAGATTGGCGCGCAGCCCGGCCCCGACGGTCGCGTTCGCCGACGGCTGCACGCTGGATGACGCGCTCGCCGTCGTTCGCGCCGCAGCGCGTCGCATGGGGTGAGGCGTCGCCAGACCGAGGGAATCCAGGCGACGCGGCGCCCGCCGCCCCGCCCACCCCGCCGCCCGACTTGCTGGCGACACGGGTGAAGGCGGCGATCATCGGTGAAAAGAACTGCGGAAGAAAGGCGGCGTCACTTCGTTGCGAAGGTCGCGTGAATCACCCGGTCGCCGGGGCGGATGCCCAGCCGGGCGCTCATCCCGCCGTTCAGCTCCAAAATCGCCTTCACCGGCCCGGCGGAGTCGACCGAATCGAGCGATTGCGGGACCGCGCGGTCATGGATGTTCACGATCCGCCCATCGGCGCCGATGAACAGCATGTCCAGCGGGATCAGCGTGTTTTTCATCCAGAAGCTGGCCGGTTGGACCCGGTCATAGATGAAGAGCATCCCGGCGTCGGCGGCCATCGCTTCCCGGAACATCAGCCCTTGCGCCTGCTGCGCCGGGGTCAGCGCCAATTCGACGTCAAAGCGGAACTTGCCCCCAGTCGCGGTTTCAACGGTCAATGTGGATTTCTGGAAGCTCTCCAGCGCGGTGGCGGGCAAGGCCGCCAGCATCAGCATCCCGAACAGCGCCGCCCGCATCATCCGCCCGATCATCGCGCCCAATCCCGCTTCCTGTTAAGATCGCAAGACGATGCCCGCCCCTGCCGCGCTTGTCCAGTCACGGCCTTACGCGCGTTCGTTGCCCGCTTGACTTGACCGGACGTCCCCCTCAGGCTGCGGCCCCATTCGACACAGGAACGGCGACGCGCGAATCATGGCCCCTCTTGGCTCCTTCATCATCGTCACCGGGGGCGATTCCCGTTACTGCCCGCTGATCCGCGAACTGGTCGCTTCGCTGCGCGCCCTGAAACCGGCGGCGGAATGCCCGATTGGGATCATCGACGCCGGTCTGACCGAGGAGCAGAAAGAGGAGCTGTCCGGCCAAGGTCTCGCCGTGGTCACGCCGCCCTGGCCGGTGGAGATTCCGGCGCATCGGCTGCGCAACCGCATCCATCTGAAAGCCAATCTGGCCAAGCTGCATCTGCCGACCTATTTCCCCGGCTATGACACGGTGATCTGGATCGACGCCGACGCCTGGGTGCAGGATTGGGCGGCGGTCGATCTGTTGCGGCGGGGCGCGGCGCTCGACCGTTTCGCCATCGTCGCCCAGTTCGGGCGTTTTTCGGAAACCGAATTGCGGCTGGATTGGCTGTTCGGACGCTTCGCGCGGGTGCGCTCCATCCTGTTCAAGAACGCCACGCGCGCCGGGTTGAGCACGGCGGAGAGCCGAACGCTCGCCACCCGCCCGACCCTGAACGCCGGGGCCTACGCCCTGAAGGCCAACGCCCCGCATTGGCAGGCGTTCCAGCGCTGGCAAGTCCGCGTCTTGAAAAAGGGACGGCTCTTCACCTCCGACCAGCTCGCCATGGCCGGAGCGATCTATCTGGATGGGCTGCCGGTCGAGCTGTTGCCGGAATGGTGCAACTACATCGGCCCCTGGCGCTTCGACCCGGAAAAGCGCGAGTTGGTCGAATATTACCTGCCGAACCGTCGTTTAGGCATCGTCCACATGGCGGGGGAGGACGCGATGCGCGCCGATCCGTCGGTGCTGCGCCCGGTGCTGGACATGGCCGACCGCCCCCACCAACTCAGCCTGCGCTATCCGGCTTGGGCGGACGCCGCGCCGTAACGACGCGTCGTCATGCCATATCCGCCGCCAGACGGGCGAGGTCGCGCACCGCGCGCTCCAGCGCCTCGCCGTCATGGGCGGCGAAACCCAGCATCAGGCCGTTGCCGCCGCGACCATCCTCGTAATAGTCCGACAAAGCGGGGACGGTCAGCCCGACGCCTTTGGCCCGCGCCGACAGGGCGCGGTCCGGCGTGGAATCCGGCAGATGCAGGATGACGTGCAACCCGGCCTCCCCCGCCTCCGCCCGGCCCAACCCGGCGAACTCCCGCCCCAGCGCGTCGAGCATTCCCGCCCGTTTGCCGCCATACAGCGCCCGCATCGCCCGCAGATGCGAGGCGAAATGCCCATCAGCCAAAAAGTGATGCAGAGCGGCCTGCGGCACGACGCTGGTTCCGCCGTCGAAATGGCGGCGCGCCGCCCGCACCGCCCCGACCAGATCGGGCGGGACGACGACATAACCAAGCCGCAGCGCCGGGAACATCACCTTGCTGAAACTGCCGACGTAAAACACCCGCCCGGCCCCGTCCAACCCCTGGAGCGCCGCCAACGGCGGCCCCGCGTAGCGAAACTCGCTGTCGTAATCATCCTCGACGATCCAGGCGTCGCGCGCCGCCGCCCAATCCAACAACTGCAACCGCCGCCGCAAACTCATGGTGACGCCCAGCGGGAACTGGTGGGACGGCGTGACCAGGGCAAGGCGGGCGTCGGCCCCGCGCCGCATTCCTTCGGCGACGTCGATGCCCTCTTGATCGACCGGCACGGGGACCAGCCGGGCGCCCGCCCCCAACAGCGCCGCCCGGTTCCCCGGCCAGCCGGGATTTTCCACCCACGCCACATCGCCGGGATCGAGCAGCAGTTGCGCCACCAGCGACAAGCCCTGTTGCGCGCCGGAAACGATGACCACCTGCTCCGCCTCACAGCGCACCGCGCGCACCGCCCGCAAATAGCTGGCGATTGAGGCCCGCAAGGGACGATGGCCCAACGGATCGGGTTCAACCGCCAAGGCGCGTCCGCCCACCCGCCAGCTTCGCCCCAGCAATTGCGCCCACAGCGCGAAGGGAAAGGCCGCCAGATCGGGGGTTCCCAAGGAAAAAGGCCGCCCCTGCGGATCGCGCGCGTCCTGGTCGGCGGCGGCCAAACTCAGCCCCCGGCGCGACAACCCGACGCCGCGCCGGGTTTCCAACCGGCCCGGCGCGCCTTGCGGCGGGGCGTCCGGCAGGGCGCTGGCGACGAAGCTGCCCGCCCCGACCTTGCCGGTGATGTAACCCTCCGCCAACAGCGTGTCATAGGCCGTCACCACCGTGTTGCGCGACAGGCCCCACTCCGTCGCCAAGGCGCGGGTCGGCGGCAGCCGTTCACCAGGCCTCAGCCGCCCTTCGACCACCGCTTGCCGCAAGGCGCGGTAAAGCTGGCGGTGCAACGGCTCCTCCCCGACGCGATCCAGCGCGACCGGGCCAAGGCTGGCAAGAACCGGGCGGGCGCGACGTCCCATGAAACCCCTCCCTTTTGCCGATCCAATTCAAATTGGACCCAACAAAATTCTTCATATGGCTCTTTTTGCTGGACCAATTTGACGGCAAAGCTTGTGTCATCGCAACAACCGGACGCATCGCACGGCCATGAGCAGCAACCCCGATTCGCTTTCCACCCCACCCGCTTCCGCTTTGCCCCAAACCCGCCGGACCCGCGCCGTGCGGCTGGGCGATCGCGGCAGCCACGAGGTCGCCACCATCAACGCCATCATCGACGAGGCCCCGGTCTGCCACATCGGTTTCCTCGACGCCAACGCCGAGAGCGCCGATGGTCAAGCCGTGCCGGTGGTCATCCCCACCATTCCGTGGCGGGTCGGTGACGAGCTGTTGATTCATGGGGCGTCGTCCAGCCGGATGATCCGCCGTCTGCAAAGCGGCGGCGACGCCTGCGTCACCGTGTCCTTGATCGACGGCTGGGTGCTGGCCCGCTCCGCCTTCCACCATTCGGTGAATTACCGTTCGGTGGTGCTGTTCGGGCGCCCGCGTCTGG
Source organism: Azospirillum sp. FG154 (assembly GCF_057809575.1). Lineage (NCBI taxonomy): Bacteria > Pseudomonadati > Pseudomonadota > Alphaproteobacteria > Rhodospirillales > Azospirillaceae > Azospirillum > Azospirillum sp. FG154. The sequence goes on along the minus strand of NZ_JBMDKF010000044.1, from coordinate 8,303 downwards.
TCGATGACGAGACGGAAAAGCGCGCCGTGCTCGACGCGCTGGTTGAAAAGATCGAGCCGGGTCGGGCCGCCAAAGTGCGCGCGCCCAACGCCCAGGAGCTGAAGGCGACCAGCGTGCTGGCCTTCCCCATCAGCGAAGCCTCGGCCAAGGTTCGGTCCGGTCCGCCGAAGGATGACCCGGAGGATATGGCGCACCCGGTTTGGGCGGGCGTCGTGCCGCTGGCGATCACCGCCGGGGCGCCCATCGAAGATCGCGGCTGACCCCCGCCATCCGCACTGAGACGCAAACAAAAAAGGCCGCGCTGGGAAACCCCAACGCGGCCTTTCTTGCAGAAAGACGGACCGTTCCGAAACCCCCGGAACGGTCCAAATCTGTCCTTACTTCGCGAGCTTCGGCAGGATCTGCGCGCGACGGTTCGACGGCTCACGCACGTTGGCGCCCGTCTGAACCAGCAACTGGCTCTCGCCCTTGCCTTCGGTCGTGATGTTGGCGGCGACGATGCCCTTGGCGATCAGCGCGTTCTTCACGGCGGTGGCGCGAGCAACCGAGAGCTTCTGGTTGTAGGCGGGCGAACCCGAGCTGTCGGTGTGGCCGACAACGTGGATCTTGGCGCCGCCCGACTTCAGGATCGCGGCGACGGCGTCGCCGATCACGCGATCAGCGGCCGGGGTGATCGCCGACTTGTTGAAGTCGAAGAACACCAGATATTCGCTCTGCACCGCAGCCACCGGCGCCGGAGCGGGCGCGACCTGGCAAGGAACGCTGCCCTGATGGATGACGTAACCGCCATCGGCGGTGCGGGCGGCGACGCCCTCCTTGACCTGGCCGGTCCAGCCAAGCACCGGGTTGCACCAGACGGTGCCCTTACCGACCAGGCTCGCGTCCTGGGCGTTGGCGGCGGCCGACAGACCGAAAGCAACAACAACGGCCGGCACAAACGCCAGACCAGCGCGAACAAGAGTCTTCATGTCTTCACTCCCTTCCAGAACCCTTCCCCATCAGAGTGCCTGCGGGGGATGAACCTTTCAATGCAAGCATCCGACCCTACGCAAGCAAGGCGACCATCTTCAAGCCACAGAATGCCCGGTTGTTCACCGACACCCCAGCCATTCGACCGACCACCCCGCCACCCGGGCCTATGCTCCTCTTCCATATCAGCTTTTCCGGTAGGTTTCCGCCAAATCCGCATAACGGCGGGCGGATACCGGAAAATAGCTGAGATCGCGTTCGGTAAGCTCACGAACCGGCTTTGCCGGGCTTCCAGCCCACAAAAACCCCCGTTTCACTCGTTTTCCCGGTGTAACAAGCGCCCCTGCGGCGACCATCGCGCCCGACTCGACATAGGCGCCGTCCATGATGCAAGCCTTCATGCCGATGAAACAGCCGTCCTCCAGCGTGCATGCGTGCAGCAGCGCCATGTGGCCGACCGTAATGTCATCGCCGATGTAGGTGCCCTGCCCATCCTGGGCGACATGGATGACCGTGCCGTCCTGAATGTTCGTGCGCGCGCCGATTCGGATCTCGTTGACATCTCCGCGCACGGTGCAGCCATACCAAACGCCGCTTTCCGGACCGATGACGACATCCCCGATCACCACAGCCGTTTCCGCGATGAACGCGGTTGGGTCGATGGTGGGAAGAACGCCGTTGAAGGCACGGATGATGGCGGACATAAGGCTGTTCCTGAGCCATGCGTGACGGGCCGGATTGAACCACCACAAGCCGGGTGGCACCACCGGAATCCGCCATTCGCCCACAAAGCGGCGGCGCCTGCGGCCCCTTTGCAACAGTGCGCGCCCGGCGACACAGTGATGAACGCCGGGCGCGCGCCGTCCTTGGCGGTGTTACGGGAACAACGGCGCCGGATCGACGCCGGTGGTTTCGCCGAAGCCCAGCATGACGTTCATGTTCTGGATGGCCTGCCCCGACGCGCCCTTCACCAGATTGTCGATCACCGACACGATGATGGCGCAGCCCGGCGCGCGATCCGCCACCACGCCGATCAAGGCGTGATTCGACGCGCGGACATGGCGGGTCGACGGAACCACCCCGGCGGGGGTGACGCCGACGAACGGCTCGTCGGCGTAACGGGCGGCCAACGCCGCGCGCAGATCGTCCACCGTGACGCCGTCGGTCATGCGGACATAGATCGTCGCCATCATGCCGCGATTCATCGGCGCCAGATGCGGGGTGAAGGACACCGTCACCGGACGACCGGCGGCACCGCGCAGCTCTTGTTCGATCTCCGGCATGTGGCGGTGATGGCCGACGCCGTAGGCGGCGAAGCCTTCCGACACTTCACAGAACAGATTGGCCTGCTTGGCGTCACGCCCCGCCCCCGACACGCCCGACACGGCGTCAATGATGATGCGGTCGGATTCGATCAGCCCCTTGGACAGCAAGGGCAGCAAGGGCAGCAGCGACGAGGTGGGGTAGCAACCCGGATTCGCCACGACTCGCGCCTGGGCGACGCCCGCCCGGTTGAACTCGGTCAGGCCATAGACGACCTCTTTCTGGAGATCGACGGCGCGGTGTTCATGGCCATACCAGGCAGCGTATTCCGCCGGATCGGTCAGGCGGAAATCGGCGGACAGATCGACCACCTTCAAATGGCTGGGCAGACCGGCGATGACCTCCTGCGTCGTGCCGTGCGGCAGGGCGCAGAAGATGAAGTCCAGGGCGTTCCAGTCCAGCGCGTCGATCTTCACCAGATCGGGCAGGCCATAGCCCCCCAGATGCGGGAACACCTCGGCCAGCGGCTTTCCGGCCTGTCGTTCGGCGGTCAGGGCGGCAATCGTGACGTTCGGGTGGCGCAGCAGCATGCGCACCAGTTCGGCGCCGGTGTAACCGGAAGCGCCCAGAATGCCGACACGAATCGGCGTGCCGCTGGATGTGCTGGTCGAGGCCATGGAACCGATGTCCTTCGCTGGGGAGTCGGATGGAACATGAGGGCAATAAGAAAGGGGCGCCCCTTTCGGGACGCCCCTGCCTTGTACCGTAACGGCGCGGGTCCGTGTAGGGCTTAACGCTTCGAGAACTGGAAGCTGCGGCGGGCCTTGGCGCGACCGTACTTCTTACGCTCGACCGTGCGGGCGTCGCGGGTCAGGAAGCCAGCGGCCTTCAACGGCGGACGCAGGGTCGGCTCGAAATAGGTCAGGGCCTTGGAAATGCCATGACGAACCGCGCCGGCCTGACCGGACAGACCGCCACCGGCGACCGTCGCGACCACGTCGAACTGCTGGGCGCGCTCGGTGATGCCGAACGGCTGTTCGATCATCATGCGGAGCACAGGGCGAGCGAAATAGACGCTCTGATCGCGACCGTTGACCGTGACCTTGCCGGAACCCGGCTTGATCCAGACGCGGGCGACCGCGTCCTTGCGCTTGCCGGTGGCGTAGGCGCGGCCCTGGGCGTCGATCTTCGGCGCGGCCAGTTCTTCGGCGACGGTCGCGGTCGTGGCGGCGCCCGTCAGATCCTTCAGGCCGGAAAGGGTGGTTGTAACCTGAGCCATTTGGATTACGCGCTCCGCTTGTTCTTCGAGTTCATCGAGCCGACGTCCAGGACGACGGGCTGTTGCGCCTCATGCGGATGGGTGGCGCCCTTGTAGACCTTGAGGTGGGTCATCTGCTTGCGGCCCAGCGGACCGCGCGGGACCATGCGCTCAACGGCCTTCTCAACGACACGCTCCGGGTACTTGCCGTCCAGGATCTGGCCCTTGGAACGGCCCTTGATCCCACCCGGATAGCCGGTGTGCCAATAGAAGATGTCGGCGTTGCGCTTGTTGCCGGTCAGCTTCACCTTTTCCGCATTGATGACGACGATGTGATCGCCGCAATCCATGTGGGGGGTGTAGGTCGGCTTGTTCTTGCCGCGCAGGATATTCGCCAGGATGCTGGCAAGCCGTCCGAGAACGAGGCCGTCGGCGTCAACGACGTACCACTTCTTCTCGATTTCGGTCGGCTTCAGATTGAAGGTCTTCATCGCCACACTCGTTGGGTCTAACACAGATCGGCGGGCCGCCGAATCCGGGGCGCCGAAGCGGACGGTTTCTACGGTTTCGTGACGCCAGTGTCAACACAAAAATAAACACGGAAAATCAATGATTTGGATATACGGTACAATAATACCGCAACAGCAACCCCATTGATTTTCAACGTCTTTTTCTTAGGACACAGGGGATCGGTATCCTGATACCGCAATCGTCACAGGATCATGCGGCGGAATCGAATAGGTGCCGGTGGCGTGGGCGACCGGGGCCGGATCGCCTTCGGAAAAGATCAAAATCTCGCCATAGGCCAACCGCTTGCCCAGCTTCAGGACGCGCGCTTCGGCGATGATGGCGACCGGGGGCGGGCGACGCAGGAAATTGATGGTCATGCTGGTGGTGACGGCCAACTCCACCCGCCCGATCAGGCTGAGCACCGCGCCGTAGAGCGCCACGTCGGCCAAGCCGAACATCGCCGGGCCGGTGACGGTGCCGCCGGGGCGGACGAAATCATCCTTGTAAGGAAGACGCAGCCGGATCGTTCCGGCCCCCAGACTGTCGATGACGATGCCAAAGCTTCCGACCAGGGGAACCCCCTCGCGGATCAGCCGGTCGAGTTCGTCCATGCCAATGGCGGGCAGCCCAATGGCGGGAGAGACGGGCGTGGGGGAATCGGTCATGGATCCTCGGCTGACGGTTCGTTTGGTTGACAAACCAAAGAATGCGTCAGAACCAAGGGGTTGGGCAAGCCGGGATGACCCGTTCCGTTATTCCGCCAGCTTGGGCGTGTCGCCCGTCGTCGGGGTTGGCGCGGCGGGCGTCGGCTCCGAAGACGACGCCGGGGCGGACGACGACGATGGCGCCGGTGCGAGACGCACCGGCCCCTCGCTAGCGGCGGGCGCCGTGGCGGGGGCTGCCGCCGGAGGGGCGACGGGGGTGGTCGCGGCGGGCGCCCCCAACGGTTCGGCCTTGATCTCGGCCTTCGTCTCCACCTTCGCCTCGTCCTTGGCCTTTTCCGGCGCGGCGGCGGGAGCCGGGGCCGAGGACGGCGCGTCGCCAAGCGCCCCATGATCGGGGATGATGCGGGCCTGACCGCCGGTGATGACCAACACCTTCTGGCCGATGGGAATCGGCGTCGGTTCGCGCTGGCTCAAGGACAGCAACTCGCCGTTCGGCTTGCGGACGATGTATTCCCAGCCGGTGGTGTCCCCGGCGATGTGCTCCAGCGTCGTGCCGAGAATCGTGCCGATGGCGCTGCCGCCCACCGTGCCCAGCGCGGAGTTGAAGCCGCCGGTCCCAACCTGCGCGCCGAGAATGCCGCCCGCCGCGCCGCCGGTCACGGCGCCGACGGTCCCGTTGGCGCTGATCGAGATTTGGCGATAGCCGACGACGACGCCCGGCTCGACCTTGTTGGCCTGCTGAACCGCCGCGCTGGAATAGGTGTTGGGGGAGTAATCCGACGCGCAACCGGCGAGGCCGCCAGCCACGACGACGAGGCAGAGCATAAAGGAACGCGACAAGGGGATACCATCCGCTTGAGAGGCTTAACCTCCGTCATACGGGATGCCGGGCCGCAAGTCATCCCGCATTTTTTCGAGAGCAGCCCCGATTCGCCCTGCCTTGAATCCCCGGAAACCAGGCAGGGCGCGGGTGTTGAACCGGGCGATCAGCCCCAGGGCATTTCGCCCTTGGCGACCTTGGCCCCGATGTCAAGCGCGATCTCCAGCCCCGCCGTCGGGTAACGGCCCTTCATGGCGGCGATCAGCGCGGCCCCGTCGGCGGCCTTGGGCAGTTCCTCCTCGAACGCCCGCAGATAGTCGCGGGTGTGGAGGATCGCCGCGCCGTCGGTCGGCGCGCCGGGGGCCATGTGGGCGGCGACCACCACCGACGGCTTGCGCGCGGCGATGGCGTCCAGCGCCCGCAGCCACGCCCGCCGCTGCTCCGGCTGCGCCGTGTCGGCGGTCCAGACATGCAGCCCGGCGAACAGCAGAACCCCGCCGAACACGCCGTTGACCGACGGCGCCCAGACGAAGGCGCGGCCCGGCAACCCCGCTTCGGGGGTGACGATCTCCAGCCGTTCGCCGTCCAACTCCAGGACGGGGGCGGTCAGCGCGGTCGGAAAGACGATGGTGGTCGGCGCGTCGGCCCCCATCTTCGGCCCCCAGAACGCGCGTTTTTTCTCCACGGTGCGCTGGATGTGGGCGACGGTTTCCGCCGTGGCGACGATTCGCGCCTCGGGGAAGGCGGCGCGGATCTCTTCCAGGCCAAAATAATAGTCCGGGTCGCCGTGGCTGACGAACACGGTGGTCAGCCGCTTGCCGCTGGCCTTGATCGCCGCGACCTGGGCGCGCCCTTCCGACCGGGTGAAGGCGCCGTCGATCAACACGGCCTCCGTCGCCCCGGTCAGCAGAACCGACGCCTTGAAGAAGGAGGCCGGCGCGCCCGGCAGCACGGTCCAGGCCAGCGGCGCGGCGGCACGCGCCGTCCCGGTCAACGGCGGGGCGGCGACGGAGCCAAGGGCCAGAGTCGCCCCAGCAACGGCGAGGAGACGGCGGCGGGACAAGGGAGCGGTCATCGTCATGATCGGAACATCCTCACAGGCTTGACGGGGCGGCGCCGTCGGCGATCCGCCGCAGCGCGGGAAACAGGGATTCGGGATTGCGGTAGAGCGGCTCGCTGGACAGCGCCGCCAGACCTTCGGCGGTGCGCAGGGCCAAGGTGGGCACGCCGTTGCCGCGCGCCTCGGCCAGCAGCGCCCGCCCCTGCGCGGCGCGGCGCTCCATCAGCGCGTCGAGCGTCGGGTCGGCGGCGAAACCCGCCGCCTCGCCCAGCCCCAGCGCCGACAGGATGTCGGCCAGCACGGCGGAGTCGGTGACGTCGCGGCCATCGACGAAACGGGCGCTTTGGATGGCGGTCAGCGCCTCGGCCTCGCGGGCCGGGGCGACGCGGTGGACGGCGGTCAGGGCGCGGGTGGCGGCGGTCGAGTCAAAGGGGCGGTCGAAGGATTCCAGCGGGCCAGCCCGATACGCCTCGCTGAAGATCTGGCCGGTCAGGGCGGCGATGCGCTGGTCGTTGCTCCAGGCGTAGGCGGCGAAATGGCGGTCCATCGGGCGGGCGCCGCGACCGGCGAACAGGCCGGTCGGGTGCAGCGTCAGCGGCGGCAGCCCTTCGGCCTTGGTCAGCGCGCGCAACCCCGGCGCCGCGCCATAGCACCAGCCGCACAGGGGATCATAAAGATAATGGAGGGAAGCGGTCATGGCTGTCAGAGCGCCTTGCGTGTCGTGATGGCCGCACTGTGCGCCATCGCAATCGTTTGGAAAAGCCACCCTGTTTTTGACAAACTGTCTGTCAAAACCATACAATTATCGGCCACCCCACCGCCGCCGGGCCGCCAATGAGCCACCGTTTGAATCTGAACCGGATCGCCCATTTCGTCGCCGTGGTGGACACCGGGTCTTTCACGGCGGCGGCGGAACGGCTGGGAGTAACCAAGGCGGTGGTCAGCCAGCATGTCGCCCGGCTGGAGCAGGAGGTGCAGGCCACCCTGCTGGTCCGCACCACCCGCCGCCTGACCCCGACCGAGGCCGGGATCGCCTTTCACCGCTCCTGCGCCGCCATTTTGGAACAGGCGGAGGCGGCGGTCGCCAAACTGTCGGACAGCACCGACACCCCGTCCGGCACGGTGCGGGTGACGGCCCCCTTCGATTACGGAACGGCGATTCTGGCCCCGGCGGCGGCGGAATTGTGCCGACGTCACCCCGGCTGCCGCGCCGATCTGGTGCTAACCGACCGCAGCCTGGATTTGGTGGCGGAAAAGCTGGATCTGGCGATCCGCGTCGGCTGGCTGGCCGACAGCAGCCATCAGACCCGGCGGATCGGCGGCTTTCGGCAATTGCTGGTCGGCGCGCCGGATCTGGTCGATCACGTCCCCTTGCGCCATCCGGGCGAACTGACAGCCCTGCCCTGGATCGCGCAGTCCACCTTGCGCAACCCGTTGCGCTGGAGCTTCAGCCACGCCAGCGGCGACGCCGCGACCATCGAGGCCAGCGCCGCCGTCACCGTCAACGCCACCCCGGCGGTGCGCGCCTGCGTGCTGGCCGGGGCGGGCGTCGCGGTCATCCCCGATTATCTGGTGACGGCGGACGTCGCGGCGGGGCGGCTGCGCCATCTGCTGCCCGACTGGAGTTTGCCGGAGGGCGGCATTCACGCGGTGTTTCCATCGGCCCGCTACCGCTCCGGCATCGTTCGGGCGCTGGTCGATCTGCTGATCCGCGCGCCGCAACCCGATTGAGAAACGGAATAGGGCGATGGGGCGGCC
>NZ_JBMDKF010000043.1:0-20456 GCF_057809575.1 Azospirillum sp. FG154 | reverse complement strand
GTTCTTTTTCTTCCAATGAGTTGCCTAAACCGAAGATGTGTGAATGCCGTAGCCCCGGGGGGGGGAGAGGGGGAGAAGGCGCGGCTTCCCCGTTACCCGACGATCAATTCCGTCCATTTCTGGTTCAGCCAGTCGGCCTTGCTCAGATACAAATCATAGCGCGGGATGATCGGCGCGATGTCGCTGGACACCCCGGCGAACTCGGCGTCGGTCAGATCGGTTTTCTTGCGGTCGATGGTGGGCGCGGTGCCGACCTTGCGCGACAGCAGCGCCTGAATCGACGGCTGGCACATGTAGTTGATGAAGACATGCGCCTGTTCGGACTTCTTCGACGCCCGGCTGACCGCCCAACTGCCGGAATCGGTGATTCCGCCCTCTTTCGGGAAAGTCGAGCGCACCGGATGGCCGTCGGCCACCGCCAGCCCGGTGACGTCGTGGTAATATTCGCCCATCGGCACCTCGCCCGCCTTCAGCGCGGCCTCGAACTGCGCCTCGTCGCGGTACCACAGCTTCACGTTCTTGCGCAGTTCGCTCAGCTTTTTGAAGCAGTCGAGCTGCCCGGCTTCGGTGTCCAGATGCTTGGTTCCGCCGAAGAAGGTCGCCGCCGTCACTTCCAGCAGGAAGGAGTTCGACACCAGCGCCATCAGGCCAAGCTGGTCCTTGCGCTTCTCGTCCCACAGCGCCGCCCACGAGGTCGGGGCCTCGGGGATCGCCTTGGTGTTGGAGACCAGCGTGATGTACCACGACACCGCGCCAACGCCCGCCACCTTGCCGTCAGGATATTTGTTGACCAGATGCGGCAGCACCGCCGCCGCGTTGGGCAGCTTGGCGAGATCCAACGCCGTCCACAGCTTGGCGTTGATCCCCTTCAGCATGCCGACCTGGGCGATCATCGACACGTCGGCGGGGGCCTGGTTGGCGCGGGCGGCCTGCTCCAACTGGACGAGCCAGGCGTCGCCGGTCGGCTCGGCCACCGATTCCACGGCGATGCCGGTCGCCTTGGTGAAGTCCGGGAAGATGTGCTTGTCGAAGCTGTCCTTGAAATAGCCGCCATAGACGCCGACCTTCAGCGTTTCCGCCGCGCGCAACACGTTGGGCGCCGCCATCAACCCGGCGACCGCCGCGCCGCCGGCCAGAACGCTGCGGCGGCTGACCCGCAAACCGCCAAGCTTGTTGTTCTTTTCCATCGTGAAACTCCCCGTGAATGCTCCCATGACGCCCGTTCGACGGCCATTTTTGTACGATGCTTGCGCTTTGGCGCGTGGCTTGGAACGGCGTCGATCCTCACTAACCGGCGAGGCGCTCGGGAAGAATAGGGATTCACGGAAACTTGCTTTGATGGCTGTCAAACTAATCGGCTGACAGAGCGCGACGGCTGGGTACAGTGTGGTCCGCAAGAATGACCGCCGCCAAGGACCGCGACCGATGCCGACCAGCCCCCACGCCGACCACAGCCCGGATCTGTTCGACCGTTTGGCGCGCGACGGGGCGGCGGAGTGGGCGCGCTACGTCGATCATCCTTTTGTGCGCGGCATGGGCGACGGCAGCCTGCCCGAAGCGGCGTTTCGCCATTATCTGGTGCAGGATTACCTGTTCCTGACCCATTTCGCCCGCGCCTACGCCCTGGCCATCTACAAGGGCCGCAATCTGGCCGAGATGCGGGCGGCGCTGACCGGGTTGAAGGCGATTCTGGACGTGGAGATGGATCTCCATGTCGGGCTGTGCGCCGGTTGGGACGTCGCGCCGGAAGAGCTGGAGCGCGCGCCGGAGGCCAAGGCGACCATGGCCTACACCCGTTATGTGCTGGAAACCGGGCTGCGCGGCGACCTGCTCGACCTGCACGTCGCGCTGGCCCCCTGCGTCATCGGCTACGCCGAAATCGGAAAAACGCTCGCCGCCCACGCGGACGCGCAGGCGGCGGGCAACCCCTACCGGGCGTGGATCGCGGAATATTCCAGCGACGCCTATCAGGCGGTGGCGACCGCCGCGCGGCAAAATCTGGACCGGCTCGCCGCCGACAGCCTGACCGCGTCGCGCTACCCCCGCCTGCTGACCATCTTCCAGCAAGCAAGCCGCCTGGAGGCCGACTTCTGGGACATGGGCCTGACGCTGGCGGATTGAGAAACGGACAGAACCCAGGCTTGCAAAGCTCTGGCGACGCCTTGCCCCCTCCCCGACCCTCCCCCGCGTTGCGGGAGAGGGAGCCTGAACCCTTGTCGGCGTGCGGCGGAGTTCCCTCTCCCGCGAAGCGGGGGAGGGTTAGGGAGGGGGAAAACCGTCTCTGAACAAGCGGGATCCTGCGGACAGAATCAGGCCGCCGCGTGCTTCAGAACGCCCCGGCGGATCTGGTCGAGTTCGATGGATTCAAACAGGGCCTTGAAGTTGCCCTCGCCAAAGCCCTCGTTGCCCTTGCGCTGGATGAACTCGAAGAAAATCGGGCCGATGACGGTCTGGGTGAAGATCTGCAACAGCAGGCCCTGGCCTTGCGTCGGCGCGCCGTCGATCAGGATGCGGTTCTGGCGCAGCCGCTCCAGATCCTGGCCATGGCCGGGAACCCGCGCGTCCACTTGATCGTAATAGGCGTCCAACGTGTCCTGGAACGGCGTGCCGAAGCCGCGCAGAAACTCCACCGTGTGGATGATGTCCTCGGTTCCCAGCGCGACATGCTGGATGCCTTCGCCGTTGTAGTCGCGCAGATACTCGACGATCTGCGATTTGTTGTCGGAGGATTCGTTGATCGGAATGCGGATCTTGCCGCAAGGGCTGGTCATCGCCTTTGACCGCAAGCCGGTCAGCTTGCCTTCGATGTCGAAGTAACGGACCTCGCGGAAGCCGAACAGGCGGGTGTAGAAGTCGCCCCACTCCTCCATCCGTCCGGTGTGGACGTTGTGGGTGAGATGGTCGATGTAGGTCAGACCGGCCCCGACCGGGCGTTGATCGACGCCGGGGAACGGCACGAAATCAACCTCGTAGATGTCGCCGCACGCGCCGTAGCGGTCCACCAGATAGATCAACGAATCGCCGATGCCCTTGATCGCCGGGATGTTCAACTCCATCGCCCCGGCGCGCGTCTCGATGCCCCACGCGCCCAGATCGACCGCCCGGCGGTAGGCCGCCGCCGCGTCGCCGACGCGAAAGGCGATGGCGCAGATGCTGGGGCCGTGCAGCGCGGCGAAGTTGCGGGGAAAGCCGGTCTGTTCGGCGTTGATGATGAAATTCACGTCGCCCTGGCGGTACAGGATGACGTTCTTCGACCGATGGCGGGCGATGGCGGTGAAGCCCATCTGTTCAAACAGGCGGCCCAACGCCTGGGTGTCCGGCGCGGTGAATTCAATGAACTCGAACCCGTCGGTCTGCATCGGGTTTTCCCACAAATCGGCCATGGTCGCGTCTCCGGAATGTCGGTTGCTGGGCCGCCGCGTCAGCGCGGCGCGTCATGTCCTCAGCATGCCGGATTGTTGGTGAAAAGAGCTGTCAATCCACTCGCCGGAATCCGGGATCTTTGGTAGAATTTTCCGATCCATCCGCCAGATACGGAAAATTCATCCGATGACCTCCACCCTTTCGGAGATCGACGTCAAAATCCTCAACGCCTTGCAGGAGGATTCCCGCCTGACGGTGCAGGAGCTGGCCGACCGCGTGGCCCTGTCGGCGTCGTCCTGCTGGCGTCGTCTGCGCTCGTTGGAGGACACCGGCGTCATCCGCCGCTACACCGCCCTCGTCGATCCAAAAGCCGCGTCGGTCGGCGAGTGCGTGTTCGCCCACGTCACGCTGGAACGCCATTCCGCCGAAACCGCCGCCATCTTCATCGAGGCGGTGCGCAAGCGGGCCGAGGTGTTGGAATGCTACGCGGTGTCGGGCGACGCCGATTATCTGCTGCGCGTCGCCGTCGGCGAAATCGCCGACTACAACCGCTTTCTGGAGGAGTTCGTCTTCCACCTGCCCTTCCAGGTCCGCATCCGCTCCAACTTCGCCCTGAAGGAAATCAAATACGAAACCGCCCTGCCGCTGCGCCCGACCGCGCGGTGAGGGGGCGAAGCGTGCTATCCAGGGCCTCGCCACCGACCGGACCCCGCCTGCGACCATGACCACTCCCTCCCCCCCTGCCGCCCTGTTGGCGTCCGCGCTGGCCCGTCACCGCGCGGGCGATCTGGTTGGGGCGGAACAGGGCTACCGCGCCATTCTGGCCGCCGACGCCGAACAGCCCGACGCGCTGCATCTGCTGGGCGTTCTGGCCCACCAATGCGGCCATCATGAGGAGGCGGCGCGGCTGATTGGGCAAGCGGTGGCGTTGCGCGACGACGTCGCCGAACACCACGCCAACCATGGTTTGGCCCTGCACGCGCTGGGACGGCTGGAGGAGGCCGAAGCCGCCTACCGCCGGGCGCTGGCCCGGCGCGAGACCTACCCGGAGGCGCACAACAGCCTGGGCAGCGCCCTGCAAGAGCGCGGGCGGCTGGACGACGCCATCGCCCATTACCGCCGCGCCCTGGATCTGAACGGGGCCTATGCGGAGGCCTGGATCAACCTCGGCACCGCCCTGCACGCCGCCGACGATCTGGCCGGGGCCGAAGCGGCGCTGCGCCGCGCCTTGCGGCTCGATCCCGCCAACCCGCTCGCCCACACCAACCTGGGCGTCGTGCTGAAGGAGGGCGGAAGGCTGGAGGAGGCCGACGACGCCCATCGCGAGGCGCTGCGGTTGGCCCCCGAGGACGCCGAAATTCTGGTCAACCTCGCCCTGCTGCGCGAGGCGCAGGGGCGACCGGACGAGGCCGAACGCCTGTACCGCGCGGCCTTGCGCGTCGATCCGGCCTTTCCGCTCGCCCGCTGGAATTTGGCGCTGCGGCGCTTGGCGTTTGGCGATCTGGCCGAAGGGCAAGAGTTGTACGAGGCGCGCTTCGCCTCCCGCCGGGTGCAGGGCGGGCGGGATTTCGCGATTCCCCGATGGGAGGGCGGCGACCCGGCGGGGCGGCGGATTCTGGTGTGGCGCGAGCAGGGCTTGGGCGACGAGTTGATGTTCGGCGGGCTGCTGCCCGATCTGGCGGCGCGGGTCGGCGGGCTGGTGGTCGAATGCGACGCCCGGTTGGTTCCGTTGCTCGCCCGCTCCCTGCCCGCCGCCGCCGTGCGCGCGCCGACCGCCAACCCGACAGACGCCGACGCCCACATCGCCATGGGGAGCTTGCCCGCGCTGTTGCGGCGCAGGCTGGCCGATTTTCCGCCGCAAGCGGGTTGGCTGCGTCCCGATCCGGCGCGGGTCGCGCTTTGGGCCGAACGCTTGGCGGCGTTGGGGCCGGGTTTGCGCGTCGGACTCTGCTGGGGCAGCCAGCGGGTGATTGGGGAGCGCAAACGCTCCTACACCGCGTTGGCCGATTGGGCGCCGCTGTTCGCGCTGCCGGGACTCTCCCTCATCTCGTTGCAGTATGACGGGCGGGAGGCGGAAATCGCGCAGGCCGAGGCGCGGTTCGGCGTTCGCCTGCGCCGTTGGCCCGACGCCGATCTGAAAAACGATCTGGAAACGGCGGCGGCGCTGACCGCCAACCTGGATTTGGTGGTGACGGTGGCAAGCTCCGTCGGCGAGATGGCCGGGGCGTTGGGCGTGCCGGTCTGGCGCTTTGGCGGGGCGGGCGACTGGACGGCCTTGGGCACGGCGGCGCGCCCCTGGTTTCCCAGCCAACGGCTGTGGAGCGCGCGGCCCGGCGAAAGCCTGCCGGACGTGCTGGCCCGGATCGCCGACGCGTTGCGGCGGCTGTCGGCCCCCCCGGATCCCCGCCCCGCCCTTCTGACCGACTTGCTGGCGACGGCCCGCCGCCATCACGACGGCGGCCAATGGCCGGACGCCGAAAAACTCTACCAGCGCGTCCTGGAGTTGGATTCTGAAAACGCGGAGGCGTTGGAGGGCTATGGCTGGCTGGGTCAACAGGCCGGACGGCCCGACATCGCCGAAACCCTGTTGACCCGCGCCATCGCCGCCCAACCCACGGCCCAACGCCACAAACGCCGGGCGCTGGCCTTCCAAGCGCTGGGCGCCTTGGACAAGGCCGAACGGGATTGGCGGGCCGCCGCCGCGCGCGCGCCCGACGATGTGGAGGCGCTGGGCAGCCTGGGCGCGCTGCGCTTGACGCGTGGCGACGCCGACGGCGCGGCGCAAGCGACGCGGGACGCCCTGCGCCACGCCCCCGACCATGCCGGGCTGCACGCCAATCTGGGCTTGGCGCTCCACGCGGCGGGGCAGGACGGCGCCGAAGCCTTGCGGCGGGCGTTGGCCCTTGATCCCGCCTTGGCCGAAGCCTGGAACGGGCGCGCGGCGGCGGAACCGCCCGCCATCGCGGAGACCGCCGCCCGCCGGGCGCTGGTCCTGCGCCCCGATTACCCCGAAGCCCTCAGCAACCAGGGCGTCGCCCTGCTGGGGTTGGGGCGGGCGGACGCGGCGACCGCCGCCCTGCGCGCGGCGCTGCGACGGCGCCCCGACGATGGGCGGACGCTTGGCAATTTGGCTCTTGCCCTGGAACAGGCGGGCGACGACGGCAAGGCCGCGCTGGTCTGGTGGCGGATTCTGCTGCTCGACCCCGGATCGCCGACCGGCTGGGCCGGGCTGGCCGATCTGCGCCAGCGCCAGGGGCGTTTGGACGGCGCGTTGAAGGGCTGGGGCCGGGCCTTGACCCTCGCGCCGGGCCGGGCGGATTGGCGCTACAACCAGGGCAACGCCCTGCACGCCGCCGGACGGCCAAGCGAGGCCGACGCCGCCTATCGGCTGGCGGTGCAGACCGATCCGTCGCTGACGCTCGCCGCGTTCAATCAGGGTTACGCGGCCTTGGCGCGCGGCGATCTGGCGACCGGTTGGGCGGGGTTGGAGGCGCGCTTCGCGTCCGGCCAAGCCCTGCCCGACCGCCGCTTTCGCATTCCGGCCTGGGACGGCGGCGATCTGTCCGGGCGCTCCATCCTGGTGTGGCGGGAGCAGGGGGTGGGGGATGAACTGATGCACAGCGCCTGCTACGCCGATCTGATCGCGCGGGCCGGGCGGGTGGTGATCGAGGCCGACGCGAGGCTGGTCCCGCTGTTCGCCCGATCTTTCCCTGCCGCGCTGGTCCGCCCGGCGACGGAGGATCCGCTGGACGCGGATTTTCAGGTGGCGGCGGGATCGCTGCCGCTGCGTCTGCGTCCTCGTTTGAGCGATTTTCCACCCCGCGCCGGGTGGCTGGTCGCTGACCCGACGGCGGTGGCGCGCTGGCGCGGCGTGTTTTTCCCCTCTCCCCCCCGGGGAGAGGGTCAGGGTGAGGGGGTTGCGGAGCGTGGCGTCCCCGGCCACCCGCCCCCAATCGCACAGAACAACACGTTGGATTCTTGCGCGTTTCCCGCGTCGCCTCCCCCTCACCCCAACCCTCTCCCCGGGGGGGAGAGGGGGACTCCCGTCATCGGCCTGTGCTGGCGCAGCCGTTTCGTGAACGCGGCGCGGGCGGCGAATTACACCACGCTCGACCGTTGGGGGCCGATCCTGACCCTGCCGGGCCTGCGTTTTGTGAATCTGCAATATGACGAGTGCGAGGCCGAATTGGCCGACGCCGAATCCCGTTTCGGCATCCGCATCCTGCGCCCGGACATCGACCTGCTGAACGATCTGGACGGCGCGGCGGCCTTGACCTCGGCGCTGGATCTGGTGATTTCCGCCGGAACGTCGGTGGCGGAAATGGCGGGCGCGCTGGGCGCGCCGGTGTGGCGGGTTGGTCCCGCCGGGGAATGGACGGCGCTGGGAACCGGCTGCCGCCCCTTCTATCCCGCGATGCGGCTGTTCACGCCGCCGCAAGGCGGCACGCTCGACGACGCGCTGGGCGCCGTCGGGCGCGCCTTGGCTCAGATCATCCGGTTCTGAATCACCAGGCCGGAACGACGGCGTTCTTGAACTTGGTGAGGATGAACTCCTTCACCTCGGCGCTCTGATAGACCTTGACCAGCTTGGCCACCCACGGCTTGTCCTTGTCGGCCTTGCGGACGGCGATGATGTTGGCGTAGGGGCTTTCCGCCGCCTCGCGCGCGATGGCGTCCTTGACCGGATCCATGCCCGCTTCGATGGCGTAGTTGGTGTTGATCGCCGCCGCCGTCACGTCGTCCAGCGAGCGCGGCAGTTGCGCGGCGTCCAGCTCGACGATCTGGAGCTTCTTGGGATTCTCGACGATGTCGATGGGGGAGGCCTTCAGCGTGCCGCCGTCCTTCAGCTTGATGAGGCCCTTGGCCTGCAACAGCAGCAGGACGCGCCCGCCGTTGGTCGGGTCGTTGGGAATGGCGACCTTGTCGCCGACGGCCAGATCGTCCAGGCTCTTGATCTTCTTGGAATAGATGCCGATGGGGAAGACCACCGTCTTGGCGACGCTGACGATCTCATACCCGCGATCCCGAACCTGATTGTCGAGATAGGGCTGATGCTGGAACGAGTTGGCGTCCAGATCGCCCTGCGACAGCGCTTGGTTGGGAATCACATAGTCGGAGAATTCCAGCACCTGAAGGTCCAACCCTTCCTTGGCGGCGAGCGGCTTGACGACTTCCAGGATTTGGGCGTGCGGGCCGGGGGTGACGCCGATCTTCAGGCTTTCCGCCAGCGCCGCGTTCATCGGGGCGGCAAAAGCGATGGCGACGGTGGCGGCGCCGGCCAGCAGGGCCGTCAGCGAACGGATACGCAGCATCACGAACTCTCCTCAGACTTTCAGATGTCGTTTGTTGACGCGGCGGGCGATCCAATCGCCCGTCGATTGCACGATTTGCACCAGCACGATCAGCACCACGACCACCGCCAGCATCACCTCGGGCAAGAAGCGCTGATAGCCGTAACGGATGCCCAGATCGCCCAGACCGCCGCCGCCGACCGCGCCGACCATCGCCGAATAACCGATCAGGCTGACCGCCGACAGGGTCAGACCCATGGCGATGGCGGGCATGGCTTCGGGCAGCAGGACCTTGGTGACGATCTGGAAGGGCGTGGCCCCCATCGCCTGGGCCGCTTCGATCAAGCCGCGATCCACCTCCCGAATCGCGTTCTCGACGATGCGGGCGATGAAGGGGGCCGCCGCGACGGTCAGCGGCACGATGGCGGCGCTGGTGCCGATGGAGGTTCCGGCGATCAACCGGGTGAAGGGAATGATCGCCACCACCAGAATGATGAAGGGGGTGGAGCGGGTCATGTTGACCACCGCCCCGACGACCCGGTTGAAGATCAAATTCTGCAACAGCTCGCCCCGCCCGGTCACGGCCAGCGCGACGCCGATGGGCAGGCCGATCAGCGTGCCGATGGCGCCCGACACCGCGACCATGTGCAGCGTGTCGATCAGCGCCTTGATGAGCAGATCAATGATTTGCGGGGAGAGCATAGCCCAGAACCTCGACACCCAGATGATTGACGTTCAGCAGGCTGACAGCCGCCTCGACGGCGGTCTCATCGCCCAGCGCTTCGACGACCAGCGTGCCGAAGGGCGCGCCCTGGATCTCGTCGATCTGGCCGTGCCAGATGTTCAGATCCAGGTGCAATTGGCGGCTGATGGCGCTGATGACCGGGCTGGTCGCCTTTTCGCCGGTGAAGGTGATGCGCAGCACCGGGTTGGCCCCCGGCTGCGGCGTCGGCGACAGCCGCGCGCGCAGACCGTCGGGAATGCCCCGGTTGATGACCGGATCGACGAAGCTGCGGGTGGTCGGGTGGGTCGGGTGGGCGAAAATATCGAAAACCGGCCCCTGTTCGATCACCCGCCCGGCCTCCATCACGGCGACCTTGTGGCAGATCTCCTTGATGACGCTGATCTCATGGGTGATGAGGACGATGGTCAGGCCCAGCCGCCGGTTGATGTCGGCCAGCAGATGCAGGATCTGCGTGGTGGTTTCCGGGTCAAGGGCGGAGGTCGCCTCGTCCGACAGCAGAACCTTGGGCTTGCTGGCCAGCGCGCGGGCGATGCCGACGCGCTGCTTCTGCCCGCCCGACAGCTCCGACGGGTAGCGGTCGCGCTTGTCGGACAGGCCGACCAGATCGAGCAGCGGCTCCACCGTCTGGCGAATCACCGGCTTGGCCACCCCAGCCAACTCCAGCGGCAACGCCACATTGTCGAACACGGTGCGCGAGGACAGCAGGTTGAAATGCTGGAAGATCATGCCGATGGAATGACGCGCCTCGCGCAGTTCCTTCGGCGACAGCGCCGTCATTTCGACGTCGTCCACCCGCACGCTGCCGGAGCTGGGGCTTTCCAGCAGGTTGATCGTGCGCAACAGCGTGGATTTTCCGGCCCCGGAACGCCCGATGACGCCGAAAATCTCGCCCCGTTCGATGGTCAGGTCGATGTCGGCCAGCGCCGTGACCGGCGCGCCCGCCCCACGGGAGGGGAAAATCTTCTGAAGGTTTGTGAGCGTTATCATCTTTTGGTCGGCAAAGGGGGAGGTCACGCCTCCCCCAGCCCCTTTCACCATGTCGGAATGATGGAGCCGTTGAAGCGCGTTTCGACAAACTGCCGCACTTCGGGCGAACGATACAGCGCAATAAAGCGTTTGATCGTCGGGTCTTCCATGCGGTCCTTGCGCACCGCCCACACCCAAACGCGCGTCACGGCCAACATCCCAGGTTGATTGTCATGCGGGTTGATGGGTCGGGCCGATCAACGGCGGCGGTTGTTGGCCAAACGGCTGTAATGTTGATGGGCGGCGCGTTCGGCCTGTCCGACATTGCGGAAGACCCGACGATCCAGGTCGCGGAAGGCCCAATCGGAGACGAAAAAGGTGTAGCCGCCCCGGTCGGCGACGACGATTCCGGCGGAATGACCCTGAACTTCGATGGCGTAGGCGTTGGCGGCGGTCATGGCGATGGCTCCCCAAACCCACGGCGACCGGCGTTTCGGGTCAGCGGCGTGGGCGATGATGGCGTAAGGGCTGGGCGACGAATGGGCGCTGGGATCAGCGGCGACACATTCGGGCGCAGGCGCAAAGCCGGGGGTTGGGCCGTCGGCGGGTCGTCATTTGGGTCATATCCGGTCTCTCCAGGTCAGAGGTCCACGACCGGCATCGTGGCGCTTTAGCGTTTGGTGACGCGGCGCAAGCTGCTGAATTCAAATTGCCGCGCGGGTCGCCCCCCTTGGGCGGCCCGATGGGTTTTATCTACTCGTTGAGTTGAGTTTACGTCAACAGGATTTTTGCATAAAAATGTGAAATAATCATTTACACATAAATCATTAGTTTAATTTACTCATGCCCCACCCCGCCACACCAGCAGGTGACGCGCGCGCGGAATGTGCTATCTATCGCGTCTGCGGTTCACCCGAGGCGCTCCCCGCGCCCCGGCGGTTCATCCGAGGGAGAGAGTTTTGTCCGCCGATACCAGCGCCCTGAGGACTCCGGCCAACGACGCATCGGTCACAGACCGCTTGGTCCTGGCTTTGCCCAAGGGGCGAATCCTGAAGGAACTGCGCCCGCTGCTGTCGCACGCCGGAATCATCCCCGAACCGGCCTTTGACGACGACAAGAGCCGCCTGCTCCATTTCGCGACCAACATCCCCAATCTCAGCATCATCCGCGTCCGGTCCTTCGACGTGGCGACCTTCGTCGCTTTCGGCGCCGCCCATCTGGGCGTGGCGGGCAACGACGTGCTGATGGAGTTCGATTACCCGGAGATTTACTCCCCGCTCGATCTGGGAATCGGCAAATGCCATCTGGCGGTCGCCGAACCGGCGGACATGATCGCCAGCGACGATCCGACGCGGTGGAGCCATGTGCGCGTCGCCACCAAATACCCGGAAGTGACCAAGCGCCATTTCGCCGCGCGCGGCGTCCAGGCCGAATGCGTCAAGCTGAACGGCGCGATGGAGCTGGCGCCGACGCTGGGCCTGTGCCGCCTGATCGTCGATCTGGTCTCCACCGGCTCGACCCTGAAGGCCAACGGGCTGGAGCAGGTGGAGCACATCGCCAACGTGTCCTCGCGCCTGATCGTCAACCGCGCCGCCTTCAAGACGCGGCCGGACGTTTCCCAGTGGATCGACACCTTCCGGGAGGCCGTCAATGCCCATCAGGCTTGATGTCCGCGACGCCGACTTCGCCGTCGGTTTCGAGGGGCTGCTCCACGCCAAGCGCGAGGCGAGCGAAGACGTCCAGACGCTGGTCGCCGGGGTGATCGAGGAGGTCAGGACGCGCGGCGACGCCGCCCTGATCGACTTCACCGCCCGTTGGGACCGCCAGACGCTGACCGCCGACACCCTGCGCTTCAGCCAGGAGGAGATCGACGCGGCGACGGCCAAATGCGACCCGGCCACGCTCGACGCGCTCGACCTCGCCGCCGCGCGGATCGAGGACTTCCACCGGCGGCAAGTGCCCGAGGTGGTTGATTACCGCGACGCCCAGGGCGTGCGGCTGGGCGCGCGCTGGACTCCGGTCGGGGCCGTCGGCCTCTATGTGCCGGGCGGCACCGCTTCCTACCCCTCGTCGGTCCTGATGAACGCCCTGCCCGCCAAGGTGGCGGGGGTGGAGCGCGTCGTCATGGTGGTGCCGACGCCCGACGGGATCATCAACCCGCTGGTGCTGGCCGCCGCCAAGCGCTGCGGCGTCACCGAGCTGTACCGCGTCGGCGGGGCGCAGGCCGTCGCCGCGCTGGCCCATGGCACGGCGACGATCCGCCCGGTCGACAAGATCGTCGGCCCCGGCAACGCCTTCGTCGCCGCCGCCAAGCGGCAGGTCTATGGTCTGGTCGGCATCGACAGCATCGCCGGGCCGTCGGAAATCCTGGTGGTGGCCGACGGTCGGAACAACCCGGCCTGGATCGCCATGGACCTGCTGTCGCAGGCCGAGCATGACGTCTCGGCCCAGTCGATCCTCATCACCGACGACGCCGATTTCGCCGACGCGGTGGCCGCCGCCGTGGACGCGCATCTGGAAAGCCTGCCGCGCGCCGCCATCGCCGGGGAAAGCTGGCGGGAGCATGGGGCCATCATCCTGGTCGGCGACCTGCTGGCCGACGCCCCCGCCCTGGTGGACCGTCTCGCGCCGGAGCATCTGGAGCTGGCGGTCGAGGATCCCGACGCGCTGGCCGCCCGGATCCGCAACGCCGGGGCCATTTTCCTTGGCCGCCACACGCCCGAAGCCATCGGCGATTACGTCGCCGGTCCCAACCACGTTCTGCCGACGGCGCGCAGCGCGCGTTTCTCGTCGGGCCTCAACGTGCTGGACTTCATGAAGCGGACGACCTTCGTCGGCTGCGACGCCGACAGCCTGCGCGCCATCGGCCCCGCCGCCGTCACCCTGGCGCGGGCGGAGGGGTTGGACGCCCACGCCCTGTCCGTCGCCCTGCGCCTGCCCGCCGACTTAGCCAAGGGAGGGACCGCGTGAGCGCACGGACCAACCGCCGCATTTCCCATGTGACGCTGGATGAAAAGACCGTCGTCCGCCGCAAACCGGAGGTGGAGCATGAACGCGCCGTCGCCATCTTCGATTTGCTGGAAGAGAACGAGTTCTGCCCCTGCGACCACGCCGAATCCGGCCCCTATCACCTGCATCTGTCCATCGAAGACAACCGCCTGGTCTTCGACATCCGGCGCGAGGACAACAGCGAGCTGGACAAGCTGGCGCTGCCTGTGACCGGCTTCCGGTCCATCGTGAAGGATTACTTCCTGATCTGCGAAAGCTACTACGCGGCGATCAAACGCTCGACGCCGTCGCAGATCGAGGCCATCGACATGGGCCGACGCGGCCTGCACAATGAGGGATCCGAAATGCTGCGCGAACGGCTGACCGGCAAGGTCGAGATGGATCTCCAGACCGCGCGTCGGCTGTTCACGCTGATCTGCGTTCTTCACATACGCGGCTGACGGAAACGGGTGGCGCATGGTCATGGCTGTGACCCCGGCATTCCCGACCCTTCCGGTCACGAGCGTTCTGTTCGCCTGCACCTACAACATGATCCGTTCGCCGATGGCGGCGGCGATGATGCGCCATTTCCACGGCGCCCGCGTTTATGTCGATTCGGTCGGCGTGCGGGAGGGGGACGAGGTTGATCCCTTCGCCGTCGCGGTGATGGAGGAGATGGGCATCGACCTGTCCAAACACCGCTGCCGCACCTTCGAGGATCTGGAAGACACCAATTTCGACCTGATCGTCTCGCTGTCGCCGGAGGCCCAGCACCGCGCCATTGAAATGACCCGCACCATGGCGTGCGACGTCGAATTCTGGAACACCTTCGACCCCACCCTGGTCGATGGGTCGCGCGACGCCATGCTGGAAGCCTATCGACAGGTGCGCGACAACCTGCTGACAAAGCTCAAGCAGCGTTTTCCCCTGTCGCGCGGCCCCAGCGTGTGACACGGCCACAGAATCACCCGCTTTGACGGGGGGCTTCGCGTCCACAACGGCGGCGGTTCCAAAGTATCGGGCAAGATGATATTGAGCTGTGTCATGGTGGCTTGCGCGACGCCGTTTTAGACTCGCGCGATGACCGATCAGTTTTCTCCCGACGGAGCGCCGCTGACGATGCCCGCCAGCCTGTTGACCCGCCTGTTCCGCGCCATCGGTCCGCGCAGCCTGCGCGTTCGCCTGATGGGGGTGGTTCTGGCCTCGCTGGCGTTGCCGTTTCTTGGGGCCTTGTACGTTTTCAATCAACAACTTGACAAGCGGCTCGCCACCGCCAGCGAATTGGCTTTGCATCTGACCGACGACGGGGTGGAACGGCAGCGCGACCTGATCGGCGAGGCGCGCAACCTGCTGGGCGTGCTGTCGATGGTTCCGGCCATCCGCGACGCCACCTTCGAGGACACCGACGCCTGCGTCGCCACGCTCGCCCCAATGCCGCGCCAGCACCGTTGGACCACCGGCGTCTGGTTGACCGACGCCAACGGCCTTCTCATCTGCGACACCACCGGCCCCGGCGCCGGCATCAGCCTGCGCGAGCGCGAGTATTTCCAACGGGCGCTCGACACCAAGGACGTGGTGGTCAGCGATTTCATCATCGGCAAACGCTCGCTCAAACCCCTCATCATCGTGGCCCGGCCAATTCTGGAGAATGGCGCGGTCAAGCGCATGATGGGGGTCGCCGTCGATCTCACCTGGTTGACCGATCTGGTCAAGGTCATCAAGCAGCCCGACGCGCGGGTGATGGTGCTGGACGGCAAGGGCGTCATCGTCGCTCGCCAGCCCGACCCGGAAGGCTGGTTGGGCCGCAACGTCAGCGACTTGCCCCACGTTCACCGTATGTTGACGGAGCGGCATGGATCCTTCGACACCCCCAGCGCCGATGGGCGGGGCCGGTTGTGGGGGTTCCAACACTCCATCGAAACCAACACGATCTTCGCCGTCGGCATCCCCACCGAACCGATCAAGGCCGAAGCTCGGCGCGATTTGTTCCAGGGGGTGATCCTGCTGGGTTTGGCCGCCATCGTCAGCGTCGCCGCCCTGTGGGCCCTGCTGCGGGCGTCCGTTCTGCGCTGGGTTTGGGAATTGGGCAGCGCGGCCACCCGCATCGGCGCGGGCGGCGGCGGCGCCCTGATCGAAGCCGAACGCGCGCCCGACGAGTTCCGCGTCGTCTCTCATGCCTTCAACGACATGTCCCAGCGCCTGAAGCAGCGCGAGCAGGAATTGCGCGACGCGATGGAAGAGGCGCGGGCGGGCAGCCGCGCCAAGGAAGAGTTCTTGGCGACCATGAGCCACGAGATCCGCACGCCGATGAACGGCGTGATCGGATTCGCAGAAATGCTGCTGGAAACCCCGCTGACCACCGAACAACGCCGTTTCGCCTCGCAGGTCCGCGACGCCGGGCGGTCGCTGCTGACCGTCATCAACGATGTGCTCGACCTGTCAAAGCTTGAGGCTGGTCGGCTCGATCTGGTCAGCGTGCCGTTTCGGCTCGACGATCTGGCCGACCGCTGCGTCGCCATCGTCCGACTGACCGCTGAACACAAAGGGCTGGAGCTGCAAACCAGCATCGCCTCGACCGCGCGCGGCTTCGTCATGGGCGACCCTGATCGGGTGCGCCAGATTCTGTTGAATTTGCTGGGAAACGCGGTGAAATTCACCGACCGTGGGACCGTGCGGCTGACGGTCAAGGCCGTGGACAACGGTCGGGGCGAACGGCGCTGCACCTTCATCGTGACCGACTCCGGCATCGGCGTGCCGGAAGACCGCAAGCAAGATTTGTTTCAACGCTTCAACCAGTTGGAACGCGGGCGCGGCGGCACTGGGCTGGGGCTTGCCATCTGCCTCCGTCTGGTCGAGTTGATGGGCGGCGAGATTGGCATGGAAAGCCAACCCGGCGTGGGCAGCAGCTTTTGGTTCGCTCTGCCGCTTCCGCCAGCGGGCGACGCCGTGATTCAGACGGCAAACAACAGCGCGTCGCCAACCGACCCGAATCGGGTCAGCCGCCGCATTCTTTTGGCCGAAGATCTGGAGATGAACCGCGACCTCGCCATCGCCATGCTGACCAAGGCCGGTCATCAGGTCGATTCGGTGCGTGACGGCGCGGCGGCGGTCGCGGCGGTGCAGGAAAACCACTACGACATCGTGTTGATGGACGTGCAAATGCCGGTGATGGACGGGTTGGAAGCCACGCGCCAGATCCGCGCTCTGCCCGGCCCGGTCGCCCACGTTCCCATTCTGGCGCTGTCCGCTGGCGTTCTGACCGTGGAGGTGGAGCGCTGCGCGCAGGCGGGGATGAACGCCCATCTGGCCAAACCATTGGAGAAAAATAAACTTCTCGACGCCATCGCCCATTGGGCCGCGCAAAGCGACGCAGCCCGGCGGACGAAAACCCCACCCGATTCCACGAATCCCGCCGCAACGCAGTTGGTGGCGCACACGTAACGAGTCGGTGCTATACTGCGTCATCCATGCCCACCGACGGGTGGGCTGCGCGCTGTTGGCCACTGGTGCTTCATGAAGGTTTCTCAGCCCCCTCTCGTTCCCGTGCCGGAGCGGAAACCCGATCAATCGACGTCTGGCCTGTCGGCCAATGGCGACGGAGCGTCCTTCCTTGACGTGATGGCGCAGTCGCAGCCATTGCCGCGCGGTCGCCTCGCCAACGGGCAGAAACCGCCGCCCATGCCGACCAGCAAGCCTGAAGCGCCAATGGAACTGGCCGACGGCACGCTGGTTCCCCTGCCCACGCGCAAGCCGTCCCTGCCGCTCGCCAGCAAAAGCACGAACGCGGCCACGGCGCTCGCCACCTCCGGCACGCCGACCGCCAACCGCGTGCTGTTGGCCTCCCAACAGGTCGCTGGCCTGTCCGGTCACAGCTTCACCGCCATTCTGGCCCAAGCCACCCAGGAAAGCGGCCTGGACAGCGCCGCCAAGAACAGCACCAGCAGCGCCGCCGGTCCGTTCCAATTCCTGGAGCGCACATGGCTCGACCTGTTCCGCCGCCATGGCGCCGCCTATGGTCAAGGCGAATTGGCCAGCCACATCCAGGTCCGCAACGGCGTCGCTTCGGTCGCCGATCCTGAAACCCGCAAGAAAATCCTCGATCTCCGCCACGACGTCGATCTGTCCGCCGGAATGGCCGCCCGCTATCTGTCGGAAGGCCGGGCGCAACTGGAGAAACGGCTGGGCCGTCCAGTCAGCGAAAGCGAAAGCCGGATCGCCTATGTGATGGGCGTCGGCGGGGCGTCCAAACTCATCAGAACCGCCGAATCGAATCCCACCGCCGTGGCGTCCGATCTGCTGCCCGCCGCCGCCAAGGCCAATCACAACCTGTTTCACGACCGCAGCACAGGCCGGGCGTTGAGCGCGTCGGAAACCGTGGCCCGGCTGACCCGGCGCATGGAAATCGACCAGCGCGAGATGTTCGCGGCCATCTCGAAAGCGGCGGAACCCGTGCAAAAGCTGGACGGCGGCAACCAATCGCCGCTCAGCCCCTTCCAGAACGTCCGGCTTGTTGGCCCGCCGGAGGGGGATGATTCGGCGACCGCGCAGGGCTGACCCGCGATCAAAGCTGCGACGGAACGCGCCCATTGTGGGAATCCCCCTTGACCCAGCGGCTTGGGGGCGTCAGTTATTGCCACGAAACATTACGCACGGACAAAAGGTCATATGGCTAAGGAAGATCTGATCGAGTTTTCTGGGAGCGTCGTCGAACTGCTTCCGAACGCGATGTTCCGGGTTAAGCTCGACAACGATCACGAGGTTCTCGCACACACCTCCGGCAAAATGCGCAAGAACCGGATCCGGGTTCTGGCGGGCGACCGCGTCAATGTGGAAATGACGCCGTACGACCTGTCCAAGGGCCGGATCACCTTCCGGTTCAAATAACCGCGCAGCCGACGCCGCAGTCCCCCGTGATGAGCATGTCCATGGCGCGCCGACTCGTCCTGGCTTCGGCCTCGCCGCGTCGGCTTGATTTGTTGCGCCAGATTGGCGTGTCGCCCGATGCGGTGGACCCAGCCGATCTTGACGAAACGCCCCTGCCCCGCGAATTGCCGCCCCAGCACGCCTTGCGTCTGGCCGGTGAGAAAGCCGCCTGCGTCGCCGCGCGTCATCCCGATTCGTGGATTCTCGCCGCCGACACCGTCGTGGCCTGCGGGCGTCGCATTCTGCCCAAAGCGGAACGGGAGGACGAGGCGCGCCAGTGCCTTGACCTGCTGTCCGGTCGGCGACACCGCGTCTATGGCGGCGTCGTCCTGCTGGTTCCCACCGCCGAGGGCGGCCATCGCCGTTCCGAACGTCTGGTCCGCACCGACGTGACGTTCAAATGCCTGTCCAAGTCCGAAACCGACGCCTACATCGCGGCGGGGGAATGGCAAGGCAAGGCGGGCGGTTACGCCATCCAGGGCCGGGCCGCCGCCCTGATCCGTTGGATCGGCGGTTCCTACAGCAACGTCGTCGGCCTGCCTCTGCACGAGGTCGCCGGATTGTTGCACGGCCATGGCTTTCCCATTCCATGACCCTCGTTGAGGGGGTTTCGGCGTGAGCCGGATTGAGCTTCTCATCGACCAGGACGGTCCGCTGACGCGGGCGGCGGTTCTGGCCGATGGGCGCTTGACCGATCTCCACATCGACCACGCCGACCGCCCGTCCCTGCTGGGCCATGTCTTCCTTGGTCGGGTCGAACGCATCGTCACGGGCATGGAGGGCGCCTTCGTCGATCTTGGCGCCGGGCTGTCCGGCTTGCTGATCGCCGCCGACGCCCGCAACCCCGACGGAACCCGCCCCAAACAAAAGCCCGAGCGCATCGGCGCGCTGCTGCGCGCCGGTCAATCCATCATCGTCCAGGTCAAGGCCGACGCCCATGGCGCCAAGGGGCCCTCCCTGACGATGGACGTCACGCTGCCCGGTCGTTTCCTCATTCACGCCCCGTTTGGCCGCGACGTCGCGGTGTCCAAGCGGCTGGGAACCGGCCCCGCGCGCGCCGCCCTGTCGCAACGGGTGCAAGCCCTGGTCTCCGGCTCCGGTTGGATCGTCCGCGCCGGAGCCGCCGGAGCCGCCGACGCGGCCCTGACGCTGGACGCCGAGGCGCTGATCCTGCTGTGGCGCGGCGTCCAGGCCGACGCCGCCAAGGGTGGCCCGCCGCGCCTGCTCCGCCCCGGCCCTGACGCCCCGGCGCGCGCCCTGATCGACCAGGGCGCCGCCGCGCTCGACGCCATCGTGATCGACGGCGAGGCGCTGGCCCGCCGCGTGACCGGCTGGTGCCTGGACCGCGCGCCCGATCTGTCGCCGCTGATCGCCCGGCACGCGCCGCCAACCCGGTTGTTCGACCTGCGCGACCTTGACGGCGCCATCGCCGACCTGCTCGACACCCGCGTCGCCCTGCCGCGCGGCGGCTCGCTGGTGATCGAACGGACCGAGGCGCTGACCGTCATCGACGTCAACGCCGGGGAGCGCGGCAACCCGCTGGACGTCAACCTTGACGCCGCCGCAGAGATCGCCCGCCATTTGCGCCTGCGCAACATCGGCGGCATCATCGTGGTGGATTTCGTCAACATGCGCGCCCGCAGCGACGCCGAACGCGTGCTGGCCGCTTTGACGGATGCGGTGGACGGCGACCCGATTCAAACCCAAGTCTATGGCATGTCCAAGCTTGGCTTGGTCGAGTTGACCCGCGCCCGCCGGGGAACCCCGCTGGCCGCCCTGCTGTCGCCATCGCCCCCGTCCACGACGCCCGCCCCCACCGGAGTTTCTTCGTGACCGCATCCCTCACGCCCGCCGCCCTGCCGCCCTGCCCCATTTGTGGCCGCGCCGCCGAACCGACGATCCGCCCCTTTTGCTCCAAGCGCTGCGCCGATGTCGATTTGAGCCGCTGGCTGGGCGGCGTCTACCGCGTGGAGACATCGGAAACCCTTGATGAAACCGGAAAAAACAACGACTCCGAAGACGCCTGAAAAAAGCGGGAAGCGGTGTTTTTTCTCTGGACAGCTCCCCTGAATTTTCCTACAAAGCGGCCCTCGACGCGCGACGGCAAACAAAAATTGTCACGCGCCGCCGGATGCCCAGGTAGCTCAGTTGGTAGAGCAGGGGACTGAAAATCCCCGTGT
>NZ_JBMDKF010000042.1:0-25434 GCF_057809575.1 Azospirillum sp. FG154 | reverse complement strand
CATACCGAATGGCCATCGCGCGAAAAATGGTCAACCAGTATCCGTGGATCTATGAGCGGTTCGGCCCCTTTCATTGGCGCGAGCGCGTGGGTGGCGGTTTGGCCGAATAGGGGCCGTGAATAGGGCTTGGCGAATGGCTTCGCGCGCATAGAATAGGCCACAAGATCCGCCGGTTTCGCAAAACTGTCGCAGTGCCGACCGGGTGGATTGTGGTAAAAAGAACATCGCCGGAGGGGACCCGGCGATGAAGGCCCGCAAGGGCCGGGGGTATGTTGCAACAGGGACCTTCTCAACGAACAGGGAGCTAGCACACCCATGAAATTCAAGCTGTCCCTTCTCGCCGCCGTGGCGGCGACCGCGCTCTCCGTGACGGCCGCCAAGGCCGACATCGCGGTGGCGACCGCTGGCCCGATCACCGGCCAATACGCCACCTTCGGCGAGCAGATGAAGAAGGGCATGGAACAGGCCGTGACCGACATCAACGCCGCTGGCGGCGTGCTTGGTCAGAAGCTGAAGCTGGAAGTCGGCGACGACGCGTGCGATCCCAAGCAGGCTGTGGCCGTCGCCAACCAGTTGGCCAAGGCCGGTGTGAAGTTCGTGGCCGGTCACTTCTGCTCGGGTTCTTCGATCCCGGCGAGCCAGGTCTACGCCGAAGAAGGCATCCTCCAGATCTCCCCGGCCTCGACCAACCCGAAGCTGACCGAGCAGGGCCTGAAGAACGTCTTCCGCGTTTGCGGTCGTGACGATCAGCAGGGCATGATCGCCGGCAAGTATCTGCTGGACAAGTTCAAGGGCAAGAAGATCGCCATTCTGCATGACAAGTCGGCCTATGGTAAGGGATTGGCCGACGAGACGCAGAAGTCGCTGAACGCGGGCGGCCAGAAGGAAGCCATCTACGAAGCCTACACGGCGGGTGAGAAGGACTATTCGGCTCTGGTGTCGAAGCTGAAGGCGACGGGGGTCGAGGCGATCTACATCGGCGGCTATCACACCGAAGCGGGCCTGATCGCCCGTCAGATGAAGGACCAGGGACTGAGCGCCGCCCTCATCTCGGGTGACGCGCTCGTGACCAACGAGTATTGGGCGATCACTGGCTCCGCCGGTGAGAACACCATGATGACCTTTGGTCCCGATCCGCGTGAGAAGCCGAGCGCCAAGGCGGTGGTCGAGAAGTTCCGCAAGGCGGGTTACGAGCCGGAAGGCTACACCCTGTACACCTACGCCGCCGTGCAGGTGTGGGCCGAGGCCGTGAAGGCCGCCGGTTCGACCGACGTCGACAAGGTTGCCGCCGTGCTGCGCAAGACCAGCTTTGACACCGTCAATGGCAAGGTCAATTTTGACGCCAAGGGCGACCTGACCACGCCGGACTATGTCTGGTACAAGTGGAGCAACGGCGCCTACGCTCAGGTCAAGTAACCGTTTCCAACGGTTGTTTGTGTGAGACGAAAGGGTCCGGCAAGCGATTGCCGGACCCTTTTTGCGTCCGCCGCTTCATGAAGTGGGTTACGGAATGGGCCGGTTGACGCGGATGGCGCCGGCGCCGGCGCCGGTGTAGGTGGCGAGCGGGTCGTCATGCCCGCCCTGTCGGGCCAACAGGCGTTCGGAGCTGCGCAGAACGTCGCGCCAGAAGGCGGCGGCGCGCGGCTGGTCGCTGGCCGTCAGCTCCACCCAGTGAACGTGGCTGAGTCGGATGGCGTTCTCCCCCAGTTCCGAGACCAGGCGAGTCGCGAAGGCCAATGTGTCGAGGTCGGTGTCCATAGACCGATGAACCCGTCCGGATGATGTTTATTCCAGGGGCAAAGGGATCGCAGGTAGCGTTGATTGGGTTTGCTGCGGCGCAATCAGGGTCGGATTGTGGCGATGCCGTGGCATTTGACGGACGTGCGTCACGGCGGGGATGTTTTGTGCTTCAATGGCGGCTGTCGGATCGCTCAGTATGGGCGGTCCCGGATCGGGATGTGTTTTGGAGAGAGACATGCGCCGAAAGCGCGAAGTTGTTGAAGGTCAAGTCTACCGCAAGCTCGGCCCCAGCGGCGGTTTCTGGCAGGTCGTGGCGATCCGCAAGGACGGCATGGGAACCCAGCACGCCCAGCTCAAACGCACAGACGATCCAAAGACGCTGAAAACCCTGTCGGTCATGGCGCTGCTCGACAACCAGCAATTCGAGATCGCAACGGAGGGCTAATGTTGACTGGTGTGGGGGCGCCTTGGATGCTTTTGATCCTGACTTGCCAGGATCAAAAGCCTCTGTCTTGGCGCGCCGGGCGCTTGATCTGAAACGGCGGGCGCTCTTAACGCTGTGTTCCTTGATCCGATTGACGTTTCAAGCTGCTTCGCCTTTGCGCAGTCGGCCCTAGTTTTGGCGTCGCAGAGCGTAGCATACGGCGCTATTGCAGGCATGCGCGAAAGGAGGATCAGGGGATGCCGACACGAAAGCGCAGACGCTTGTCGAATTAGGAGCGCCCGGCGCTCGCTCGAAAACTCTCAGTCTTTTGAAGAGCCAATCGATATCAATGCTGATATTGCGGAACGCATCCATTGCAAAGGTCAACACGGAGCGCCCGATGGGTGTGAGGCTCCGGAAATCTGGAGCCTCATCAAAGATCAATTCGCAGCGGGCCGCGAGTTCGAGGAGATAGTGCTTGGTGCTGGCGGTTTCCGGCGCGCAGATCCTTTCAGGCGTGAAGAAATAGGCTTTGTCGATATCTTGAACGCACGCATGAATGCCAAACCTATCAAGATCCACCATCAGGCCACTGGCTTTTCCCATGACGGCGTGCCAACTGGGCGAAAGATGCAGCACGATTTGGCTGCCAGTTGGGTTCTCTGAGGCGATGGCGCGGGAAAGCGCTCTGAGTTCGCTGGCCCGGAACAGATTGCTGCGGGTGAGCGAGCAACCTGCGGCGAAGACGAGCGACAGCGTGACCGCCGATGCGACAGCCGCCCGAAGGTGGCTGCGGCTGAGTTCGAGAACAATGACAGCGGTTCCAGAGATGACGCCCAGAAGCGGCAATGCGATCAGGAAGCTGCCAGTATAGCCCCGCAGCGGCGCCGGCGCGCGGGCGAACACCAGCGTGGCTGTGATGTGCGTCAGCAGGACGACGAGCAGCGTGTTCCGCCAAAGAGCGCCATATCGTCCAGTTCGGAGAGAAATCGTGGCTCCCGCCACGATCACCAGCCAGAGAAACGGGCGCAGGGACAGGGTGTTGCTGCTGAAAAAGCGCAAAAGCTCTGGAACCGAGGCGTGCGGCATTTCCTGGTTTTCCGCAGTGGCGGCGAGAATTTTCATGATGTTGCCGGGCGGATGCACGACGATGTCGAGCAGAATGGGCGCCAGGAAAATCGCGACGATCCCGGCGACTGCGGCGTAACCCGTTGGCGGGAAATCCATTCCAGTTGTCCGGACGTGCGTTCGCCGCCCGATGACCGCGCAAGCTGACCAAACAATTCCAACGATCGGGACAAGAGGAATGTAGGCATGGACAAGAGCCATCATGGCGAAAGTGGCGGAGAGCAGTCCGAAAAGCGACCCGCGCAGGAGGAGCATCGCCGTCGCCAAGAACATTAGGAACGGCAATATCACGATGTCGGACATCAAAAGCGTCGCCAAGGCGTCCTGACCGGCAAATTGGAGAAGCATCATGAGGACTGCGGTGACGGCGGCCACCGCGCCAGCAAATCCGCCGCCGGTGAGGCGATGCAGGGCGGTCGCCAGCACACCAGCGCATGCGGCGCTGGTCGCCATCATCCCGAACAGATGCGCGCCATAAAGAGACGCGACGAAAGGTCCAACGAATATCTGAGCGAAATAGCGAATGTAGAGAAAAAATGGACCTGGATGATTGACGGCCAAAAAAGTGTAATGTCCCGTCAAAAGCGTGCCGAGCGGTGCTTGTTGAACCAAGAGCATATCGGTTGCGGCGTCAGCCACTGGAATAAAATCTTCTGATAAAAACGACCAATTGTCGAATGAAAGTTTTAGAAAAAGAAAAATAAACACTAAAATCCCGGTAATTGCTGGGGGAATAGAGGATTTTTCCCCACAAAAATTTATTTTTTCCAATGTGATGTTCCGACATGGTGAGGTTGATGGAGGTTCGTGTTGCCTTTTCTGGCGATATGTCTGGGCATCGGGATCAATGTGGCTGCCGGGGGATTGGCAAGCGGGTCACATTCAAAGTTGGGCGCGAAATCGACTGAGCATGGCTTTTGTCCTCGCTCCCCCGTCTTGATGGGACCGACGCGAAATGTTTCTTCCCGTCAGCGCTTTTAACTCTGTCGCTGGTAGAGATCAACGCCGTCCGGCCCGTCGTGGCGCTTCAAAATGCCGCGACGGATCAGGTGGTTGAGGTGGGCGATGGCTTCGCCTATGGCGAACACCATCTGGTGTGGATCGAGGGGGCGGTTGAACAGGGTGCGCGTCACCATCGCGGCGGTCTGCGGGCTGGCGCATTGCACGGTGATTTCCTCCAACCGCGCGCGATGATGGGCGTGCAATTCCGCCGCCCGGCGGTGCAAACCGTAAAAGGGCAGGCCGTGCGACGGTAGGACCAACGTGTCGGGGGGGAGGGCTGACCATGCCTCCAAACTCGTCAGATAGTCGGTTAGCGGGTCGGCGTCCGGTTCGGTTGGCCAGACGCTGATGTTTGGGCTGATGCGCGGCAAAATCTGGTCGCCGGGGATCAGCAGGCCGCGCGTCGCGTCGTGCAGACACACAGGCTCGGCGGTGTGGCCGCCGCCGCCGATCACCCGCCATGTCGAGTCGCCAATCGTCAGATCATCGTCCGCCCGCAGGCGAGTCAACACCGCCGGAACGCTGGGCACGCCGCGCGTGTAGGCGCTTTTGCGGCCAAGCACGGCGGCCAGAACCTCGCCCTCCAGGCCGCTGCGCTGGTAAAAGCGCTCGACCGCTCCGTCCATCGCCGGGCCGCCGCCTGCGGACAACATGCGGGCGAACAGCCATTCGGTGAGCGACGCGGCGAAGGACGCGCCGGTGCGCTCCACCAACCATCCGGCCAAGCCGATGTGATCGGGGTGGAAATGGGTGGCGATGACCCGCTCAACCGGGCGGTTTTCCAGCGCGCCGGTGAACAGCCCCTCCCACGAGTCGCGGGTGCGGGCGTCGCCCAGGCCGGTGTCCACCAGCGTCCAGCCTCGCTCCCCACCATCCAGCGCCCAGACGTTGATGTGGTCCAACTGAAAGGGCAGGGCCAGCCGGATCCACAGGACGCCCGGCGCCACGGGCCGGGCGCAGCCCGGTTCAGGAGCGTCGTCGAAGGGGTGGCGGAGCGTGAGTTTGTTGGCGAGCGTCATGGTTCAAGCATCGTGGTTCACGTGTTGGCGGCGGCCCCCGACCCGTTCCGACCAGCAGGGGAAATGGTTTGTTCGGCGGATGATTGCAGAATGGATGCTGAATGGGGTTGTTGCAACGCCGCAATACGGTGGTGTTTGGCGATTGGATGTTTGCTCGCGTTGTTTTGCGTAATGGGGTGGCGTGAAGCGTTGCGTCAGCGTATGACGATGATGGCGCAACGCGTATTTTTGGCTCGGGACGTTTCATGCAGGTTCTGATCGCTGACGATCATTCCATTGTCCGCAGCGGCTTGACCCATTTGGTTGGGGAATTGGATGAGCAGGCCACGGTGATTGCCGCAACCAGCTTTGGCCAAGTCGGCGCCATTCTCGATCAGGGGAGCAGTTTCGACCTGATCGTCATGGATCTGCGGATGCCCGGCCTTGGCGGCCTTGACGAGGTCGAGGCGCTGGTCAGGCGGGTGGCTCCGGCGCCGGTCGCCGTCTTTTCGATGATCGAGTCGCCCGATGA
This sequence comes from Azospirillum sp. FG154, assembly GCF_057809575.1. Taxonomy (NCBI): domain Bacteria; kingdom Pseudomonadati; phylum Pseudomonadota; class Alphaproteobacteria; order Rhodospirillales; family Azospirillaceae; genus Azospirillum; species Azospirillum sp. FG154. Next base: position 19,610 of record NZ_JBMDKF010000042.1, on the reverse strand, counting down.
AATGCGGGCGGTGCTGTCGCGCGGCGTGCGGGCCTTCATTCCGAAATCAACCGATGACGTGCTGGTGGTCAACATCCTGCGGCTGGTGATGGCTGGAGGATCCTATGTGCCGCCCGTGCTCGGCATGCCGGGTGGCGTCTCCACCGCCACGGCGTCACGCGCCGCCGCTCCCAGTCTGTTCGACGGCTTGACCCGCCGCCAGTTGGAGGTGCTTGATCTGCTGGCTCAGGGGTTGTCCAACCAGGACATTGGCGAGCGGTTGGGGTTGAACCTGTCCACGGTCAAGACGCATGTGACCGGCGTGTTGAAGGTCTTGGGGGTCGGAAGCCGCACGCAGGCGGTGCTGTTGGTCAAGGAATCGGGGCGCGACCGTTTGGTTTGAAGGCCAGAACCATCGGCTAGAACAGGGCGTTCATCAACGAGCCGCGCCCGCCATAGCCGCCGCTTGACCCCAACAGGCTGAGCGCGCTGCTACTTGTGGAGGAACTGCCGCCGTTCAGCATCGCCGCCAACCCCTGAAGCTTGGTGTTGCCGCCGAAGGGGTTGGACCCCTGGGCCGGTTGCTTGGCGATGGTGTCGTAATCCTTGCTGTAGCTGCCCATGCGGAACTGCACGCCATAGCTTTTGGCGTCTTTCACCGGCACGTCCTTGTCGCGGGCGACTCGCACCGTGTAGTCGCCCTTGTCCAGTTCCAACTCGCCCTTTTGCATTTTCTTGAAGGCGTCGTAGGCCGATCCGGCATCTTTGTTGCTGTCGGCGACGACTTTGCCCTGCCGGTCCATCAACTGCACGCGCACCCCGGCGTCGCCGACGGTGCCGATGGTGGCGGCGCCCTTGGCGACGACCGAGAATTTGTAGAAATCGGCGGGATCGTTCGACGCCAGCGAGCTGAAGACGTTCAGGCGGCTGTTGTCCTTGATGAGCGTGCCGATGTTGGTGGCGAAGGGGGCGGTGTTGGTCGCCGATTTGGCGACCGACTGTTCATACTCCTGCACCTTGCCCTTGGCGCCGGTGTCGGCGGTCCCCGACGCCTGTTGCTGCACGCGCTTGACCGCCGCGTCGATCGACTGCTGGAGGCTCTGCGCCATGCTGCCGATATCGCCGAAACTGGACAAACTGACCATGACCGCTCTCCTCGCCTGCTCCGGTTCGGCGTGTCCGCGCCGGAGTGATCCACATCACAGGGAATGCAGGAAGCGGGCCAGAATGGTGAAGCCAGCGTTTGCAAGGATTCCGTCGGCTGGAACCGGCGGTTGTTTATGCGCGCCCGGCAAAAGTCTCAAGGCGACGGCAAGATTTTCCCGTCGCGAGTAGCCCATTGTTACCCACCCGCGCGGGGACGGTGGGATAGTCGCTCTGCCGGATGATCGGCTCCGCAATCCAATGCGCAGATACGGGAGGGTTCCATGGCCGCGAAGAAGATCCTGATGATCGTTGGGGATTACGCCGAGGATTATGAGACGATGGTGCCGTTCCAGGCGCTCGCCATGGTCGGCCACACCGTGCACGCCGTCTGTCCGGGCAAGCACGCGGGCGACCGCATCGCCACCGCCATCCATGATTTCGAGGGCGACCAGACCTACAGCGAAAAGCGTGGCCATAACTTCACCCTCAACGCCTCGTTCGAGTCGGTCAAAGCCGAGGGCTATGATGGGTTGGTCATCCCCGGCGGACGGGCGCCGGAGTATCTGCGGCTGAACGCCGACGTCATCGCGCTGGTCCAGGCCTTTTTCACCCAAGACAAGCCGGTGGCGGCGGTCTGCCATGGCGCGCAGCTTCTCGCGGCGGCGGGGGTGCTGAAAGGCCGCCGGGTGTCGGCCTATCCGGCCTGCAAGCCGGAGGTCGAGTTGGCGGGTGGCGAATACGCCGACATCCCGCTCGATTCCGCCGTGGCGGACGGTAAACTGGTGACGGCCCCGGCCTGGCCGGCGCACCCGGCGTGGCTGGCGCTGTTCCTCACGGCGCTGAACGCGGAATAAACCAGACGTCGGACCGAAGCCGGGACGAAGGAGAGCGGCGCATGTGCGAGATCTACGTCAAGGCCGATCCGATTCTCTACGAATGCCGGTCGCGCTCCGTGCGCATCCACGGGGTCGTGACCAGCATCCGCCTGGAGAATCTGTTCTGGGACGTGCTGGCCGACATCGCCGCGCGCGACGGCATGACGGTCAATCAACTGATCGCCAAGCTGTATGACGAGATCGTCGAGGCGCGCGGCGAGGTGCCGAATCTCGCCTCGTTCCTGCGGGTCAGTTGCATGCGCTACCTCACCCTCGTTCTGGGCAAGGAGGAGGCCGCGCCCGCCCCTCGCCCGGTTTTGCGGCGGGAGGCGGAGGTGGTGGCGTTGCGGCCTTAACCCAACAGCGGAAGGGTCACTCGTCGTAGGCCATCAACGAGACGCTGGGGACGTCCAACCTGTCGCGCCCGTTCAGGAAGGTCAGTTCCACCAGGAAGGCGGCGGCCCGGACGTCGGCGCCGACCTGACGCAGCAGGCTGATGGCGGCGGCCATCGTGCCGCCGGTCGCCAGCAGATCGTCCAGCATCACCACGCGCTGCCCCGGCGTCACCGCGTCGGCCTGCACCTCAATGGTGTCGGTGCCATATTCCAGATCGTAGGAATGCTTCACCTTGTCGCCCGGCAGCTTGCCGTGCTTGCGCACCATGACGAAGCCGACGCCCAGCGCCAGCGCCAGCGGCGCGGCGACGAGAAAGCCGCGCGACTCGATGCCGACCAGCAAATCGGGCTTGTGCGGGCGAATCGCCTCCGCCAGTTGGTCGATGGCGGCTTTCCAGGCCGGGCCATGGGCCAGCAACGGCGACACGTCGTAAAACAGGATGCCCGGCTTCGGGAAATCCGGGATGCCGCGAATGTGGGTTTTCAAATCCATGGGATGAGGTCCGTCCAGGAGCGTGGCGCGACGCCGACCAACGCCGCACTCTATCGGGTGGGATGACGGCGCGCAAACGGGCGTTGCGCCGCAGGGATCGGGCCGCAGCCATCGGGCCTATGCATGCGCTGCGGGGTTGACCCGCCGCGTCCGCATCGCCACCGTCTAGCCCGCAAGGGTGACACGAGGGCGGAGCGGGTGCGCGGCGTGGTGGCGGAACGGGTGTGGATCGAGTCGCGGCAAGGCGATGCGGGGAGCGACGGGGCGACCGGCGATGGGGCGTGGCGCCTGGACGCGGGCGGGCGCTGGACGCTGGACGTCGCCGACGCGGCCACCGCCGCGTTGGACGCGATCCAACTCGCCAAAACGGCGGGGACCGTGCGCTTTGGCCTTGCCGGGCTTGAGGCGCTCGACACCGTGGGGGCGTGTCTGCTGATGGGGTTGGCCGACCGGCTGACGGCGGAAGGCCGCAAGGTGACGGTCCTGGACGCCCGGCCCGAACACGCCGCCTTGATCGACGCGGTGCGCGGCGCGAGCAAGGCGGCGGTCAAGATCGTCGCGCCGGCCCATCACCCGATCATCGACATGATCGCCGGAATCGGCGAGGACTCCATCGCGGCGGGGAAAGAGGCGCTGGATCTCATTGGCTTTCTCGGCCTTGTCACCATCACCTTCGCCCGGTTGCTGCTCCACCCGTCGCGGCTGCGCGTGACGTCCGTGTTCCACCACATTCAACAGACCGGCTTGAACGCGCTGCCGATTCTTGGGCTGCTGTCCTTCTTGATCGGCGTGGTCCTGGCCTTTCAAGGGGCCGACCAGTTGAAGCGCTTTGGGGCGGAGCTGTACGTCGTCAATCTGCTGGGGGTGTCGGTTCTGCGCGAGATCGGTATTCTGATGACGGCGATCATCGTCGCCGGACGCTCCGGTTCCGCCTTCACCGCGCAGATCGGCACGATGAAGGTCAACCAAGAGGTGGACGCCATCGGCACCATGGGGTTGGACCCCATCGAACTGCTGGTGGTGCCGCGCGCCATCGCCCTGATGGTCAGCCTGCCGCTGCTGGCCTTTTACGCCGACATCATGGGGCTGTTCGGCGGCGCGGTGATGAGCTACGCGACGCTCAACATCACCTTCGGTCAGTTCATCCTGCAACTTCACACGGCGGTCGGCATCGGCACGGTGATGGCCGGGCTGATAAAGGCGCCGGTCTTCGCCCTGGTCATCGCCATGGTCGGCTGTTACGAGGGGTTGAAGGTGTCGGGCAGCGCCGAAAGCGTTGGAACCCTGACCACCAAATCCGTCGTCGAGGGGATCTTTCTGGTGATTGTCATCGACGCGCTGTTCTCCGTGCTGTTTTCCGTGTTGGGCGTGTGATGAGCGAGAGTTTCGCCCCCGGTCTGCCGACCAGCGCCCCACCGGTCATCCGGGTGCGGGATCTCGCCACCCGATTCGGGACGCAGACCATCCATGATGGGCTTGATCTCGATGTTCGCGCGGGCGAGGTGCTGGGCGTCGTCGGCGGGTCCGGCACCGGAAAATCGGTGCTGCTGAAAGAAATTCTTGGTCTGATAAAGCCCGCCGCCGGGCGGATCGAACTTTTGGGTCACGACACCGCCGACCTGTCGCGCGCCGCGCGCGCCGCGCTTCAGGCGCGCACCGGCGTGCTGTTCCAGAACGGCGCGCTGTTCAGTTCGATGACGGTGGCGGAAAACATCATGCTGCCGTTGAGGGAGCACACGGACCTGCCGCCGTCGTTGATTGGCGAGGTCGCGCGGGTGAAGATCGCCATGGCTGGGCTGCCGTCGGACGCCGGGGCCAAGCAACCCTCGCAATTGTCCGGCGGCATGGTCAAGCGGGCGGCGCTGGCCCGCGCTCTGGCGCTCGACCCGGCCATCCTGTTTCTGGACGAGCCGACCGCTGGGCTGGATCCCATCGGGGCGGCGGCGTTCGACACGTTGATTCGCGACCTTCAACGCAGTCTTGGCCTGACGGTCTTCATGGTGACGCATGATCTGGACAGTCTGACGACCATTTGCGACCGCATCGCGGTGCTGGTGGACAAGAAAATCCGCGTGGGGACGCTGGAGCAGCATCTGGTCGATCCGCATCCCTGGATTCACGATTATTTTCACGGACCGCGTGGACGCGCCGCGCGTCACGCGACGGATTGAGGCAAGTCATGGAAACGCGCGCCAGCTACATTCTGGTCGGCAGCTTCGTTCTGGTCCTGATCGCCGGCATGCTGGGCTTCTCCGTCTGGATCGCCAAGGTCCAGTTGGAGGAGACCCGCCAGCCCTACCGGGTGTATTTCACCGGATCGGTCACGGGGCTGCAACCGGGCAGCCCGGTGCGCTATCGCGGCGTGCCGGTGGGAACGGTGGGCGACATCCGGCTCGATCCTGACAACGTCACCCGCGTGCGCGTCACCATTCAGGTGCAGAACGACACGCCGATCATGGCCGATTCCATCGCCTCGCTGGAAATGCAGGGCATCACCGGCGGCGCCTATGTGCAGATTTCCGGCGGGACGGCGGGGGCGGAACGGTTGAAGGCGACCGCGCCGGATGGGATTCCCGTGATCCCCTCGAAAACCTCCTCTCTGTCGGCGGTGGTGGACAGCGCGCCGCAACTGGTCAGTCGGGCGTCGGAATTGATCGCCCGCTTGGGCGACATGATGAACGCGGACAATCAAAAGGCGATGACCGACATTCTGGCCAACGTCAGCCGAATCAGCGGCGATCTGGCCCGCGCCACGGCGGGGCTGGACGACACGATGGCGCAGGCGCGGGACACGCTGAAAGGACTGGAGCCGGTCGGCCCGCATCTGGATCAAACGATCATTCAGGCGCGCGACACGCTGGCCACCGTCAACAGCGGCGCCAAGCAATTGACCGGCGACAGCCGCGAGTTGATCCAGTCGCTCAAGCGCGCATCGACCGAACTGAGCGGCCTTTTGGCGGAAAATCGCGCGCCGGTGCGCGACTTTACGGCGACGGGGCTGTATGACTTGAGTCTGTTGATCGCTCAGTTGCGCGACCTGTCGGGTCAGTTGTCGCGGGTGGTCACGCGGATCGAGAACGACCCGTCGAACTTCCTGTTCGGCGGAACCCGGCAGGGTGTGGAGGTGCGGGGCAAATGAACGGTCGAACACGGATGGCGGGGCGGCTTGCGTCCTGGGTGGGGCTTGGTTTGGCGCTGTTGGGGCTGACGGCCTGCTCGACGATCATCAATCCCACCGCGCCCAAGCTCTACACCCTGACGCCGCGCGCCGTGATCGAGGCTGGGGCGCCGACGGTGACGTGGCAATTGCTGGTCGAAACGCCATCAGCGGCGGCGGGCGTCGACACCCCGCGCATCGCCCTGTCGCGCACCCCGACCACGCTCGACTATTTCGCCGACGTGTCTTGGGCCGACCGGGCGCCGAACATGGTCCAGGGGGTGATCGTCCAATCCTTTGAGGACAGCGGGCGGATCCTGTCCGTCGGGCGCGACACCATGGGGCTGCGCTCCGATCTCGTCCTGAAATCGGAGTTGCGCGACTTCCAGGCCGAATACGCGACGCCGGGCGCGACCAGCCCCGACCGCGTGCATGTCCGCCTGTCGGCCAAGCTGGTGGCGATGCCGCGCCGGACCATCGAAGCCGGGGAAACCTTTGACGCGGTGGTTCCCGTCCGTGGGCGCGACTTCACCGACGTGATCGCCGCCTATGACGCGGCGTTGGGCCAGATCAGCGGCGCGCTGGTCAGTTGGACGTTGCGCAACGGTCGCGTCGCCGTCCCGTAACCGGCGGCCTCGCGCGGAAAAACCTTGCCAGAACTGCATATCCGCGTGCGTAATAGGGTTGATTGCGAGGTGGCGGACGGGCGTTGATGACGGAGCTTTCGGGGCTTTCCCGCGAGGAATTGGAGGCCATGGCCGAGGCCGGTCGGGAGGTTCGGGTCTGCCAGCGGGCGCTGGCCAAGACTGGCGACACCGTGGTCGGCGAGCTGCTGCGCGGGCATGGCACGCTCTATGAATGGCGCCACTACCCGCCGGGCGACGTCTATGACGCCGAGCATCACGCGCAGTATTATTACCACTGCCACCCTGAAGACGAACGGCCGAAGGGTGAGCATGGCCATTTCCACAGTTTTCTGCGCCCGCACGGGATGCCGTCGGGAATCCGCCCGGCGCCGTTGCCGGATTACACCCCGCCGGACAATGACAACGACGCGCTGTCCCATTTGATCGGCGTCGCCATGGACGTGGCCGGGCAGCCGGTGCGGCTGTTCACCACCAACCGCTGGGTGACGGGCGAAACCTGGTACGCGGCGGACGACGTGGTGGCCATGCTCGATTCCTTCATCGTCGATCACGCCCGTCCCTCGTGGCCAGCCAACCGCTGGATCACCGGGCTGGTCCGCTTGTTCCGTCCCCAGATCATCCGTTTGCTGCGTGAGCGGGACGCGGCGATCAGTCGCTGGGCGAACGAACATCCCGACGCCTATGTTTATGAGGATCGGGGGTTGGAGGTCGCGTCCCAATGCCCCATCTCGGTGGAAGAGCAAATTGCCGAGGTGGACATGCTGGCGCGGGGAACCCGGCGCCGTCGCTCGATCCTTCCAGAACCGCCCCGGTTCGTGGAGGATGAGGGGGGCGGTCTGACAATTTCCGCCGATCCGTCGCGCCTTCTTCGTTAATGAAGGTTCAACAGTTTCATCACATCCTTTAGCCTGAGGAAGTGCTCCCGGCCATAAGGGGGCAGACCAAGGGCAGGAAGGGTCCGCGACCCATGACCGAGCATTTGACCCAAGCCGACGTCGTTCGACTGTTGTCGGACCCGTCGCCCAACAGCCGAACCGATCTTGCCGCCAAGATCGCCCGTCAGTTTGGCGGCGAGGAACTGTCCGCCAGCGAACGCAAGCTGGCCGAAGACATCATCCGGGTGATGGTGAACGACACGGTGGTCAGCGTCCGCCAGACTTTGGCCGAAAATCTGAAATCCAACCCGGCGCTGCCGCGCGACGTCGCCCTGACCATGGCGCGGGATGTGGAGGCGGTGGCGATCCCGCTGCTCAGCGTGTCCACCGTGCTGACCAGCGCCGATCTGGTCGAGATCTTGCGGTCTGGCGCCGATTCCAAAAGCGTGGCCATCGCCCAGCGCCCGAACGTTCCCGCCGCCGTCGCCGACGCGCTGGTGGAAACCGGGTCGGAAAAGGCCGTGGCGGCGTTGGTCGCCAACGAAGGGGCGGAACTGGGCGAGCAGACGCTGGGCAAGGTGATCGACCGTTTCGGCGCCAGCGAAGCTGTGCAGGATCCGTTGGTCCATCGGGGCAAATTGCCGATCACCATCGCCGAACGGCTGGTGGCGGTGGTGTCGGAAAAGCTGCGCCAGCATCTGGTGTCGCATCATGAGCTTTCGGCCAAGGTCGCTTCCGATTTGATCCTGCAAAGCCGCGAGCGCGCCACCGTCGCGCTGTTCAGCGGCGAGAATGACGAAATCGCGCTGGAACGGTTGGTCGCCCAATTGGCGCGCACCGGGCGCCTGACGCCGTCTCTGCTGGTCCGCTCGCTGTGCACCGGCGACATCGCGTTTTTCGAGCACGCGATCTCGCAGATGGCCAACGTGCCGATGACCAACGCGCGGCTGTTGATCCACGACGCCGGGCGGTTGGGGCTGAAATCCCTGTACGACAAGGCGAAATTGCCGTCGGCCCTGTTGCCCGCCTGCCGGATCGCCATCGACGTGTTGCGTGAGACTCCCTATGACGGCGAACCCGGCGACCGGGAGCGTCACCGTCGCCGCCTGATCGAACGCATCCTGACCCAGTATGAGGATCTGGCGCCGGAGGATTTGGATTTCCTCCTGACCAAATTGGGCGACATGATGCAGACGGAGCATGAGGCGGCCTGACGCCGCGCCTTTCGGAACCGATGGGCGCTTGCTTCGGTGTGTCGTTTGGTCGCAGACTGCGTGACGGAATGGGCTAGTGAGGGCTGAGGGGATGAAGCGCGCGGCCTCGCTTCCGCACAGTCAAGCCGCCGATGACTCCTCTCGGGCGTCCGACGAGACGCCGGAGGAGACGATCCGCCGTCTCGAACGGCGCATCGCCGCGTTGGAGGCCCGTTCGGCTCTGGACCCCCACAAAACGCGCGACGCTGGGTTGCGCGACGCCGGGTTGCGGGCCAGCGAAGCGCGATTCCGGTCTCTGGTGCAAACGGCGGCCAGCATCATTTTGGTTCTGGGCCAGGATGGCCGCGTGCAGGAGGCCAACCGCGAGGCCGAACGCGCCTTCGGTCTGAATCCCGACAGCGCCATCGGGCGGTCCTGGATGGAGGTGGTCGGGGAACGGCCCGGCGGGGTGTTCGCCGCGCAACTCGCCATCGCCGGGGAAGGGCAGGAAGTCCGCAATTTCGAGCAGGTCCAGCATGACCGCGCCGGGGTGGGCGAACGGGTGCTGTTGTGGAACATGAACCGCCTGCCGGAAACCGAAGGAGTCGCCCCGGCGATCATCTGCGTCGGCCAGGACATCACGCGGCGCAAGCGCGCCGAACTGGCGCTGCGTCACGCCCGCGACGAGTTGGAAATGAGGGTGGCTGAACGCACCCGCGCCCTGATGCAGGAGGTGCAGGAGCGCCGTCGGGCCGAACAGGCGTTGATCCAGGCCAAGGAGCAGGCCGAACTGGCCAACCGGGCCAAAAGCGAATTTCTGGCCAACATGAGCCACGAGCTGCGCACGCCGCTGAACGCGATCATCGGCTTTTCCTCAATGATGGAAAGCGAGATCGTCGGGCCGATCGGCCATCCGAAATATCTGCATTACGCCGGGGTCATCGGCAAATCCGGCCAGCATCTGCTGGCGGTCATCAACGACATTCTCGACGTCGCCAAAATCGAGGCGGGCAAGCTGGATCTTTACCCTCAGCCGATGAATGTGCGCGACGCGGTGGACAGCTCGTTGCTGCTGATCGCCGAGCGGGCGGAGGAGGGCGGCATCACCCTGCTCGATTCGGTGGCCGAGGACACGCCGCTTTTGCTGGGCGATCCGGTGCGGGTGAAGCAGATTTTGCTGAACCTGCTGTCCAACGCGGTCAAGTTCACGGGTTCGGGTGGTCAGGTGTCGCTGCGGGTGCGGCCCGACCATGACCGGATCTTGATCGAGGTGGCGGACACCGGAATCGGCATGAGCGCCGAGGGCATCGCCATCGCCTTGCAGCCCTTCGGGCAGGTGGACAGCCAATTGTCCCGCCGGGCGGGCGGCACCGGCCTCGGCCTGCCGTTGGTGCGTTCTTTCGTCGAGCTGCTGCACGGCACGTTGGATGTCCGCAGCCGGGAAGGGGAGGGAACGACCGTCAGCGTCCGCTTGCCGGTGGCGCGCTCCGACGGGGCGTAACCTCCGGCACTTGGACGGAAAAGACAGCGCCTTTGCCTTCGATGGAGCGGACAGTGAGAGGATGGCCAAGCAGGCGGGCCAGACGTTCGACGATGGCCAGGCCCAGACCGATTCCCTCGCTGCGGTCGCGGTCGGGGCGGTCGAGCTGGACGAACTCCTCGAAGATGCGGCGGCGGTCGGTTTCGGCGATGCCGCGTCCGCTGTCATAAACCTCGATCCACAACCCGCCGCCGCGATGGCGGCAGCCGACCAGCACGCCGCCCTCTTCGGTGTAGCGAATGGCGTTGGCGATCAGGTTGCGGACGATGCGCTCCAGCAGGGCCGGATCGCTGTGCGCCACGACGTCGGTCGGCACGGCGCGCAGACGCAAACCCTTCGCCTCGGCCTGTCCCGCGAATTCGGCTTCCAACTGGTCGAGCAGGGGGGAGAGCGGGACGTCGGTGGGTTTGGGCGACACCACGCCGGATTCCAGCTTTGAGATTTCCAAAATCGCGTTCAGCAGATCGCGCATCGACCGTTGCGCCGCCTTCAGATCGGTCAGCATCGCCGTCGCTTTGGCGGTCTGGCTCTGGCGTTCCAGCATGCCGGTGAACATGCCGATGGCCTGCAAGGGCTGGTGCAGATCGTGGCTGGCGTGGGCGAGGAAACGCGATTTGGCGCGGTGGGCCTGCTCCGCCGCGTTCTTGGCGGCGTGCAATTCAGCGGTGCGTTCGCGCACCTGCTGCTCCAGCGTGGCGTTGGCCCGCTCGATGGCGTCGGTCATTCGGGCGATTTCGGTGAACTGGTCGCGGACATGGCGGGTCATTGGGCGGAAGATCACCAACGCCTCGACCATCAGCGTCAGCAGCGTCAGGATCAACGCCGCCATTCCCATCCGGTGCAAGGAGTGGAAGCCCGCCTCGCCTTCCTCCTGATAGAGCGCGACCATGATCTCCAGCCGGTCGAGCAACGGCCCCAGGGCCTGGGCGGTCACGTAATCGGCCTCGGCCATGCCGGGGGGCAAGCCGCCGGGGGCGGCGGCGATGACGGCGCGCAACGCGGCGATGTGGCGGCTCACCAACGGGTCGAGGGGATCGAAGCCGCCGAAGAACAGATCCTTGGGCGGCGGCCCCAAAGCCGGGCCGTCGGCGGGATTGGCCTGCCCGCTCAACCGGCGGTGCGCCGCCTCGAACATGTCGGTGGCTTCGACCAACTGGCGGGCCAAATCGGCGCGGGAATAGGCGTCCGGGTTGTGCTTGAGCTGTTCGACCAGCAAAGCGGTGCGCTGGGACAGCATGCGCTGGCGGCCTGAAACATTGACCACCTCCAGCATCCGTTCATGCTGACCAATCACCCGCTCGGTCATCACGAAACCGGCCAGCGTGCCCAGCGCGATCAACGCCAGCGCGACGCCGTAGCGCAAGGTCATCCAACGGGCGGTGGTGGCGCCAATGGGGATCATGCGCGTCCTCGGAATCGTCATGCTGCAATGCAGCGATGAAGAAGCCTACCCCTGATTTGGGTCTTCGGCAAACCCGCAAGCGGCCAGCGCGGCCCGCATGTGGGCGGGAATCGGGGCGACGGCCCCGACCGGCTCACGCTTTGGGTAGAGCGGCAGGGAGATCGCGCGCGAATGCAGATGCAGCGGATGCCCGTCCGGCCCGCCATATTGCGGATCGCCCAGCAGCGGGCAGCCGATGGAGGCGCAATGCACGCGGATCTGGTGGGTTCGCCCGGTGTGCGGAGTCAATTCCAGCCACGTCATCCCGTTGGCCCGGCCCTTGACCACATAATCGGTGATGGCGGTTTGCCCGTCGGGCAGCCCGCCGACCATCCGCCAGCCGCCGGTCTTGTTCGAGACCTTGGACAGCGTCAACTCGATGCGCCCGGATTCCGCCGGGGGCGATCCGGCGACCACCGCCCAATAGGTCTTGTCCACCTTGCCATCCTGGAACAGGATGCCGATCTTGCGCAGCGCCTTGGCGTGGCGACCGAGTATCAAACAGCCCGAGGTGTCGCGGTCCAGCCGGTGGGCCAGCGACGGGGCTTTGGGAAAGCCAAAACGCAGGGCGTCGAAGTGCCGTTCCAGATTGGGGCCGCCCGCTGGCCCGGCGTGGACCGGCAACCCGGCGGGCTTGTCGATGATGAGCATCAGACCGTCGCGGAAGAGGATGCGGTCTTGAATTTGGGCGGGTGTCACGGGTGGCTTATCCCCAGGCGCGAGAAATCAACAAATCCAGCGCCGCAATGATGCGGTCGCCGTCGTCCGCGAGCGAACAGACCTTCTCGCCGAGATGGTCGGAGGGAATGGAAACAATTTGCAATGGGTGGAGAACCACGTCGCGCTGATCGACCATGAAAACGGGCGTGAATGATGGATCGGTCGCGCGAACCTTGTTGGCGGGCAGCAACGGCACGACCACCCGGCGGTTGCTCGGATCAAATCGCTGCGATTGCACGATCAAAAGATATGGGACGCCGGTACGGTTGGCGCTCCGGTTGCGGTGAACGTCAAACTGAGGCATCAGAGATCGTCAAGATACTGGTCGGCGAAGGAGCCATGAATCGCGTCGAACTCGTTGAGGGCGGCGATGGCCGCGTCGAGCCGACGGTCGCGCTCCTCCTGGGCGACATAGTCGGTCAACAGCTTCTCCACCCGATCCGACAGGTTGCCGGTCAGGGATTCCGCGCGGCGCGCCAACTCCTCGTCCAACAACACCGTCACCGGGCGTTTTTGCCCCGGTCGGTCCTGTGCGCCGTCCATGCCGAAAGCCTCCCTCGCGTCCCGGCCATGATAGGCGCAGGACGCGAGGAACGGCAAGTCGGCCTTACGCGAGCTTCAATTCCTTGAAGAAATCATTGCCCTTGTCATCGACGATGATGAAGGCCGGGAAATCCTCGACCTCGATGCGCCAGATGGCTTCCATGCCCAATTCGGGATACTCGACGCACTCGACCTTCTTGATGCAATCCTGCGCCAGCCGGGCGGCGGCGCCGCCGATGGAGCCGAGATAGAAGCCGCCATGCGCCTTGCAAGCCGCCGTCACTTCGGGGCTGCGGTTGCCCTTGGCCAGCATGACCATGGAGCCGCCCGCCGCCTGGAACTGATCGACGAAGCTGTCCATCCGCCCCGCCGTGGTCGGGCCGAAGGATCCCGAGGCGTAGCCTTCCGGCGTCTTGGCCGGGCCGGCGTAATAGATCGGGTGGTTCTTGAAGTAATCCGGCAGCGGCTCGCCCGCGTCCAGACGGGCGCGCAGCTTGGCGTGGGCCAGATCGCGGGCGACGATCAGCGAGCCGGTCAGCGACAGGCGGGTGCGGATCGGGTGCTGGGACAGGGTGGCGCGGATGTCGGCCATCGGCTGGTTCAGGTCGATCTTGACGACCGTGTCGGACAGATGCTCGTCGCCGATCTCCGGCAGATACTGGGCCGGATCGGTTTCCAACTGCTCCAGGAAGATGCCGTCCTTGGTGATCTTGCCGACCGCTTGGCGATCCGCCGAGCAGGAGACGCCAACCCCGATGGGCAGCGAGGCGCCATGGCGGGGCAGGCGGATGACGCGGACGTCATGGCAGAAATACTTGCCGCCGAACTGGGCGCCGATGCCCATGTTCTGGGTCAGCTTGTGAACCTCGGCCTCCATCGCCAGATCGCGGAAGGCGTGGGCGTCTTCACCGCCGCTGGTCGGCAGACCGTCCAGATAACGGGCCGAGGCCAGCTTGACCGTCTTCAGATTCTGTTCCGCCGACAGGCCGCCGATGACGATGGCCAGATGGTAGGGCGGGCAGGCCGAGGTGCCGAGATAGCGGATCTTGTCTTCCAGGAACTTCAGCAAGCGGTCGGGGGCCAGCACCGACGGGGTGGCCTGATGGAGGAAGGTCTTGTTGGCCGACCCGCCGCCCTTGGCCATGAACAGGAATTTGTAATAATCCTCGCCCTCCGCATAAATGTCGATCTGGGCGGGCAGGTTGTTGCGGGTGTTCTTTTCCTCATACATCGAGATGGGCGCGAGCTGGCTGTAGCGCAGGTTGCGCTTCAGATAAGCGTCGCGCGCGCCTTCGGACAGCGCGGCCTCGTCGCCGCCCTTGGTCCAGACGCGGCGGCCCTTCTTGCCCATGATGATGGCGGTGCCGGTGTCCTGGCACATCGGCAGCGTCCCGGCGGCGGCGATGTTGGCGTTCTTGAGAAGGTCGAGCGCCACGAACTTGTCGTTCGGCGAGGCCTCGTCATCCTTCAAAATGTTCGCCAACTGGGCCAGATGGCCGGGGCGCAGCAGATGGTTGATGTCGGCGAAGGCCGCCTCGGCCAGCAGACGCAGACCTTCCGGCTCCACCTTCAGAACCTGCTCGCCGTCGAAATCGACGACGGACACATGGTCGGAAGACAGCTTGCGGTAGGTCGTTTCGTCCTTGGCGAGCGGAAACAGGCCAGCGGCTCCGTTGGCTGAGGCGATGTCGTCGGGCATGGGGCGTTCCTTCGGCAATATCCGTGTGCGGTTCGCCGCTTTTCCGGTCCGCCGGATCAATCCCCGGCGCGCGGAAAGGGGCGGGGCCGCGCTCGGCCCCCCTTATACACCGCTGGGGGGACGACACAACGATAAGGCGGACGCGACGGGGCGGCTGCGGCGATAGCGCCCAACAAAAAGGGCTGCGGCAAAGCGCAGCCCTTGATTGGTTGCGGCTTGGCCGACTGCTTACGCCGCCGCCTTCAGACCGCCCGAGGCGTCCGATGGGGCCTGTTCCGCCGGTTCGGCGGGCGCGCCGACCCATTCGGTGTGGGCCGGAATGTCTTCGCCCTTCATCACCAGCGTCAACGGTCCCAACCGGGCGAATTCGCCGACGTGGGTGTCGTAGAGCACGGTGGCCCCGGCCCCGACGGTGACGCCTTGGGCGACCGACACGCGGCCAACCTTCATCACCCGATCCTCGTACAGATGGGTCTGCAAGGCCGACAACGCGTTCACCGCCGTGTAATCGCCGATCGACACGCAATCGAATTCGGTGATGTCGGTGGTGTCCATGAAGACGCCCTGGCCAAACTTCGTGCCAAACAGCCGCAGCACCCAGGGCAGCATCGGCGTGCCGCGCAGATGGTCGAGCAGAACCTTGCCCGCCAACCCCCAATAGAGCACGGCCACCGCTTCGGTCCGCATCGCCCACCAGGACCACATGGGTTTCATGGTGGGGGTGTAGCGACCCATCAGCGCCCATTTGACCAGCACGACCATCAGCACCATGGCCGACGGGATGGCGACGCTGACGCCGATGAACTGCCACAGGAAATCGCGATAACGCCCGTCGATGATCGCCGGGGCGAACAGCTCCACCGCGAAGGTGCCGAAGGTGATGAACAGCATCGTCGGCATCGACAGGCTGAACGCCTCGAACAGGGCGCGGCCCAAACGGCGGGCGCGCGACGGCTCGAAGGTCCAATTGGACGAGATGTTGTCGAACTTCTGGCGCACCGGCAGCTTGATCGGCGGGCTGCCGAACCAGGTGTCGTTCGGTTGCATCTCGTCATTGGTCGGTGGCTTGGACTTGATGCCGATCAGGCAGCCGGTCGGGATGATCGCCCCCGGCGGCACCACGGCGTCGTTGCCGACGAAGACGCGGGCCTCGGTCTTGACCGGCTTCAGCTCCATCCAACCGCGCCGAATGTCCTCGTCGCCCAGCACCACCTCGTCGGCGATGAAGCACTTCTCGCCGATCTCCACCAGATCATAGCGTCCGGCGAGGTTGGTCGAGATCTCGGCGTCACGCCCGATTTTGGCGCCCATCAGCCGATACCACGCCCGCATGTAGACGGTGGCGTAGAGCGAGCTGAGGGTTTCCAGCATCACCTCGGTCGACAGGGCGACGATCCATTTGCGGACGTAAAACCAACTGTGGACCGAGTAGGTTCCGGCCTGGACGCGCGGCAACAACACCCAGCGCACCCCGGCGATCAGGAAGACGGTGACGCCGACCAGGGCCATCGCCGTCGGCCATGCGATGGCTGGGACGTAATAGAGGTAATTGACCTTGAACAGCCCGCCCATCATGGCGTCGAGCCGGTCGAACAGATAGAAGGCCGGGTAAATTGGGATCAAGGCGATGGGCGGCAGCGCCAGCAGGGCCAGGGCGTAGATGATCGCCTGCGCCGTCTTGCGCAGCGGCCCGGCGGTCGCCTCTTCCGGCAAGGCGTCGCGGTCCACCACGCCGATCTTGCGGGCGGGGGAGCCGTCCCATTTTTCATAAGCGCCGGTTTCCACCCCGGCGGGCAGCGCGGTCAGATCGGTCAGTTCGGTTCCCTCGCCGATCACCGCGCCATGCCCGATGACGCAGGAGGTGCCGATGTAGGCGTCCGCGCCGATGTCGATGGAGCCGATCACCAGTTCGTTGCCGATGACCTCGGCGTTGGCCAGCTTGACCTTGCCGCCGATGGCCGCGCCCCGCCCGATGCTGACCAGATCCAGCGCTCCGGACTCGATCTCGCCGATCAACGCCGCGTCGCCAACCTTGCCGCCCAGCGCGCGCAGGAAGACGCGCATCACCGGCGATCCCTGGAACCATTTCAGATGGACCAGGCTGATGAAGCGTTGCGCCAGCCACCAGCGGTAATAATACACGCCCCACAAGGGGTAGCGGCCTGGCTTGGTCCGCCCGATCACCAGCCATTTGGCGGCGATGGCGATGACCAGAGTGGCGATGTTGATGACGGCGTAGACGCCCAGCAAGGTTCCAACCTCTTGGAACATCGTGGCGTCTTCGCCCGACAGCAGCATGTAGCTGACAAACACGCCCAACCATTGCGCCGTCATCAGCGCCAGGATGAAGGGCAACGCCGCCGCCTGCGCCAAACCGCAGAGGAAGCGGCGCATCAGCGGCGGCGGGGTGAAAGACAAATCCGCAGGGGGGACGGCCTTGCCGCCCGCGCCGCGCGGGGCCTTGGCCTCCAGCCGTTCGGCCATCGCGCGCAGGGTGCGGGCGCCATAGACGTCCTGCAAAGTCAGCACACCCAGTTCGGCGTTTTCCCGCACCGCTGACACGAAGCGCGCGGCCAACAGCGAGTGACCACCGAGATCCAGGAAGAAATCGCCTTCCAATGGAATGCTCTGACCCGGAAAAACCCGGCGGGCGGCGCTCAATAGGGCGGCTTCGGTCGCGCTGCGCGGCTCGTCCTGTTCGTCGGCGCCGTTGTCTTCCGTCAGTGTGACGGTTTGCAGCGTCTTGCGGTCTGCTTTGCCCGAGGTCAAGCGAGGCAGGCTGTCCACCCGTTCGTAATGGGCGGGAACCATGTAGCTGGGAAGTTGGGCGCGCAACGCCGCGCGCAACGCGGCGACGTCCAGGTCGGTCCCGGGTTGGGCGACCAGAAAGGCGACCAGCCGATCCAGCCCGTAGTCGGCGCGCAGCACGACCGTGGCTTGCGCCACGCCGGGAAGGTCCGTCAGCTTGGCTTCGATCTCCCCCAGTTCGAGGCGGAAGCCGCGAATCTTGACCTGATCGTCGATGCGGCCATGGAACAGCAGATTGCCGTTCTCATCGACGCTGACCGCGTCGCCCGAGCGATAGAGCGTTGGGGCTGATCCATCGGGCTGGAACGGGTTGGCGATGAATTTCTCCGCCGTCAGATCGGGACGCCCCAGATAACCCTGGGCCACGCCGGGACCGCCGATCAACAATTCGCCTTGCGTGCCTGGCGGAACCAAAGCCAACGCCTCGTCAACGACATAGGCGGTGTGGTTGGGGATTGGGCGGCCAATGGTGACGGGGCTGTCCGGGCGCACCTCGGCGATGGTGGCGACCACCGTCGTTTCGGTCGGGCCGTAGCTGTTGAACAGGCGGCGGCCCGGTCGGCACCAGCGTGCGGCGATGGCGGGCGGGCAGGCTTCGCCGCCCAGAATGATGACGCGCAGCGATGGAATGTCGCGCGGCATCATCGCCAGCAGGGTGGGGACGGTGTCCAGAACGGTGACGCCCGCTTCGGTCAGCACGTCGGCCAGCCGGTCCACTTCCTCCAAGGTCTGGCGGCTGGCCACCCATAGGGTGGCGCCAACCAGATAGGGGACGAAGATTTCCTCCAGAGACAGATCAAAGGCGACCGAAGCCCCCTGAAACGCCACGTCCTCGGCGGTCAGGCCATAGACGCTGTTGGCGGCGCGCAGGTAATGGCAGATGTTGCGGTGGCTGATGACAATGCCCTTGGGCTTGCCGGTCGAACCCGAGGTGTAGATGGCGTAAGCCGGATCGTCCGGGGTGACGCCCTCGGCCCGCAGATCGATGGCGCGGTCGTCATCGGACAGCACGTCGCCAATCCGCAGAGTCTCAACGCCCAAGGCGGAGGCTTTCGATCCGGTGACGAGATCGACCAGAAGGGCCGGGGCCGCGCAATCGGCCAAGCTGATGGCCACACGCTCCGTCGGAGCGTCGGCGTCAAATGGCAAATAGGCCGCGCCCGCCTTCAGGATGCCCAGCAAAGCGACATGGAGATCCAGGGAACGGGCCATCCACAGGCCAACGTAACACCCCCGCCCTATGCCGCGCGCCCGCAGCCCATGGGCGACGCGGTTGGCGCGCGCGTCCAGCTCAGCGTAGCTGACGCGGCGGCCATCGAACAAAATCGCCGTGTGACCGGGCGCGCGCGCGGCGCTGGCGGCGGGAATATCGCCCAGCAGTTCATCGCGTAAAAAAGACGGCTCCACAACGCCGGTCAGCCATGACCCGTTCACGCCCCCGATGTGGAGAGCGGCGGTCAGCGGTGTGGAAAGAAGGGAAGACGGGGCCTCGTCCTGGATGGATGCCCGTGCGCTCAGCAATGTCACGCTGTATCAGCCTTCCTTTGGGAATCAGCGCGGCGGCGCCTTGCGGATCCGATCAAGACACGGCTCCGGCGGTCGGCTGACAGCGGCTGGTCGCCGCTCGTCCGTTGTAGGATCCGTTGGTTAAAGAAGAGTTGCCCGCAAGCGGAGATGTCATCTCCCAAGGGGGGCGGTGGAACGATCCGTTGCGGTCTGTTGAAAGCACGATAAACACCGACCAACCTTGCGAATCATTCTTGCCTTGAGGAGCCGCCGTCTGCTTGCGACGTCCCCGTCTTGATGATCCGCCGTGCGTCGGCGGTCAAGTGTTTGCTGCCTTTTGGTGCTCATCATCGCGCCACCCTGCCATTCGTGTCTGCTGGCGTTCCAATTGTCCGATTTTGCGGTCCCGGCTTGGGGCAGGGCGACGATGATCGGGGAAGGTCAAGCCGCCCATATATGGATGTTCCAATTTGCGGGCGAAGGGGTGTGTCAAAAAAATGCATTACGCCCGAAGAAAGCAGTTGCGTGGTCAAGTCGCCCCGCCTATAAAGCGCCTCCCGACGCGAACAGCGCCGACGCGGTCCGAACGGAGC